>JAZUFU010000141.1:0-86678 GCA_045640865.1 Acutalibacteraceae bacterium | reverse complement strand
TGTCATAGTCGGTTATCTGGCCGACACGTGTGTTCTCGACTGTGTAATTAACTTTAAGAACAGGCGAAAAAATTGAGTCAACAGCTATATCGCCGATAGGCAGTTCAAGCTCTGCCTTATTTCTTTCTGCTGACACATATCCTCTGCCCTTGTCGCAGGTAAGCTCCATAACGACGTTGGCATCGGAATCAAGGGATGCGATGTGAAGATCGGGGTTGAGGATTTCAACCTCTGAATCATACTTAAAGCAGCCCGCTGTGAGCTCTCCGGGGCCCTTCATGTCAACATACATTGTTTTGGGGCCGTCGCCGTGAATTTTAAGAATAACGCTCTTGAGATTAAGAACTATCTCTGTTACATCTTCTTTTACTCCGGGAATGGTTGAGAACTCATGAAGAATTCCATCGATTTTAACAGATGTGATTGCATAACCCGGGAGGGAGGAAAGGAGTACTCTTCTCAGGCTGTTGCCGAGAGTCATACCGTATCCTCTTTCAAGGGGTTCTACAACGAATCTGCCGTAAGTTCCGTCAGGATAAACTTCAGCTGTTTCGATTCTGGGCTTTTCAAATCCTATCATTCAAAACCCTCCTTGTAAAATACAGTGTTGTTTTATATTATTTTGAATAGAACTCGACGATAAGATGCTCTTCAACGGGAGCAGCAATCATCTCACGGTCGGGAAGGTTTATGATTTTTGCTTCATAATCTGATGCCTTGTCAAGCCACTGGGGAACGGGACGAGCACCGTTTGTTTCCAATACCGCTTTAATCTTTTCACTGTCGCGGCTGCCTTCTTTGATGGCTAATGTATCGCCAGCTTTGAGAAGGATTGAAGGAATGTTTACCTTCTTGCCGTTTACAAGGTAATGATTGTGTAAAACAAGCTGTCTTGCTTCTGCTCTGGAGTTAGCCCAGCCGAGAAGATAAACAACATTGTCAAGGCGGCTCTCGCAGATACGAAGAAGGTTTTCACCTGTCATGCCCTGCTTGCGCTCAGCCATAAGAAAATATTTGTGGAACTGACTCTCGTTAATACCGTAGTAGCGTCTTGCCTGCTGTTTGGCACGAAGCTGTAAACCGTATTCTGAAGTCTTTTTGCGGCTCTGACCATGCTGACCGGGAGCATATGAACGACGCTCTAAAGCGCACTTTGATGAGTAACATCTTTCACCCTTTAAAAACAGCTTTTTGCCCTCGCGGCGGCACAATTTACATACCGCACCGGTATATCTTGCCATGTAGTTACACCTCCTGAAATTATAGGTTTATACGCGTCTTCTCTTAGGCGGACGGCAGCCGATGTGAGGAATGGGAGTAACGTCCTTAATCATTGTTACATCCAGACCTGCTGTCTGCAATGCTCTGATTGCAGCTTCACGACCCTGACCGGGGCCTTTAACGTAAACCTCAACTGTTTTCATACCGTGCTCGATAGCAGCCTTTGCTGCAACCTCAGCAGCTGTCTGAGCTGCGAAGGGAGTTGATTTCTTAGAGCCTCTGAAGCCCATCTCACCAGCGCTTGCCCATGAAACCGCATTACCCTGAGTGTCGGTGATGGTAACAATTGTGTTGTTGAAGGTGGATTGAATATGAGCTGCTCCGCGCTCTATGTTTTTACGCTCACGGCGTCTGCGTGTAGCAGTGCCTTTTTTAGCGGAACCCTTAGGTGCCATAATTCTACCTCCTTATTTCTTCTTGTTTGCAATGGTCTTCTTGGGACCTTTGCGTGTACGGGCGTTTGTCTTTGAACGCTGTCCTCTTACGGGCAGACCCTTACGGTGACGAACACCGCGATAGCAACCGATTTCGATAAGTCTCTTGATATCAAAAGCGGTCTCTCTGCGAAGATCACCTTCGACCTTAACATTATGGTCGATGTACTCACGCAGTTTTGATACATCTTCTTCGGTTAAATCCTTAACTCTGATGTCAGGATTTACACCGGTAGCAGCGATAATGTCGCTTGCTGTTTTGCGACCTATACCATAGATATAAGTAAGAGCGATTTCTACTCTTTTTTCTCTGGGCAGGTCAACACCTGAAATACGCGCCATTTGTCAGTTGCACCTCCATTGAATGGTTTGCGCCGGATTAACCCTGGCGCTGTTTGTGCTTGGGATTTTCACAGATAACCATTACTTTTCCCTTGCGCTTAATAATCTTGCACTTCTCGCAAATTTTCTTTACAGAAGGTCTGACTTTCATATTGAATGCCCTCCTTAAAAATTAGCCTTTAAATTTAGCTATTTGTGTGTTATGCGTTATTATTTTGAACGCCATGTGATGCGCCCTCTTGTAAGGTCGTAGGGTGAAACCTCAACCGTTACCTTGTCGCCGGGAAGGATTCGTATATAGTTCATACGAAGCTTGCCCGAGATGTGGGCTAAAATTCTGTGTCCGTTTTCCAGCTCTACCTGAAATGTGGCATTGGGCAGTGCCTCAATTACCTTGCCTTCAAGCTCAAGCATATCCTGTTTTGACATAGCTCTCTCCTCCTCATATCACGGTCATAATCTTTGGTCCGTCTGGTGTAATTGCCACCGTGTGTTCAAAGTGCGCGGACAGTGAACCGTCTTTTGTTTTAACCGTCCAACCGTCAGATAACTGTTTAACTCCCGCTTTGCCCATATTTATCATGGGCTCAATGGCAATTGTCATGCCGGGCAACAGCCGCACACCTCTGCCGGGGGTGCCGAAATTCGGTACACTCGGGTCTTCATGGAGATTCTTGCCAACTCCGTGGCCGACATAATCGCGGACAACGGAGAAGCCTCTCTTTTCGCAGTAGGAAGCAACCGCCGCGCCGATATCGCCGATTCTGCCGCCAGCAACAGCCTTTGAGATGCCCTCGTAAAGGCTTTCTCTCGTGGTGTCGCACAGCCGCTTCGCTTCGGGAGAAATATCCCCCGCCGCGAAAGTAGCAGCATTGTCGCCGTTAAAGCCGTGGATTTTTGCTCCTAAATCAATGCTGACGATGTCGCCCGCCTTGATTACTCTGTTTCCGGGAATTCCGTGAATGACCTCGTCATTTATGGAAATGCATGCGGTAGCGGGGAAGCCTCCGTAATTAAGGAAATTGGGTTCTGCGCCCTGAGCCTTAATGTAATCGTAGGCAAGCTTGTCGATTTCAGCGGTTGTAACGCCGGGCTCGACAGCCTCCCCTGCTATTTTTAATGCTCCAGCCGATATAGCACACGCTTCGCGCATAAGTGCTAACTCTCGATTAGTCTTGAGCACTATCATGCTTAATCCTCCAATGCCTTAAGAGTGAGTGCTGTTGTATCAGCAACTTCCTCCTGGCCTTCAACTATCTTGAGCGTTCCCGCTTTCTGATAGTAATCCTTGAGAGGCTCGGTCTGCTCGTGGTAAACCTTGAGTCTGTCAAGAACTGTGTCGGGGTGGTCGTCCTTACGCTGAACAAGAGGACTGCCGCAGTTATTGCAGATGCCTTCCTTTTCGGGTTTCTTATACTCAAGGTGATAAGAAGCTCCGCATGAAGAGCAAACGCGTCTGCCTGACATTCTCTTTACGATTTTCTCATCGGGAACCTCAATATCAATGACCTTGTCAATAACAATGCCCATTGCGTCGAGAGCCTCTGCCTGAGGAATCGTGCGGGGAAAACCGTCAAGGATGAAACCGTTCCGGCAGTCATCCTTTGCAAGTCTTTCTTTGATGATGCCGATAACAACTTCGTCGGGAACGAGCTGACCTGCGTCGATGAAAGACTTTGCTTTAAGACCCATTTCCGTGCCCTTTGAAAGAGCTTCACGGATAATGTTGCCTGTTGAGATGGCAGGAATGGAAAGCTTGTTGCAGATAACCTCTGCCTGCGTTCCCTTTCCTGCGCCCGGTGCGCCTAAAAGAATAAGATTCATAATCTTTCCTCCTGAATTAGTCAAGGAAGCCCTTGTAATGACGCATCATCATCTGAGATTCAAGCTGCTTAACGGTTTCAAGTGCAACACCTACAAGGATGATGATTGAAGTACCGCCGAGTGAAATAGCCATCTCGTGGTTGCATGCCTTTGTGATCTGCTGGAACAGAATCGGGAAAAGAGCAACAACGCTGAGAAGAAGTGCGCCAAGCAATGTAATTCTTGACAGGATGCTTGCGATATAATCAGAAGTGGGTTTACCGGGACGGATACCCATGATGGCACCGCCGTTTTTGCGGATGTTGTTAGCCATCTCGATGGGATTATACTGAATACTTGCATAGAAGTAAGCAAAAGCAATTATCAGAACGAAATACATGATTCCGTATGCCCAGTGGCTTGTCTTGAAAATGCTGAAGAATGTGTTGAGACCTGTGCCTTCCTTTGAGCGAACGAAAAGGTCGATCGTGGGAGGAAGAGAGAGGATTGATGAAGCGAAGATGATGGGCATAACGCCTGACATATTAACCTTAATCGGAATATGAGTGTTCTGTCCGCCGTACATCTTACGACCTACAACTCTCTTAGCGTACTGAACAGGAATTCTGCGCTCAGCATTATCCATCCATACGATGTAAGCCATCATAAGGATAAGGATTATTGTTGTGGCGATTGTAAGAACTGCGTAAGCGCCGCCCTTTGAAATGTAACCGCCATCGGGTGAATAGAACTGGGTAATGAGTGTAGGAATACGAGATACGATACCTACGAAGAGGATAAGGGAAATACCGTTTCCTATACCGTTTGCGTTAATCTGCTCGCCGAGCCACATGATAAGGGCTGTACCGGCTGTGAGAACGCCGATGATAACAATTGCCTGAAGAACTGCTGAGAAGCCTTTGAAAGCAACGCCGTTTGCATCACCGAGGAGGTAACCGTTACCTCTGAGGTAGAAGTAATAAGCGGTACTCTGAAGAAGACCGAGAGCAACTGTTACAAATCTTGTAATAGAAGCAATCTTTTTGCGTCCTTCTTCGCCGTCCTTTGAAAGTCTTTCAAGGGCGGGGATAGCAACTGTGAGAAGCTGCATAATAATGGAGCTGTTGATGTAGGGTGTAATCGACATTGCGAAGATTGTACCGTAGTTGAAAGCATCACCAGTCATCATTGTGAGGTATTCCATGAATGTTCCCTGAACGGAAGCATCTTTTGCGAAATCGAAGATTCCGCCTTCGCCAACGTTAACGAAAGGAACGGGAATAGCGCAGCCTACGCGGAAAATGAAGAGGATAAGTGCGGTGAAAAGGATTTTCTTTCTGATTTCAGGGATTTTCCATGCATTAACAAATGTTTTAAACATGTCAAATCACCTCAGCCTTTCCGCCTGCCGCCTCGATTTTCTGTTTAGCGGACTCAGAATAAGCATTTACTTTAACCTCAAGAGCCTTGGTAAGTGTTCCGTTACCGAGAACCTTAACAGCGTCAAAGTAATTTTTAACAAGACCTGCTGCCTTGAGAGCTTCTGTATCAACTACAGCGCCGTTCTCAAATTTAGCTTCAAGGTCTGATACATTAATTGCAACTACTTCCTTGCGGAAGATGTTGTTGAAGCCTCTCTTGGGGAGTCTTCTCTGCAAAGGCATCTGACCGCCTTCAAAACCGGCTCTCATACCTCTGCCTGCACGGGCCAGCTGACCCTTATGACCTTTACCGGCGGTTTTACCCTGGCCGGAAGCGGGACCTCTACCGATACGCTTGCGTTCTTTTGTTGAACCGGCGGCCGGTGAAAGTTCGTGCAACTTCATACTTCGCACCTCCTTGCTTATGCTTCACTGACTTCGATAAGGTGAGAAATCTTCTTTACCTTACCAGCTGTCTGGGGATTATCGGGCTGAACCGAAGTATCGCCGATTTTATGAAGACCAAGTGCATGGGCGGTGGCAATCTGATCCTTTTTGCTGCCGATTAAGCTCTTAACAAGTTTAACCTGTACTTTTGCCATATTGTCCACCCTCCTTAACCTAAAATTTCTTTTGCTGATTTACCGCGAACTGCTGAAACTTCGTTAACATCGCGAAGCTTTGAAAGTCCGTCGATAGTAGCTCTTACAACATTGCAGGGATTGTTGGAACGCAGAGCCTTGGAACGGATGTCCTTAATGCCTACTGTTTCAACAACGGCACGAACGGGGCCGCCTGCGATAACGCCGGTACCGGGTGCTGCGGGTTTAAGAAGAACAACACCTGCGCCGAACTTACCAGTGATTTCGTGGGGAATTGTTGTACCCTTAAGCGAAACCTTGATAAGATTTTTCTTTGCATCTTCAATGCCTTTGCGGATTGCGTCAGGAACTTCGCCTGACTTACCGATACCAAAACCAACTGTGCCGTTACCGTCGCCAACAACAACAAGTGCTGCGAACTTATAGATACGACCACCTTTTACGGTCTTGGATACGCGGTTAATGGTAACAACTCTCTCCTGGAGCTCCATAGCCGATGCATCAATCTTAGCCAAAAGTAATTCCTCCTCACTTAGAACTTGAGGCCGCCCTCACGGGCGCCTTCGGCCAGCTCTTGCACACGGCCGTGATAAATGTAACCGCCACGGTCAAAAACACACTCTGTGATGTCTTTGTCAGCAGCGCGCTTTGCTAACATTTCGCCCACTTTGTGAGCTGCGGATTTGTTTCCGCCGTATTCCTCAAAATCCTTTTCTACAGTTGAGGCAGATACAAGGGTAACACCCTGTACATCGTCTATTAACTGAGCGTAGATATGCTGCAGAGAGCGGAATACATTAAGGCGAGGACACTCTGCTGTGCCTGAAATCTTACCGCGCACTCTCTTGTGGCGTTTGATTCTTGCCTTTTTACTGTCTGGTCTTGTAACCATAAGTGTTTCACTCCTTCGTTTAGACTATTATTTGCCGCCCTTACCGGCTTTACCTTCCTTACGGCGGATAACTTCATCAGCATACTTGATGCCTTTGCCCTTGTAAGGCTCCGGGGGACGCTTTTCGCGTACATTTGCGGCAAACTGACCTACCTTCTGCTTATCAGCACCGGAAATACGAATCTTTGCGGGTGATACGGGTGAGATAACCTCAACGGTAACTCCCTCGGGAGGAGTCATAACAACGGGATGTGAATAACCGATGTTCATGTTGAGAGCGTCGCCTTCTTTACTTACACGGTAACCGATACCGATGATTTCAAGATCTTTGCTGTAGCCTTCGTTAACACCCTGAATCATGTTGGCGATAAGAGTTCTTGTAAGACCATGAAGTGATCTGTTAACTTTGTTATCGTCAGGACGGGTAACCTTGATTGTTGCGCCGTCTTTTTCAACTGTGATGTTGCTGTGCACTGTTCTGGTAAGTTCGCCCTTGGGGCCTTTAACTGTAACAGTGCTGCCGTCGATTTCTACATCAACGCCTGCCGGAATAATAATCGGTAATTTACCAATACGAGACATTTTACAGCACCCTCCTTACCAGATAAACGCAAGAACTTCGCCGCCGACGTTGGCTTTGCGAGCGTCCTTATCAGTCATAATACCCTTTGAAGTTGAAAGGATTGCGATGCCGAGGCCTTTCATAACCTTGGGCATATCCTCACAGCTTGTGTAAATACGCAGGCCGGGCTTGGAAACTCTGCGTAAACCTGTGATAGCTGAAGCTTTGTTTTCGCCGTACTTGAGAGCGATTTCGATAACGCCCTGCTTGCCGTCGTCTTCAACTTTAAAACCTTTAATATAGCCCTCATCAACAAGAATCTGAGCAATCGCTTTCTTCATGTTGGATGCGGGAACCTTAACCGAATCATGTTTTGCCGAACTTGCGTTACGGATTCTTGTCAACATGTCGGCGATGGAATCAGTAATCTGCATACCGTCAACCTCCTTTATGCAACTGCTCTTTTACCAACTTGCTTTTTTAACTCCGGGGATCTGACCTGCATGAGCAAGCTCCCTGAAGCAGATACGGCATACTCCGTACTTACGGAGATAGGCATGAGGCCTGCCGCAGATTTTGCATCTGTTGTACTGTCTTGATGAGTATTTCGCGGGTCTTGCCTGCTTAACCTTCATTGACTGTTTTGCCATGTCCTATCCCTCCTTATTTTGAGAACGGAGCGCCCATAAGAGTAAGTAACTCACGAGCTTCTTCGTCTGTATTAGCTGTTGTTACGAAGCAAATGTCCATGCCTCTAACCTTGTCGATTTTATCATAGTCGATTTCAGGGAAAATAAGCTGCTCTTTGATGCCGAGGGAGTAATTGCCTCTGCCGTCAAATGAGTTGGGGTTAATTCCTCTGAAGTCTCTAACTCTGGGAAGTGCAAGATTGAAGAATCTGTCAAGGAATTCATACATTCTTTCACCGCGAAGAGTAACTTTAACGCCGATTGTCATGCCTTCACGAAGCTTGAAGTTAGCAACTGACTTCTTAGCTTTGCAGAGAACGGGCTTCTGACCTGTAATCTGCATAACATCTGAAACGATAGCGTCAACAACCTTGGGATTGTCTCTTGCTTCGCCGCAGCCAACGTTGATAACGATTTTGTCAAGCTTGGGAATCTGCATGACACTCTTGTACTCGAACTTTTTCATTAAAGCAGGAGCTACATCGTTAAGATAAGTGTCTTTTAATCTAGCCATGTGTCATGTTCCTCCCTTATTCAAATTCTGCAAGGCACTTCTTGCAAACGCGAACTTTCTTGCCTTTTTCGTTAACTTTGCTGCCGACTCTTGCGGGACGGCCGCATTTGGGGCAAACAAGCTGAACTTTGTCTGCATAAAGAGCGCTTTCAGCCTTAACAATGCCGCCCTGTTCACCCATCTGCTTGGGTTTAACGTGCTTTGTTACGATATTAACGCCCTCAACGATAACCTTGTTCTCAGAGGGGCTTACTTCAAGCACTTTACCTCTTGCACCACGGTTTTTACCATTGATTACTACAACCGTATCACCGGTCTTTACATGTACTTTGTTCATCTCTGCACCCCCTGATTAAAGTACTTCGGGAGCAAGTGAAAGAATCTTTGTGAAATCTTTTTCACGAAGCTCTCTTGCTACAGGCCCGAAAATACGAGTACCTTTGGGATTTTTATCTTCTCTGATGATAACAGCTGCGTTTTCATCGAAGCGGATATAAGTACCGTCGTTACGACGAACACCGCTTGCGGTACGAACAACAACTGCTTTTACAACCTCGCCTTTTTTGACAACTCCACCGGGTGTTGCTTTTTTAACTGAAGCAACGATTACATCACCGATGTTAGCATATCTTCTGCCGGAACCACCGAGAACGCGGATACATCTAATTTCTTTAGCGCCCGTGTTGTCGGCTACCTTGAGGTTACTTTCTTGCTGTATCACAATATAGGCCTCCTTACACCTGCGCCATTATTTGGCTTTCTCGATAATTTCTACTACACGCCATCTCTTGTCTTTTGAAAGAGGACGGGTTTCCATAACAAGTACGCGATCTCCGATGCCGCATTCGTTGTTTTCATCGTGTGCCTTAAGCTTGATAGTGCGGTTAACGATCTTCTTGTAGAGAGGATGCTTAACCTTATCTTTAATGGAAACAACAACTGTCTTATCCATCTTATCGCTGCTTACGATACCAACACGAGTTTTTCTGAGGTTTCTTTTTTCATCCATCAAAATCTACCTCCATTCTCATGAATTAGCGCCGTGGAGTTCAACATCGCGCTGAACAGTTTTAATTCTTGCGATGTCTTTTTTAACGGCGTTAATGCGCATAGGGTTGTCGAGCTGGTTTATAGCCTGCTGGAAACGCAGCTTAAAGAGCTCATCTTTTAAATCCTGAAGCTTCTTTTCCTGTTCTTCAGCGCTCATTTTTCTGATTTCACTGGCTTTCATTCCTGCTCACCACCCTTTTCTTCTTCTTTAGTAACAAATTTGCATTTGATGGGAAGCTTCATAGCTGCAAGACGGAGAGCCTCGCGTGCAAGATCTTCCTCAACACCGGCGATTTCAAAAAGAACCTTGCCGGGCTTAACCACTGCAACCCAATATTCAGGTGAACCTTTACCTGAACCCATTCGGGTTTCAGCAGGCTTCTCTGTAATCGGCTTGTCGGGGAATATTTTGATCCAGACTTTACCGCCACGCTTAATATGACGAGTCATAGCAATACGGGCTGCTTCAATCTGGTTTGATGTAATCCATGCAGGTTCGAGAGCCTGGAGACCGTAATCGCCGTTTGAAACGAAATTACCTCTCATTGCCTTACCTTTAAGACGACCTCTCTGTACTCTGCGGTGTTTAACACGCTTAGGTAACAGCATTATTTAGCTCCTCCTTCCCTGCGGCGTCTGGGTCTGCGGTTAGCTGTGTCGTGAAGAACCTCACCTTTGTAAAGCCAAACCTTAACGCCGAGACGGCCATAAGTTGTTTTTGCCTCTGCGAAGCCGTAGTCGATGTCAGCACGAATTGTCTGAAGCGGAATTGTGCCTTCATGATACTGCTCTGTACGGGCGATTTCAGCGCCGCCTACACGACCTGAAACCTGAGTTTTAATACCTTTTGCACCGAGCTTCATAGCGCGGCCGATTGACTGCTTAAGAGCGCGGCGGAAAGAAACACGTCTTTCGAGCTGAGCTGCGATGTTCTCCGCAACAAGCTGTGCGTCAAGGTCGGGCTGCTTGATTTCAATGATGTTGATTGAAACGTTTTTGTCGCCGCCGAGCTTTTTGGCGCAGATAGCTTTGAGCTTTTCAATCTCTGAGCCGCCGCGGCCGATTACCATGCCGGGCTTTGCGCAGTGAATGTTGATGTAAACACGGTTTGCATCACGCTCGATTTCAACCTTGGGTACACCTGCGGGAGCAAGAGTTTCGAGAAGGTATTCACGAAGATTGTAATCTTCAACGAGTGTATCACCGAAAGTGCCCTTGGGTGCGTACCAACGTGATTCCCAGTTTTTTATAACACCGATTCTTAAACCGGTGGGATTAATTTTCTGGCCCATTTGTAAACCTCCTCCTCAATTATTCTGCTTCTTTAAGCACCATGGTTATGTGCGAAGTCTTTTTGTTGATTCTGTATGCGCGGCCCTGTGCTCTGGGTCTGATTCTCTTAAGAGTGGGACCCTGGCATACGAAGCACTCTGCAACGTAGAGCCTTGATACATCCATGTCATTGTTGTTTTCTGCGTTTGCAATAGCTGATTTGAGAAGCTTTGCAAGCGGCTCACACGCGGCCTTCGGCGTGTGCTTGAGAATAGCTGCTGCTTCATCAACAGGCTTATTTCTGATAAGGTCGAGAACTATCTGAACCTTTCTGGGCGCTATGCGAACATAGGTAACTTTCGCTGTTGCTTCCATTTTATTACACACTCCTTTGCCGATTATTTACCGTTATTTGATGTTTTTGAACCTGCATGACCTCTGAAGGTTCTTGTAGGTGCAAATTCGCCTAACTTATGACCAACCATGTCCTCTGTTACATATACGGGAACATGTTTGCGTCCGTCATGAACTGCAAATGTGTGGCCGACAAAGTCAGGGAAGATTGTAGAGCTGCGGCTCCATGTTTTAAGGACTATTTTTTCACCCTTCGCGTTCATCTCTTCTACTTTTTTAAGCAGCTCGGGACGAACATAAGGGCCTTTCTTTATGCTTCTGCCCATTATCTTTATCTCCTTTCGACTTATTTGCCGTTACGACGTTTAACAATAAGTTTGTCTGATGCCTTTTTGGTGTTCCTTGTCTTGTAACCAAGAGCGGGTTTGCCCCAGGGAGTAACAGGACCGGGACGACCGATGGGGGACTTACCTTCACCACCGCCGTGGGGATGGTCGTTCGGGTTCATTACAGAACCGCGGACTGTAGGTCTCCAACCCATATGACGTTTACGACCGGCTTTACCGATTTTAACGTTTTCATGGTCAACGTTGCCAACTACACCGATTGTAGCCATGCAGCCGTTGGGTACGTTTCTGAGTTCGCCTGAAGGAAGACGAAGGAGAGCGTACTGACCTTCTTTAGCCATAAGCTGAGCTGCGTTGCCTGCTGCACGTGCGAGCTGACCGCCGCGACCGGGATAAAGCTCAACGTTATGAACGAAAGTACCTGTGGGGATGTTGATAAGGGGAAGAGCGTTGCCGGGCTTAATGTCAGCCTCGGGGCCTGCCATAATCTTATCGCCAACCTTAAGACCTGCGGGAGCGATGATGTATCTCTTCTCGCCGTCTTCATACTTAACAAGAGCGATGTGAGCTGAGCGGTTGGGATCGTACTCAATTGTAGCAACCTCTGCCTCAACGCCGAACTTATCTCTCTTGAAGTCGATAATACGGTATTTTCTGCGATTTGCGCCGCCGCGATGACGGACTGTGATTCTGCCGTAGCTGTTACGGCCGGACTTGTTGCTTACGGGAGCCAGAAGGCTTCTTTCGGGAGCAACCTTGGAAAGTTCTGAATAATCAGTAGTCGACATATTACGACGAGCGTTTGTAGTCGGCTTATAGAACTTAATCGACATTTTGTCCACACTCCTTTTCAAGTGATTTGAGCGGCTTAGCGGAGATGTCAAACTCCATACATTACCGCTTCAGTATTTATCGGAATCTATTACATCATGCCGTCGAAGAACTCAATTGTTTTTGAATCTTCGGTAAGAGTAACGATTGCCTTTTTCCATGCTGCTGTGTAACCCTCTGATGTGCCCTGTCTGCGGAGCTTACCGAGGCAGTTGAGAGTGTTTACTTTTGCAACCTTGATGTCGCCGGGCTTTGATGAGAAGAGAGCCTCAACAGCCTTAGCGATTTCGATTTTGTTTGCATTCTTAGCAACTGCGAAAGTGTATTTCTTTTCTGCAGTGTTCATCATGCTTTCTTCTGTGATGATAGGACGGAGGATTATATCCTGTGCTGCTTTACTCATGCAAATACCTCCTCAAGTTTTGCAACGGCATCTTTGAGAACTACGATTGTGTCGCAGTTGAGAATGTCGTATACATTAACTGTGTTTACGATGTCAACCTTAACGCCTGCGATGTTGCGTGCGCTTCTGTAAACAACGTCATTCTTTTCAGGAAGAACGAAGAGAACCTTCTTACCTGTTTCAAGAGCATTGAGAACGCTTACAACGTCCTTTGTCTTGATTGCTTCAAGCTCAAGAGATTCAAGAACTACCATTTCGTCAGCAGCTACCTTTGAGGAGAGAGCTGATCTCATAGCGAGTTTCTTAACTTTCTTGTTGATGTCGAAGCCGTATTCACGGGGTTTGGGACCGTGTGAGATACCGCCGTGGTACCACTGAGGAGCTCTTGTAGAACCCTGACGGGCACGACCTGTACCCTTCTGTCTCCAAGGCTTTTTGCCGCCGCCGCTTACTTCGGAACGAGTTTTGGTGGACTGTGTGCCCTGGCGCTGATTTGCGAGGTAATTTACAACGCAAAGATGCATAGCTGATGTATTGGGCTCAATGCCGAATACGGACTCTGCAAGCTCAATATCGGAAACCTTGTTTCCTTTCATGTCAAATACTGAACAATTAGGCATAATCTAAACTCCTTTCCTTAGGCTTTCTTGGCGTCCGCGATAACAACGATTCCGCCCTTGGGGCCGGGGATGGCGCCCTTGATAGCGATGAGGTTGTTTTCTGCGTCAACCTTGGCAACTGTTAAATTCTGGATTGTAACGCGTTCTGCACCGAGATGACCTGCGAGTTTCTTTCCCTTGTAAACTCTTGAGGGGTCGGAGCAAGCGCCCAATGAACCTGCGTGTCTTGCAACAGGGCCAGTACCGTGAGACTCTTTAAGTCTTGAGAAGTTCCAGCGTTTAATTGAACCCGCTGTGCCCTTACCTTTGCTTGTGCCGATAACATCGATTTTGTCGCCAGCCGCGAAAACGTCTGCCTTGAGGATGTCGCCAACATTGAGAGCGTCAATGTCATCAAAACGGAACTCTTTGAGAACCTTCTTGGGAGCAACATCGCCTTTAGCGAAATGACCTTTCATGGGCTTGTTGACACGCTGTGCTTTCTGGTCGCCGTAACCCAGCTGAATTGCTTCGTAACCGTCGTTTTCAGCAGTCTTCTTCTGAACTACTGCACAGGGACCGGCTTCAACAACTGTAACGGGGATTACGTTACCTTTTTCGTCGAAAATCTGCGTCATGCCGATTTTCTTACCGATAAGACCTTTTTTCATAATAATTTCCTCCTTATAGGTTATTGGTTGGCTCTGCCAACTTGACCTGCGGCGTTAACCGAATTAAAGTTTGATTTCGATTTCTACGCCTGCGGGAAGCTCAAGACCTTTCAGAGCGTCAACGGTCTTAGCAGACGGTCTGATAATGTCGATAAGCCTTTTGTGGGTGCGCTGTTCAAACTGTTCACGGGAATCCTTGTACTTATGAACTGCGCGAAGGATTGTAACGATCTCTTTCTCTGTGGGAAGCGGAACGGGACCTGAAACCTGAGCGCCTGTGCGCTTAGCTGTTTCAACGATCTTCTCTGCTGCCTTGTCAACGATGCTGTGATCGTAACCCTTGAGTCTGATTCTGATTTTTCCCTTTACTGCCATGAGTTTTGCCTCCTTAAAATTTGGCGGGCATCGTTTTGAGCTTTTAATACAACGCTTCCGGGCGTTTCAGCCCTTCGCATTTAAAAACCGGAATGGGTTAGTTCCGGGTAGTGTGCATTGCTCAAAACGCACAGGTGCATACAATGCTTACAAGGGAAGTAAGCACCTTACATGCACATGATATTCTTGCGCCCGGTTTAAAATCGGACATACTCCGTGAGAGTTCCCAACTTCTGCGAGTTGCCACATCTCACATCACCGCATATCTACACACCATACTACATAATAATATAGCGTACTGTAGTAATATACCACAGTACGCCCTGTTTGTCAAGAAAAATATTGAAATTTTTTTGGTTTTTTTCGGACTTTTTTTACGCTCCGAAAACGGCCGTTTTTCATGCAGAAATGTGCCTGAAAATACATATATATAAATGTATAGGAAAATCACGCCCTGCCGAGAATGAAAGTGTAGTTTGTAGTTGCGCTGCCGCCGATATTGAGCATCATTGCATTGCGGGCGTTTTCAATCTGATACGCTCCCGCGCTGTCTGAAACCTGCTTATACAAATCAAGGAACATTCTCACGCCCGAAGCACCCACGGGATGACCGCAGCCGATAAGCCCGCCGCTCGGGTTCACGGGCTTTGTGCCCTGCATGGAGATAACTCCATCCTCAACGGCTTTGTACTCCTCGCCCGCTTTCGTGATTCCGAATGAGGAAATCGCCGCGTACTCGCTGGAGGTGAAGCAGTCGTGCGTCTCAAAAACATCTATATCATCAACGGTAAGTCCGCTTCTTGAGTAAGCGTCAACAACTGCCTGCCTTGTCCACGGAAGAATAAACTCTGAGCTTTGAGCGTCGAGCATCTTCTTTTCAAAAAGCATTGGAGCAACTCTGTGCCCGAAGCCTCTGACAACCGCTTTCGGCTTAATGCCGTTTTCCTCTGCAAATTTTTCGGAAACGAGCACAACCACCGCCGCGCCGTCCGTAACCTGCGAGCAGTCCGAAACCGCAAGCCTGCCGCCGACAAGCGGATTGCTGTCGTCCCCTCTCAGCTTCGCCTGCTCAAGGCTCATGAACCATTTTCTCGTCTGAGCGAGTGGATTATTTTTTGCATTTGCAATATTCTGATTTGCTATCACGGCGAGAGAATCCATAAATCGGTTCTCGTCAATACCGTATTTTTTTATTATCTCATCGGCAAGCCTGCCGAAAAGCTTCGGGAACGGGAAATCAATTCCTTTTCCCTCTTTTTCGTAGTATGCCGCTCTGCCGAGAATATCGCCGCAGACCTTCGAGTCAACGGTTTTCATAAGCTCCCAGCCGACAACCACGGCAACATCGTAATCATCGCATCTGATTCTTGATATTGCGGCGTCAAGCGCGACAGAGCCCGAAGCGCACGCGGCCTCATACCTCGCACATGGAACACCGTAAAACGCGGGCGAAACTTCCGTCAGCAGCGCGCCGAGATGTCCCTGGCTTATATACTGCTCCGCGATAAAGTTGCCCATAAAACAGGCAACCTTATTTTTTTTATTCAACTCAGCTATGTCGCTGAAAGTAATTCCCGAATTATTAAGACCGTCCTCAATTACCTCTTTGAGCAGAGCTATCTCATTTTTGCCCTCTTTTGTCCAGTTGCGCTCAAAGTCTGTCTGCGAACCGCCTAAAACATATACCTGACTCACGGACTCATTCTCCTTCATCTTGATGACTTGAAATACGGTCTGTAATCGTATTTTGAAATCCCCGCGCTGTAAAGCAGACGCTGAGTATCGGTAAGCCTCAGAATATCTTTATCAATATAAGTCTCAAACAGCTTTTCAATGTCGGTGATTTTTGAAAATGCGTCCGCCATCGCAAGCGGAGGGCACCAGTTGAAGCCCGTCGCCATAGCGTCGTCGGCAAAGTGAATGTCATAGCTCACATCGCTGACGGTAACGAGCGAATACAGAATATAATTCATCAGCATTTCAAGGCAGAGCCTTGCTTCCTGCGAGCGGTTTCTGATGAGGATTCTGAAAGCGTCCTCGTACTTGCCCTCTCTGATATTCTGCTTCATCGCCTCGGCAAACGGGAAAACATAATTTATCTTTTCCCTGTAAGTTCCCGAAGCAATATCATAAACACTTCTTTTTTTAACCGAGCCGTCGATAATTTCCGTTTTATAAAGACCGCCGCCCGTCTTTCTGCCGAGTTTATTTTCGTCGATAAGAGTCTGAACGAACTGAGGCAGGGCGAAGCTCTCGTGTATATAATCGTCCGTGTTGCGGTAAATATTGTCAACTATCGCCTTGTGAACATCGAGCCCGACAAAATCAGCCGTCGCAAGGGGCGGCATAGTCCTGCCCGTGAACTTGCCGAGAACGGCGTCGATGTAATCAATTCCGCCGTTATCCTGATACTCCTCAGCGCGGCGCATGGCGGAATTTATAAACTGAAAGCCTATTCTGTTGGCAAGAAAAGCGGGAGAATCCTTGACCTCAATAACCGTTCTGAGCAAAGTTTTTTCAAGGTAGCGTCTCAGCTCGGACTTGACATTTTCATCGGAGCAGTCCGCCGACATAAGCTCACATAAGGTCATGCTGTAAGGCGGATTGAACATGTGAACGCCAAAGAAGGATTTTTTTATGTTGTCGGGATAACAGTTTGCAAGGGTGTTAACAGAAAGGCCCGATGTGCCTGAACAGACAATCGTGCCTTCCGTGATATAATCCGAAATCTGACGTGCAACATCAATTTTAACGGCAAGGCTTTCTTTGGTGCTTTCAAAAATCAGGTCTGACTCTGAAATGCACTTTTCGAGCATTGAATAATCGGCAGGTACCAGATTATTCATTATGCTCCCTGCGCGGACGGATTTGCAGGCTCTTTCAGCCGCAAGACGGGATTTTTTAATATCGCGGCCCATCATATAAACCTTTGCGCCGCCGAATGAAGCAAAGATTGCCGAAACATTAGAACCCATTGTTCCGTTTGCGCCTAAAACCGTAACCGTTCTGATTTCTCTCATATAATACTCCGTCAGTCAAAAAATTTAATTGGCTTTGCAGGGTTTCCCACAGCGGTGCATTTGTCGGGAATATCTCTTATCACAACCGCGCCCGCGCCTATGATTGAGCCGCTGCCGATTTTAACGCCCTGAATGACCTGCATGCCTGTACCGAGCTCGGTGCAGTCGCCAACCGTGGTGATACCCGAAACATTCGCGTCGGGGTACATCGTAACATAATCGCCTATAACAGCGTCGTGTCCCACGGTGCAGTTAAGATTCATGATAACATTTCTGCCGATTTTTATGTTGACCGTGAGAATTGTGTGGGCGCAGATTATTGTGCCCTCGCCTATCTCAACGAAATCCGACTTCTCAACGCTCGGGTCAATGAGAACGGCGAATTTTGAATCAGGATTTTTCGCCTTGACTTTCTCAACGATTATCTTTCTTACTCTCGCACTTCCCACGGCGCAGACAAGATATGCGTCGGGATAACTGCATATATCATCTGTTGTGCCGAGAACCTTATAACCGTTGAGCTCAACGCCCGTCATCTCGGGATTGTCATCAATAAAACCGAGGATATTCCATGTTTTCTCTTTTGCGTTTATTCTGTCGGTGAGCCACGCGACCTCTCTGCCGAAGCCGCCCGCGCCGATAATAAGCAAATCTTTCATATTTTCTCCCTGTCAGAAGCAGCTTCTGACTATTTCAATTATCATATCCTGCTGCTCGGGTGTGATTTTATTATCACTCGGAAGGCAAAGACCTCTTGCGAAAATATCCGCGCCGACATCTTCTTCGCCGACACGCACGAATTTATATTTATGATAAATCGGCTGCATGTGCATGGGCTTCCATATAGGTCTGCCCTCAGCGTTATACTCGCTTAATTTTTCAAGAATTTCTGTAGGGCAGGTTTTGCCGCTCTCTTTTTTATAAAGAGCCTCGCTGTTGCTTCTGACCTGACGGCACATGGCACTCTCGTCAATGAGCATACAGCTCAGCCAGAAGTTCGGCTCCATAATGTCCTCAATATAGGGATTCATTGTAACGGGCAAATCCTTGAAACCCTCTTTATAGCGCATATAAATCGCTTTTTTCTGCGCGATATGCTCCTCAAGGTGGAGAAGCTGACCTCTGCCTATGCCCGCAAGCACATTTGAAAGCCTGTAGTTATAGCCGAGCTCCTCATGCTGATACCACGGAGCGGCCTCACGGCTCTGAGTTGACCACTTTCTCGCCTTGTCGGCGGCTTCCTTATCGTCTGTAAGAAGCATGCCGCCGCCCGAGGTGGTGATAATTTTATTGCCGTTGAAGCTGATAGCATTGAACTGACCGAATGTACCCGTCTGCCTGCCCTTATAGGTTGAGCCGAGAGACTCAGCCGCATCCTCAATAAGCACAGCTCCGTTTTCATCGCATATCGCTTTTATCTCGTCGAGCTTTGCGGGCGTTCCGTAAAGATTCGCCACAACAACAACCTTTGTTTCGGGATAAAACTCAAACGCTTTTCTGAGTGCTTCGGGGCTCATGTTCCAGGTGTCGCGCTCAGTGTCGATAAACACAAGCTCGCCCTTTTCATAAGCAACGGGATTTACCGTCGCCGCGAATGTCATGTCTGAGCAGAAGACCTTATCGCCCTGCTTCACACCCGCAAGCTTAACGGCAAGGTGAAGTGCCGCCGTGCCTGCCGAGAGAGCAACGGAATATTTACAGCCCGTAAAATCGCATATCCCTTTTTCAAGCTGGTTGAGGTTTTCACCAACTGTTGAAACCCAGTTGGTGTCGAAAGCCTCTTCAACATATTTTTGCTCGTCCCCGTGCATTGTCGGGGAGGAAAGCCAGACCTTTTTATCGAATTTTTTCAATTCCATAATAAACGCCTCTTTTAATTATCTGTCTTTTTTGCCTGATTTATCTTCTTCAATAATAAGATTTGAGTTTTCAACAGCGTGTCTGCCGCCGTAACCGTAGTTTCCGCCGTAACCGCCGCTGCCGTAGCCGCCGTAACCGCCGCCGTAGCCATAGCCGCTGTAGCCGCTGCCGTAGCCGTAACCGCTGCCGTAACCATAGCCGCTGCCGTAACCGTAGCCCGAGGAGTAGTCATATCCGCCGTAGCCGCCGTAGCCGCCATATCCGCCGTAGCCGCCGTAGCTGCCGTAGCCGCCCTTCTGCTTGTTGTAGCCGTAACGGCTGCTTCTGCGGTAATAGCCCTTCTTCTTGAAGTAGCGGTTGTTTTCTTCGCCGGAGCTCATGGTAAGAACAGTACCGATTATTTCAATGCCCGCGCCTTTAATTTCGTCAATTGTTCTGTTGACCTCGTTTGCCTTTGCGTAGTCGCGTCTTACGCAGTAAATAATACCGTCGGTAAGAGGAGCGATAACAAGGCTGTCGGTTACAACGTGTGAGGGCGGTGAGTCGATGATGATATAGTCAAACTCTTTCTTTGCCTGGTCAAGAATGCTGCGTACCTTTTCCGCATCAAGAACCTCGGTGGATTTAAGCGAAACGCCGCCTGTGGGCAGAACGAAAATGCCGAGAGATTTTATGAATTTAACAGAATCAACATAAGTTGATGTGCCCTTAATGATGGGGATAAGACCGTATCTTGTATCGCTCTTAACACCTACAGCACGAAGAACAGCAGGCTTTCTGAAGTCGCAGTCCATAAGGAGAACTGATTTACCTTTCTGAGCAAGAGCGCAGGCGATATTAACCGAAACAGTTGTTTTACCTTCGTCCTCATAGGTACTTGTAACAACGAAGCATTTATAGCCTCTTTCGGTGTGAACATTTTCGAGCTTCGTTCTTATCGCCTTGAAGCTTTCAATAAACGAGAAGTTGACCTTGCTTTCGTCCGTTATAAGCAGTGAGCCCGAGGGCACCTTCTTTTTCATAAACAGGCCTGACGGCTTTTCGATAATCGGTATCGCGCCGAGAACCTTAGTCTGAGTTGTGCTCTTAAGGTCGTCCATATTAACGATTGTATCTGTTGCAATAACCATAAAGAATATTATGATAACAACAAGAGCCGCGCCGATGATGAAGCCGTAAAGCGCATTTGTAACGGAATTTGAAGCAGAGCTGAGATAAGGTGCTGACGGCTCTTTGATAATATCAATGCTCAGTGATGTGTCAAAGCCCTGAACATAACCCGGGAATTCCTCGATAACGATGTTGAGTGCTCTTTCACAATAGCCTGAGTCAGTGCTGCTGACGCTCAGAACGAAGAAGCCCTGAAGCTTGTCGTTGACCGTACCAACTGAAAGAGTGCTTCTGATATAGCTCTCGGAATAAACGGTTTCGAGACCCTGTGCGTCAAGAGCGTCCTTGATTTTCTTAACCATCTTATCGCTTTGAAGAAGGAACTGATAACGCTCAACCTCACCGGCTGTATAGAATGTCTTCTGCTTTACAACTGAGGTTTCGGCCTCACCTGTGTCTGAATAGTCCGTTACCTTAACATAGTTTGTAGTCATAAAGGCAAGAGTTGCCTCAGCAGAGTAACTTTTTACATAGGTGGATTCCGCCATTATATATCCGCCTGCCGCGCAGATAACACCAGCAAGAAGAACAAGCCACAGCTTGTTTACTATGCTTTTTAAAAGTCTTACGATGTCGAGAGAAGAACCCTCGTCATAGACATTATGGGGCATAGAATCATAATTTTCGTTTGCCATTTACTTCAGCTCCTTTAAACATTACAACAATAAATTATACCAAAATAAGCCTTGCTTTGTCAATAATATCTGCGTTTTTCGAGCCTTGAAAAACGCGCGCGGGGAACATCTCTGTTATCAAGAACAAGCTTTGCGTTAAGCGAAAGCATCTGCTGCATGTGCTCCGCGTCAATGTCCTGCGGAAAAGCTCTGACCATGTTGCCTATGTCGTTCGGTCTTCTCTGCAGTGAGTGGGCGTCCGTTGCGATAAACGCCGCCGCGCCCTTATACGCCATCTCATACGCAAGCTCGAATTCCTCTCTTCCGTCGCGGCAGGCAAGGCTGCCCGCGTTTATCTGAAAAAGAACTCCTCTTGAAAAAAGCTCGTTGACAGCGTCATAGTCCCGCTGAAAATACTCATATCTTTCGGGGTGAGCGATTATGGGTATAAGCCCCATTGAATAAATTTCTTTAAGGTATTCGTGAATGCTCTGCAATGTCAGGTCTCTGAACGCGAACTCCACAAGCAGATAACGGCTGTCGTTTATCGTAAGTCTCCGCAGATTCTGTGCGAAGAAAATATCATCATTTATAAACACCTCTGCGCCGCCGAAAATCTCCATATCAATTCTGTTAAGCTCAAGATTTCTTTTAAGAGTTGATATTTTTTCATCTCTGAGAGTGATAAACTCCTCAATGTCTCCAAGAGAATTGAAGTGCGGAGTGGCAACCGATATTTTAATGTGCTGCTGCCGCCCTCTTTGACAGAGTCTCAGAGATTCCTCGAGATTTTTTGCGCCGTCGTCAATCTCGGGCAGTATGTGCGTGTGAATATCTGTCAACTGTCAAGCCCCTCCTTTATCATCATATACGCTCTCAAGGCAAAGCCCTGAGCCGCGGGAACAACTATTGATGCGTCAGAGTAAAAGCCTACTCCGATAGTATCACCCTGAGACCAGTCAACAATTCCGCTTCTTCTTGTTACGGAATAAATATAGTTCACGGCTTTTTCCGCGGATTTTTTATATTTATCATTCCCTGTTATTTCAGCCGCGTATGCGAGGAAATACGCAAGCATCGCTGTTGCGGAGCTGTCCTCGCCCGAAAAGCAGAGAACATTTCTGTCAAACGCTCCGTTTTTACACTGAAAACAGGTAATAGCGTCTGCGAATTCAATTATTTTTTCAAAAACAGATTTCTTTTCGCTTTCAAAACCGTCCGCCTGCGAAAGAACTCTGTATGTATCGGCAAGACCGACAGCCCACCAGCCGCAGCCTCTGCCCCAGCCGTAAATGCCGAGCGGAGCGTTGTTGCTGTTGTCAAAGCAATGAACGGGAAGTCCTAACTTCTTATGAACTCCTTTTTCATAAAAGCCGTTTATAACATCAACAGCCGCCATGACCGCGCTGTCGTTCCCGTTCATTATGCCGTATTTCACAAGGAACGGGCAGACAAGTCCGATTGTATCAACAAAGCAGATATTTTCGTTTCCGCCGTAGGGAATTCTGCCGAACTGCTCATATTTTTTCATAAGCATTTCAGCAGTTTTGTCGGCAAACTTTTTAACATCGCCGCTGTCCGCTTTTCCGCTTTCGAGTGCGGCAAACGCGAGCATGGCGGTATCAACTCTCGATATTTCCGAAGGTATCTCCGCAATTTCGGATTTTATATATTCAGCCGACTTTTCGGGCGAAATTTCATTCATCGCAAGAAGCACAGAAGCCTTCTGCCAGTGCTGAATTGCCTTGACTTTATATTCGCCTTTTAAAATATCAATTATTCTCAGCCGTTCGTTGACTACTCTCGGAACAATGGGTAAGCCTTTTTCGAGCCATTTTTCAGCAGCGGATTTTGCCGCGCCGAACCACTCATCGCCCGACGAAAAAGAGCCGATTCCCCTGCGCCTTAAAATATTGAGCCCGAAAGGCACAATGTCAAACGCCGCAGCCGTCAGAAACAGAGCGAGAATTAAAAGAATTATTACAATAAATACTGTCATTTTTTCACCTGAAAAATTATATTTTATGAAGCTGCTCCCCTGCCGCCATTGAGCTTTTTATTTTTTCGGGAATCACCGCCTGAAGCTGAGAAACGATTTCCGTTTCCTGCACAGTGAGCTTCTCAAATTCATTTATAAGCGTATCAGCCGAGGTAAGTGAAAGAGAATCAACAACAAATTTTTCTTCTCCGAAAAGGTCTCTCGCGATTCCCCTTGACTTCACGCTGTATCCGAGAACTATTGTCGGCACAGAGTTTGAATAAGCGGCGATTGTCGCATGAGTACGCGCGCCGATAAAATACCGCAGTCTCGCAATATAGCCCTTATACTGCGACGCGCTGAGAGTGCCGCTGATTTTCACCACACGCTGAGGATCGCCGAGTCTGTCGTATATTTCGTCAAGCACCGTGCAGTCATCGTTACCCTTTTCGGTAACGTGCGGAATCAGCGCAATCTGAAGTGAAGTATTATCAATCACATATTTAAGAAAATCCGTGCAGGCATCAACAAGCGCGGGATTTTTATCTGCAACAAGAGGGCTGAGATTAAAGCCGAGTGTGTTTTTCTCCTCATAGCCGTCGGGCAGAGGCAAATCCTCCCTTTCAAGGCAGAAAGCAGGGTCAGCAAACATAAAGAGCTTATCTTTGTCAACAAACTTACCGAGAAGCTCATATGTCAGCGGCTCTCTTGCGAAAACAGCGTCAAAATTTTTAAAGCCGTTTATCTTTTCCGCCGAAAGGTCTTCTTCGCCGACAGAAGCTCCCCAGAGCACGGTTTTTTTGCCTTTTTTGTGAAGCTGAGCGGTGATTTCTCTGACGGAAGCGTTGTCGCCGTAGCAGTAGGTATCTCCGCCGACGGAAAGACAGATGTCAAAATCATCGGCATAATTCACAACAGGAGAATACATTCTGCTGTAAGCATAACGCTCGCTGTGAGCTAGCTTGACATTAAGAGCCGAAATCAGCTTTTCCGTACCCGTAAGCTCACGGGATTCCATCTTAACCGTGTCAAGGCAAAGTGCCGTATCATCTTCGGGGCGGTATGACGCGAGTCTGAAAGAAGCGTCGCCGTCCGCCGAAGTAATAATTTTAACCGTGCCTCTTATTATGGCTTCACAGCCGCGGTTGAGACAGCCCGCATGGTCAAATAAAAAATACTTCATATTTCAACTCTCTACATATTTGCTGTATCTCAGCTTTTTAATAACAAAAAGGAATGGATATTCCAAAGTGCAGACCGCCTTATAAAGCGGTGAATTTATATCCCTGAGGATTTCTTTAAGCGACTTGCCCGAAACATAGCCGTAATAACCCGTTTTCAGCGCAATTGTCAGCTTGTTTCCGTCATAGCTGTCGTTGAGCATTGAGCACATCCAGAAATAGTTTGAAACATAACCCTGATCTATGTGGTTTTTATACCACGATGTGGTCAGAGAATCCTCTTCGCCCTGATAGCAGTTGTGCAGAATTTCATTTGTATAATACTGCTTATAATTGCGGTTGATTTTGTTCCAGACGATGCACTCGGTAACAAATGTTGTTCCTTTCGGCTCAGGGAACGGAAACTGCTTTAAAATCTCCGTCCTCGGGCATGAAAACTTGTCGTCATCTATTTTTGCCGCCTCCGCTTCGGGATTTTCCGCTTCGTTTATCCCTTCGGGGTACGGCGCGCCTTTCATTTCGCCCGTATATGCGTTTCTGCACCTTGCGACAACGCTCCAGTAATCCTTGCGTTTCTCCTCGGGAATGCTGTCCCATATACTCAGAAATTTCTCAATGGTTTCGGGGAAAATCGCATCATCGGAATCCACGGTAAGCATATATTCGCTGTCCGTAAGATAATACGACCAGTTTATGGCAGTGTGCTTTCCGCCGTTGGGCTTATAGTAATATCTTATTGTAAAATCAGCACTCTTCCTGTATTCGTCAATAAGCTCCCCGAGATTATCCGTCGAACCGTCGTCGATAACAAGCCACTCAAAATTTTTATATGTCTGAGTCATAAGAGAGTCAAAGACTCTGTTTATCGTTCTTCTTCTGTTATAAACGGGGGTAAAAACGGTTACTCTGAACGGATACGCAAGAGCGTCGGCATTGTCATAATCGGGAGATATTGTTTCCTTATCGGGAGTGCCGAAAATCTTTTTGTAAAAGTTATTCTTTATATCATTAGTTCTGAATTTCAGCTTTATCAAAGACGCTCTTTTATTTATCAGATTTTCTGCGACTTTAAGGCTCTCTTTATTACTGAAATAATCACCGTCAACAAGCTCTTTCAGAACAGCCGAAAAATCCTTATCGTCGACAGCGGAAACAATTGTCTTTTTAAACATTTCCCTGCCGCATTTTCTGTATGCCATATGAACGCCAGATATAACCTTGACAGCAAGAAATTTTTTTATTTTTTCCAGAGCCGTTTCATAATCCACATCAAAACAGCGATATTTTTCAACTGAATATCTGTAATCATCAACAAGTCCCGAAAAATAATCGTCTCTGGGCTTCTGAATCGCGCCCGATTCCACATAGCGGTAAAAATACACTGTCTTGTCAAGGTAAAACGCCGTTTCGGCTTTTTCCATAAAATCAAGCACAAAGCGTTTATCCTCACCGTATTTCAGACCTTCGCAAAAAGAAATTCCGTTCGCAGCGATAATGTCTTTTCTGAAAGCCTTACTCCACACGGAATTGAACGAGGAGTCGGAAAGCATAAAATCAGCAAGAACTGTATTTATATATTTTTTGTCAAGAATTTCGTCTTTTTCAAAGGGAAAATCAAGCTGCAGAAAAGCGTCGGTGTATTCATATTTATAGCTGAAAAAAATCATATCCGGGCTGTCTTTTTTTATAACATCAGTTATGCTTTTCAAAGCATAGCCGAAAAGGAAATCATCTGAATCAACAAAGAAGATATATTCGCCGCGGCTTAATTCAATGCCTTTGTTTCGCGCGGCGCTTACGCCTGCGTTTTCCTGCCTGTGATAAATGACATTCGGAAAACGCTCGGAATACATACTGCAAACCGCGCCCGAGACATCAGTTGAGCCGTCATCGACAAGAATAAGCTCAACCTGCTCAAAGCCGCGCTGAGTTATAATTGAATCAAGACATTCTCTGAGATATTCTTTTGCGTTATAAACAGGGATAACTACTGAGATTACTGGTTTCATATTTTCTCACCCGAAATTAAATATTCTTCTGTATGGGAAGAAGGTTTCAGACAAATAGTTCTGCAATGTATAATTCATGAAGGTTGAGTAATAGTAAAAGCCCGCAACGCACAGACCGTAGTACAAGGCTCTGTCTTTCTTTTTGGTGCCGTTATAAACAACCCATGATGTCAGAACAATATAATAACAGCTCGTATAAATGGCTAGTCTGGCGAATATCCAGTTATATGTGGAAATTACATAAAATGCCGCGTTGACAAAACCGATATTTATAAGAATATCTCCTATATTTCCAAGCTGCCGCAATTTTTCTTTTGAAAAATATGCCAGCACAATCGGAACAACCGCAACCAAAACTCGGGTGAAGTTTGAGCCGCCCTCCTGTCCGCTTGTGAACCAGCCTGATGTTGCGTATCCGCTCTGTGCGGTGTCTTCAAGGGCACCGAGGAATGACGGAAGAATCAGGTCGAAAAGGGACAGCGCAACAAGGCTTAAAAACAGCATCATAAATGACGAGGGCTTCCACGCCTTTCGCCGCGAGAAAAAGAAAATAAAAAGCAACACCCACGCGGTTGAGTGCATAGTCCACGCAAGCAATACAAAAACTGCATATTTTATAATCGCGTTCTTTTTCTCAGAAAAAAGATATTTCGTGCCGAGCAGAGCTATTCCCGTTGCGCAATATTGTCTAAGACCGTTCATTGAAGAACCGAAATAACCCGTTGCCATGAAAAGAAATATCGAAAGGTCAAACGGATGTGAATATTTATAAAGAATAACAAGCGGAGGAACAAGTGAAATTATCGCCGTTATCATTATGAGAACGCGATAATCGTCAACCGTTTCCTTTACAATATCCGATATCATCGGATAAAGCGTCTCCGAGCCGATATGGAATTCTATATGCCCGTCGGCGGTCAGGGCTTTAAAGTCCTTTATGTAATAAAAGGTATCGCCGGAGTCTGTACGCAATCCCGAAAATGGTACATAGCATACTATCGCCGCAATAAGACCTATAGGATTCGGCAAAGGCTGACCGATACCGCCCCGTTTAGGCAAGGGCATATATCGGCCAAGTAAAGCCAGAGCCCAGCACAAGATTGTAATTATCCAAGCAAGTCTCAGATAAAAATTAATATCTATACTCATAGTTACCTCTGAAAGCTTACGTATATCTCATTCATTTGAGAAACAACTTTTTTTTGTGAAAATCTTTTTATATTTTCCGCCGCGCGCTGCGAAAAGCCACGGTACATTTCCTTATCGCCGAAAAGAAGATTTATCTTTTCCGCCATAGTGTTAAAATCATTTGCTTTTACGAGGAATCCGTCCTCACCGTCATTGATAAGAGCTCTGTGCCCTCTGTTATTGACCGCGACAACGGGAAGTCCGCAAGCCATTGCCTCCATGACATTGACAGGCAATCCCTCGCGCAGGCTTGACGCGGCGCAGATGTCGCTGAGCTTCACAAGCTCTTCAACATTTTCACAATGGCCGAGGAAATCAACCCTGTCGTCAACCTCAAGAGCTTTTGCCTGAAAAACATATCTGCCGCCGTAATTATCCGCGCCTGCAATAATGAGACGCGCGTCGGGGATTTTTTTGAGTGCTCTTATGAGCATACTCTGGTTTTTGTTCTCGTTCATCTCGGCAACATAAATCAGAATTTTTTCATTTTCATCATAGCCGAGCTTCGCACGAAGTCTCTTTTTTTCCTCTGAATCAACAGGGAAAAATTTTGCGTCATTATATCCCACGCCGTCAACGAGCCTGACCTCGGGACGCCTGAAATGCTTTTGGGCGAAGGCGTAATCCTCACCGTTGATTGTGATAAGGCAGTCCGTTCTGAATGACATGAAAAGCTCAATGGGATAATAAATGAGCCAGCTCATCAGCGGCGCGCCCTTGTAAAAATGGAAGCCGTGAGCTGTATATATAACACTGCCTGAATTCTTTTTATCGGCGGCAAGCCTTGTCAGCAGTCCGCCCATGGGAGTATGGCAGTGAATAATGTCAAAATTATTGTCGTCAATTACTTTTTTAAGCTGTTTATATGCCGCAAAATTGCTTTTGCTGAAAGGTGAACGGGAAATGGGAATCTCATGATGGACATCGCAGAAAGGCAGTTCTCTGTCTCCGTGGCTGGCAACGTGAACCTCCCACCCCATATCGTGAAACAGCTTCAGATAAGGCAGATGAAAATAATAAAAATGGTCTGTTATTGTTGCGCTGAACAATATTTTTTTCACTTTCGCCTTACCTCTTTTCTACAGTTTCTTTTGCGGTTCCTCTGAATTTTTCCATGGTGTCTGACTCACTGCTGTTAATGCCGCTGTGAGCAAGAACATTTTTTATCGTCATAAAAATAATTTTTATATCGAGCGCAAGGCTCATGTTATCTACATAATAAATATCGCAGTCAAATTTTTCTTCCCACGAAATCGCGTTTCTTCCGTTGACCTGTGCCCAGCCCGTTATGCCCGGTCTTACATCATGGCGGCGCATCTGCTCGGGGGTGTATAAGTCGAGATATTCGCACAGAAGCGGACGCGGACCTATAAAGCTCATCTCGCCTTTGAGAACATTCATGAACTGAGGCAGCTCGTCAAGGCTTGTTTTTCTCAAAAATGAGCCTGTCTTCGTCATTCTCTCCATATCCGAAAGCGGATTTCCGTTTTTGTCCTCGGTCTTTTCGCTCATTGTTCTGAACTTATAAACGGTAAAAATCTTTCCGTTTTTGCCCGGTCTTTTCTGTTTAAAAAGCACATGACCGCCGTCCGAAATTTTGACGGCAAGGCTCACCGCAAGCATAACGGGCGAAAGAATAATCAGCAGAAAAGCCGAAAGGAGAATATCAAAAAATCTTTTGAAAAATTTATACACACTTACACCACATTTAATCTATTTTTGCTTCCTCGGGTTCATGGAAATTCGGAACAATCAGCTTGAGAATATCTCTTATCTCGGACTTGTCCGCGTTCCTCAGAGTTTCAAGCTGAGCGGCAAAAAGCTCGTCGTCAATCTCAACGGGGCTTGTAACATAAATCTTGTTATTCGCCGTCATTCTGCGTTTGTCATATTCCTCCTCAAGAGCCAGCTCCTCATAAAGCTTTTCGCCGGGGCGCAGACCTGTGAAGGTAATGTCAATATCAACATACGGTTTATGTCCCGAAAGGACAATAAGATTTTCCGCAAGGGTGAGGATTTTAACGGGCTCGCCCATATCGAGCACAAAGACCTCGCCGCCCTCAGCCATTCCGCCTGCCTGAACAACAAGCTGAGAAGCTTCGGGAATAGTCATGAAATATCTTGTAATATCGGGATGCGTAACGGTAACGGGGCCGCCGTTTTTAATCTGCTCTGTGAAAAGCGGAATAACACTTCCGCTTGAACCGAGAACATTGCCGAAGCGTACGGCCGCAAACTTTGTGGAATTATGACATTCTCTTTCAAAATGCTGAATTATCATTTCGGTAACGCGCTTTGTCGCTCCCATAACATTAGTGGGATTGACCGCCTTATCCGTTGAAATGCTTACAAAACGCTCAACGCCGTATTCCACAGCCGTTTTTGCAAGATTATATGTGCCGAAAACATTGTTTTTAACCGCTTCTCTCGGGTTGTCCTCCATAAGCGGAACGTGCTTATGTGCCGCCGCGTGGAAGACAACATCGGGATGAAACTCCTCAAAAATCTCTTTAAGACGGTTTTCGTCTCTGACAGAGCCGATTCTTATGATAATCTGCGGCTCGCCGCCGTAATATCTGTCAAGCTGATTTTTAAGCACGAACGCGTTGTTTTCATAAATATCAAATATGACAATTTTTTCGGGTGAATATTTTGAAATCTGACGGCAAAGCTCGCTGCCGATTGAACCGCCGCCGCCTGTTACAAGAATTGTCTTGCCCGTAAGGTACGCGCAAATCTTTGTGTCCAGCTTGACCTCGGGGCGTGAAAGCAAATCCGTTATATTGACATCGCGTATGCCCGAGCCGCTGTCCTCAACCATCTCAAGCAGACTCGGTGAAATTTTAAGGTGTCTGCCCGTACCGACGGCAATATGAAGAATTTCCGCCTGGCGTTCATCTGTCGCGGAGGGGATACATATAATTATAGTGTCAACCTTGTATTTATCCGCAAGCACGGGAATGTCGCTGCAGCTTCCCTTTACAGGCACACCGCGTATGCTCTGACCGTGCTTCAAAGGATTGTCGTCAACAGCCACAACAGGCTTGCCCTTTCTGTAATTGCCCGATTCAAGCTCCTTTATGATAATCATGCCCATATCGCCCGCACCGACAATCATAACTCGGTCGCATTTGCCGTGCATTAAAAGCCTGCCGCTTCTCACTGAACGGCGCAATCCGCGATAGCCGAAGCGCATGGCGCAGACAAAGACGAGCACCATTATTGTTCCGTAAATATAAAATGTAGCTCTGTAAATACCTCTGTCGGGTGCGTTGATTCTGAAATAAGACATGACAATGTCAACGGATATGCTTATAAGACCGCCGAGCATTGTGGCAAGGCCTATATTTATCAGCTCTCTTGAACCTGCGTATTCCCACATGCTTTTATAGACACCGAAAGAATAGAAAAGAAGAAGAAATATCGCCGTAACGGGAATACATCTGATGATAAAATTAAAGTCGAATTTTTCACCTTCAAGAATTGCCGAAATAAAATAGGAAATATTGATAAACAATATATCATAAACAATCATCATAGTTTTTTTCAACCGAAGGTTTTTAAAATCCACATGACCATCTCTTTCTTTAAATATATTGTGTTGACTCCAAAAAATAAAACACTACACTAACTTAATGTAATTTTAATATAAACGAACTAAAAAGTCAATAAAAACGACCAAGATATATTGACTAAAAGCAGGTTTTAATGTTAAAATTTACAAAAAGGAAAAAGAGGTGCAATATGATAGGCTTAGGTATATGGGAAATCCCCGTAAACTCCATGTTTTATAAAGGAAGTGCCGAAATCACGGTGCTTGACAACGGCGGCGAATATGAATTCATGTTCCGCGTTCCCGGGTTTGATGTGCCCGAAATGGAAATTTCAAATGTAATTGTGAATGAAAATGTGCTCAGCGCGGACGCGACCTGCGATATGCTCAGGGGCAAAATGCTCCATGTTGATGTTGAGTTCGACGGCGACGAATGCCGCGGTATTGTGAAAGGTCCGATGGGCGTAAAAATCAAGCTCAACGGGAAAAGGGTGGGGTAAATTTATCAGCCCGCGAATATTCGGTGATTTGCAGACGGGCGATTGATAATCTACCAACAAAGACAGAAAATTGTTTAAAAAATCAGAATACGGCTGGGGCAAGCCCACAGCCCTACAATGCCAATTTATAAATTGAACATACCGTGTAAAGAAATATCACAAAATTTCCGCAACTAGCACACAAAAATTACCGCAAATCACAGACGGAGCACATACCGTGATAAAGAATAAGACTAAACTTCCGCATCGGGCACATGGCTATAAAAATTCAACCAAGATACCCCCAATATAAAAAGCGGGCGATTAATAATCGCCCCTACCGACAAAGATAGAAGATAGTGTGGATATTATGAGAAAATTCATAATAATCTTTTAGCTTAGTTCTCACAGAAATTACCGCAAATCTCAGACAGAACACATACCGTGGTAAAAATTAAGACAAATCCTCCGCATCGTCCGCACAGCTGTAAAATTTTAACCAAGATACCCCGAATATAAAAAGAGCGTGGTACGCCGAAAAACGTACCACGCTTTTTTTATGCTGAAATCAGCCTTTTACAATTTCTGTTATGCCCTGTGCAAGGCCTGCAAGTCCCTGAATCTCTGAGGGAATGATAATCTTTGTTGCCTGACCGTTGGCTGCGCTCTCGAATGCCTCAAGGCTCTTGAGTCTGATGTAAGCGTCGCCGGGTGTGGCGTCATTGATTAAAGCAACACCCTCTGCCTTAGCCTTCATAACGGTGCGGATAGCGTCAGCTTCACCCTCTGCCTCACGCATTTTGGACTCCTTAACAGCTTCCGCGTGAAGAATAGCGGACTGCTTGTTTGCCTCAGCTTCAAGAATCTGAGACTCTTTCTTACCCTGTGCAACAAGAATCTGGCTTGCCTTTTCACCCTCTGCGCGGAGGATTGACTCACGGCGTTCACGCTCTGCCTTCATCTGCTTCTCCATGGCGTCCTGAATTTCACGGGGAGGAAGAATATTCTTAAGCTCAACACGGTTAACCTTGATGCCCCAGGGGTCTGTGGCTTCGTCAAGAATACCGCGGATTTTTGCGTTAATTATATCACGGGATGTGAGAGTGTGGTCGAGCTCCATTTCACCGATGATGTTACGAAGTGTTGTCGCGCTGAGATTTTCGATAGCGGAAATCGGTCTTTCAACGCCGTATGTGTAAAGTTTCGGGTCAGTAATCTGGAAGAAAACGACTGTATCAATCTGCATTGTTACGTTATCCTTTGTGATAACGGGCTGAGGCGGGAAATCGACGACCTGCTCTTTGAGAGAAACGATTTTGGCTACTCTTTCAAAAATCGGCACTTTAACGTGAAGACCTGTCTGCCATGTGTCGCTGTAGGTTCCCAGACGCTCAATGACATAAGCCTTTGACTGCGGAACGATTTTGACATTGGAAATGACGATTACGATGATGACAAATGCGATGATTGCGATGGCTATTACTGCTGGATTCATAAAACTGCCTCCTGTTTTTTGACGATGAGCTTAACACCGTCGATTTTTTCAATTATGACCTGTTCATTTTCCTCTACGGGATTTCCGTCAGCGGAGCGTGCGGTCCAGACGCTTCCGTTGATTTTAACCGCGCCTTTGCCTGCGGTGTTGTCGATGCCCTCGACCACAAGGGCAGTTTTGCCGATACACCTGTCAGCGTTGGTATGGTCAATTTCTTTGTGGGCGAACCTTTTAACAAAGGGTCTGGTAACGGCAAGTGCCACGGCGGAAACCGCAACAAAAAGCACAATCTGCGTCGTGAGGGAGCAATCACAAAGGTAAGCGATAAGCCCCGCCGCCGCGCCCACGGCGAACCAGATGGTTACGAGCTGCATTGTCGCGACCTCAACGGTGAGGAGAACGATTACCGCAGCAATCCAGAAATAAAGCATAAAAATGCCTCCTTATATGCTCAGCCTCATTATAACATCCGCGAGGCAAAAGTCAAGATAATTTCGCTTTGCTTTCTGTTCTCTGGAATTATTCTACAATATCATTTTAAAAATATCAATAATCAAGGGCAAATATTCATTTTTTATTAACAAAAAATCCGAACCGTGTTCACGATTCGGATAATCTGCGTGTTGAATGATTCAGTTGAAAGGTTTTTGCGGGGATTTTCGGGGTTTTTATTACGGGCGATTGATAATCGCCCCTACCGACGAAGACGGAAGATTATACGAAAACCGCGGGAGCGCAATGCGCTCCCCTACAAGCGGAAATTGAATATTATTCACAAAATGCGTAGGGGCGAACTGTGTTCGCCCGCATGATTTACACAAATTTCAAAGCACAATCTGTGCGGCTGCCGTAGAAAAATTCAAGACAAATCTTCCGCATCGTCCGCACAGCTATAAAACTTCAACCGTGCTGCTCCGACTTAAAAATGTCCGCCGCGGATAGCGACAACTACATTGTCGATTTTCATATAAATAAGTCCGAGAAGCTCAACGAATGCATAGGGTATGCTCTTGAGCCATGTGCGGAATGCTGACGGGTGGTTGTCCTTCGTCTTGACAATCGTTATGCTGTCGAGAAGCTCGCTGTTGTCGCCGCGGTAGGTCTTGATTGCCATTGAGTCGCCCTCAAATTCAAGGGTTGTGTAGGTGGCAACATCGCCCTCTTTGAAAGCGTAGGCCGAGAAGAGCGAGTTGCTCGCCCCGCCCTGGTCGCAGCAGGCGTTGGAGTTGAGATAAATTCTGCCCTTGGGGTTCGTATAGGTCTTGCCGCTCTTAGCCGCGCCGACTATCATGCCGTTGCTGATAAACTTTGAGCGTCCCTGCAAATGGCTGTGTCCCGTGAGAACAAGGTCGATGCCGTACATCTCAAAAATCGGCTGGAAAACTCCGTTGAGGAGGATTGTCGTTTCGGGGTCGAGCATCGAATAGCCCGCTCCGTAAAGTGCCTGGTGCATTGTGGCGATTCTCCACTTCGCGTCGGGATTCTCCGCAACAGCCTGAGCCGCCATTGCCCTGTGGTCAGCCGCGCTGCCCGAGGTAGCGTCAAAAACAAGGTAGAGAACATCGCCGTATCTGAACCAGAAATCACGGTCAAGTCCCTCGAAATATTTGCCGTAATACTCGTTTGGCATATTGGTGTAATAGTTGTAGGTGAAGCCCTTTTTGTCGTGGTTTCCGATAGCGAGAGCCATGGGAAGCGACGGAACATAAGTGGGCATCATGAGCGTCTGCCATTCGTCGGCGCTTTTGCCTGTGGAGGTGTTGTCGCCGGGCGAAAGCAGGAAGGAAATGTCGGGATTTTTTGTCAGCGCTTCGTCAAGAACGCTCTGCCATACATAGCCGATTCTCGACTGCTCGTCGGGGTTGTCGGTTGACTGACCGCCTATCTGAATGTCGCCGATAACCATCATTTTGTATTTGTCAAAGCCCTTTGACTCATACTTCGCGGGCTCGCTCCAGCCGCTTTCGGAATGATACTGATAGTAGTAGGTTGTATTTTCCTCAATGCCTGTCATTGTAACGCGGCAGACAAGCTGAGCGTCGTTCTCGGCCTCGGAAGTTTCGCCCGTGAATGAAACCGCGCCCGACATATCCGCGTTTTTGGAGAGCTTAACCTCGGGATAAGCGGCGGACTTGTCCGCGTGCCAGGTGATGTTGAGCTGAGTTTCGTCCGCACCGACGCAGAGAAGCGGCAAAGTATTTGAGCCGATGAGAGAATCATAGCGGCTCTGCCACTGCTCGGGCGTGAGAGACTTACTGTCAAAGGAATAACCGGGCATAATGAATACCTGCATAATAAAAATTACCGATAATAAAAGTGAAATAATTTTTGCTGATTTTTTCAAAGAAATTCCCCCTTAAATCTTTATAAAAAGATTATAGCATCACCGCGCCCGATGTCAATACACCAAGGCGGATAAAATTTTAAGCTGAGAGAACAAAAGCGAGCGAGGTGTTTTATAACGGGCAAATAATAAATAATTGTTTGGTGCAAAAATAAAAAGCCGAGATTAACTCAGCTTTTTATAGCATAATTCACTCCTTACCGAATTCAATAAAGGTTCTGTAAAATACTAGCTTAAATAAATCACAGTTTATTCAGGATGCTGTACCGTTAAATTGAAATACAGACTCAAAGTCGATGTTGAAAGATAAAAATAGACACGTCGAAGCCCTCAGCCTTGATGTTCTGAAGGGTTGTTTTTGTTTATCAAAAAACGATGTTGTCTTTTATCTTCTGACGTTGTTCCTCTGTAAGAATGGAGTTTTCAACATATGAATAATTTTCATGTAACCATTCAACGGTTTCTCTTCTAAAGAATTCTGTCGGAGTCACAATTTGAGCTGTTCTAAAATCCAATCGCCCATTAGCAAACTCGCAGCTCATAAATCTATTTGTTCCGTTACCAGTTATAAGTAACTGGTCAATTAAAATTCTTTCTTCTCTCGGTTCTTCGGCAAGTACAGTTTCAATTTTTCTTATATAGGATAACAGGCTTTCAAATGATAGACAGAGCACATGTCTGTCATAACCATCAACATTTGTATTAAGAATAATATATTCATTCACGACAGACACCCCCCTTTCTACAAAGATCACTGTTCTGTACTAATTAATGATAAACAGTTTTTTATAATCTCATCTGCTTCTTCTTTTGTTTCTATTAATCTAGTATTATCTGTTTGTCCGATAATATCACCAAAATGAAAAGCCGTATCCCTCTGTGATTTATAATAGTTATAACATTTTTCTAGACTACTATTTTTACTTCTATCCGGGAAATCCTCTGTCACAACAAACCTGTTCGGAATCACTGTGCTATCACGACCAAAGCAGCCAAACCGGCGACCAGGAGTTCCACCAGCCTCAGTTATTAGATATTTCATATGACCTTCTAGCGCCCTTAAAGCTGGAAATACATACATCGAGTATTCTTCACTTTCAACACAATGAGTCATATTTATTATCGCTTGTTTAATTAATCTCTTTAATCCATCCGGATAATTATTAGGAAGACCACTTTCTATAGGATTATATGCATTTGAAACTACATCTTGTTTTATATTAATTCTGTATGCATTTCCTAAAATCTGCTCAACATGACTATCATCGTATAGTTCAATAATTGTAGCTGTTATTATCTGGAATAGATAATTGTTCTTTCCTTGTAATAAAAGTTTTTGCTGACCAGTCTTAAATAATGTAACTGTGATAACTTCTCTGTTAAGTTTAAACTTATATATGTCCTTACCTAAAGTTGATGTTATTGTGTGGGTAATACCCTCATCCGATTCTTCAATCAACTCAACAAATGCGTTAAAATCATCCTGTTTGAAGTAAGGAATCGAAAACCAGTTATCTCCTTGCACAGCAACCTTTTTTGTATCAGCCAATGCGGACTTTGCAAGTTGGTCAGCCTTTTCGTTATATATTACGTTACTATGGCTCGGAACTTTTTCAAATCTAACCTCAAGAAAGCCTTTGAATTTCGATTCATACAAACTTGTGTACATTTTTGCGACTTTAGAATTCGCACTCCATTCACCCGATATCCATTTTGATAATCCCTCATAATCATGATAAATCTTAATTTTCTCGAACTTATTTGATATAGCCCAATCAAGCGCATTGATTACACCGAATACTTCACCAATGATATTATCACTTTCAATATATTTAGGATTACTACCATATCCACATATATCATCTTCGGTACCATTGGGCCTTATGAATTTAACTCCATACGAATATTTATTACGTTCTTTATTATAACTACCATCTGTAAATGCAACAAGATAGCCATCACTATTATCTTTTGCTACCTGTTCAACCCAAATATCTCGGTCTTCCAGATATGCTTCTGCTTCTTCTTTAGTAGAAAAGCTTTTAAACTCTGGATTCGAAAAACCTTTTGTGGCAGCCTGACAATCAGCCCAGTTATCAAAAATCCCTGTTTGATTTCCTTTTTTTACTGCGTAAACTTTCACATATGTCAACTCCATTTCTACCAATAGAATTATAATGTTCATTCAAGGATTTGTCAATCCTACTAAAAAAATTGTCATCAATTATTTACAATTATTTAACATATAATCCACAGCCTAAACTCTCTAACTATTTTTAAAATAGATATGTTTCAATATAAGAAATACGGACTTTCATGAGCTATTGCCTAATCTCAAAAAAGCCCGTAAATACACTACTTTTCGCTATTTATTTCTCTTTCCTAGACATCAAGCAGACCGTCTCAACATGCCCCGTATGGGGGAACATATCGAAGGGGGCGGCTTTTTTGATTTTGTAGCCGTTTTTCATCAAAAAGCGGATATCGCGCACCTGCGTTTCGGGATTGCAGGAGATATAAACTATCCTTTCGGGGGAGGCTTTGACGAGAGACGACAGAAACTTTCTGCTGCATCCCGCCCTCGGAGGGTCAAGGAAAACCGCGTCGTATTTTTCCTCGGAGTTTTCCATAACCGCGCCCGCATCGCCGCAGATAAAGCTGATATTCTCCGCGCCGTTCAGCTCTGCGTTTATTTTCGCGTCCTCAACCGCCGATGCGTTTATTTCAACGCCCGTGCCTGTCCCGCCGCTCTGAGCCGCGATAATCCCTATCGTTCCCGTGCCGCAGTAGGCGTCGAGAAATCTGTCGCTTTCCTTAAGCTGCGCGAGCCTCACAGCCTCGGCATAAAGCCTGTGCGTCTGGCGTGAATTTATCTGATAAAACGAGTGCGCCGACACTCTGAATTTTCTTCCGAGGATTTCGTCGGTTATATAGCCGTCGCCAAATAAAACTTCTTCCTTTTCGCCCGTCATTATCACCGCGTCGCCCGTGTAGATACTGCGCACAATGCAGGTGATTTCGCCGTGCTTTTTTATAATCGCATTTACAAACGAACGCTCTTTCGGGAACTCGCCCTCAGCCGTAACGAGCACGAGCATAAGCTCGCCCGTTGAGGCGGAATGGCGTATCATTGCGCTTCTGAAAAATCCCGTTTTTTCTTTGGAATTATATAATTTTATTTTGAAGCTCTTTAAAAGCTGAGACAGAGAATTGAAAATTTCATCGCTCTTTTCGCTTTGCAGAAAGCACTCACGGGCGGCGCAGAAGCCACCCGTTTTTGACTGATAAATTCCCCAGCGGATTTCTTTGTTTTTATCTTCAAAAAACACCGCCGCGGATTTGTTTCTGTAGCGAAAAAATTCGGGAGACGGAACAATTTTTTCGGGCCTGATTATGCCGTAAAAAAGTTTGTTCACCTTGCTCTGTTTGAGCTTCAGCTGCTGAGAATATTCGAGATTATTCAGCTGACAGCCCGAGCATCTGCCCGAAACGGCGCATAAGCTGTTGATATCTTTTTCCATATTATATTTCTTTGAAATCCTTGTAGGATATGACTGTGTTTGTTTTGCCTTTTATCGGGCCGCCTGTGATGTAATCAAACGCCATTTTTGAAATAGAAAATGTAGTCGCGTACTCGATTGAAACCGAAACAAAATGCCTTGTGGAATAGTCGATCACTGCGCTGAGCTTTATCTCGCTCAAGCCGATTGAAGCCTTCTCAAACTTTGCGCCGTAACGCTCAATCTTCATTCTGAAATCATCCAGATTCATAAAATCATCAGTCAGCGTTCTGAGCGTGTTGTTGTAATCGCCCGAATAAGCGTTATAGTCAAAATTCACCGTTACATTACTGCCCTCCGCCGAGGCTGAGCATTTATTGATAAATCCGCGGTCTATTGTTTTAATATTAAAAAACGACGCGATTTCATCACCGAAATAAAAATTAGTTTCAAGAGAACCGACGCCCATCATGTCTCCGCAAGCGGATTTCAGCGTGGAAAGGTAGGACTTCGTAGCACCCGAAACACTTTCAAGAGTACCTGCCGAGTAGTCCTTGAGCTTCGTTGTCTTAGTCCTTATGAATTCAAAATCGTGCTCATAGAAAATTCTCAGAGCCTCATTGAAATATTTGATAATTGCCTCGTCGCCCTCGGGAGCAACCGCAGTAACGGCGAAAGCCATATTGTCGCCGTCGTTGGCACCCGATGTTGGCAGAGTAACCTGCCTGACGGTTGTCATTATGCCGTCAACCTCTTTGTGGTTAAGCTTGCACGAACAAAGCCCCGTTATAACGGCAAACACCATAACGAGAGAAACAATTTTAATAATCCTGTCTTTCATAACATCACCTTAAAGCGCAAAATCTTCTTCCGAATACTCAGAAAGCTCAGGTGCTCTCTGAGGTATGCGGCAAAGGGGGTCATATTTAAAATGTCTGCAGGTGGAATCAGGGTTGCGTATTCCCGATTTTTCACAGAGAATTTTTTCTCCGTCCGCCATTTCACAGCCGTAAACGCAGTTGAAGCAGATTTTTATGCTTTCATCTTCATTAAATAACTTTTTTCGCATTTTCATCATCCCGATTTTTAAAATGTGAGGTATCTCCTTATATATAATATCACATTTTTTTCGCGGGGGCAAGGTCTAAAATTATAAGAGAAGCGGTTATTATTGCCGCCGCGGAGGCATAAGCGGAAACAGAAAAGGAAACCGGCACGATTTCAGACGATGAAGCAAACACCTGCACCTCGCACGGGAAGAAATGAAAGAGTATCGCAGACACTGCCGCGCAGAGTGTACCATTGATGATTCTGAATAGAAGAAACAGACTGTATTTAATGTTTGTGTTTTCCGCAAAAGGCATTATCTGCGCGTGAACGGATAATCCCGAAAAGCCGAGTGTGAACGCCGTAACGGGCAGAGGAAAATTTTCAGCGGAGGTCTTGCAGCCGTTCGTTACTTCGCAGAGCATATCTGCCCACAAACTTAATTTTTCGGGCAGTGGCGCGTCAGAAACAATCCTGCTCACCGCGCCGAAAACTATTATCCAGCCGCAGACGAGAAGCATTGACTTAATTGAACTTTCGACAGATTGCGTCAGCGCGCCTGTTTTGCTTTTTCCTGATTTTAACGGCGGTATTATTTTTTCTCCGCTGTCGGAAAAACGCGTAAAAAATCCGACCGCAAGCGCGGAAATCACTGTTGACAAGAGCAGAATTACGCCTGCCTTTCTGCTCCCGAGAAGAGACTGACCGACTATGTTGATTATGAAAGCAGGTCCCGCGTTGACGCAGAAAAGCATCATTCGCCTGCCCTGTTTTTCGGTGAGAATTCCGCTTTCAACAGACGAGGAAATCATCTTCGCTCCGACGGGAAAGCCGCCCGTAAGGCTCATCAAAATTATAAACGCCGCTTCACCCGGGAGACGGAAAAACTTTCTGCACGGAACATCGAAAATTCTGCCTGCGGACTCCGCAAGCCCAGAGCGGACAGCATAAGACGACAGCACCATAAACGGTAAAAGAGACGGAACAACCGCCGCGGCGCACAGCTTCATTGAGTAAACCGCGCCCGCGGAGGCTGACTCATTTTTTACAAGGAACAGCACCGCCGCGCTCAACGTTAGCAGGCAGGCAAAAACTTTTTTCACGGTATTTTTCACATATATCACCCATAAATATATATGGCAGAGTAAATTATTTATTATGGTGATAAAATGAAAAACAGACAGTCCCGTATATCGGGCATCGCAAGGGAGCTTGACCTCCCCGAGGATATGTGCTTTGACGGCTACCACATAGAGCTGTTTAACGACACGGTAATTATTGACGGGTGCAGAAATGTTGCGGAATACGGAAACGGCAGTATTAAGCTGAACACGGGCGGCTGTGTTGTAGGCGTTTTCGGGGACGGGCTTACCATTAAGAGCTTCGCCTGCTCGCAGGTAATTATCTCGGGCAAAATTATTTCTCTGGAGCTGATGTGAAATGCTGACGGAATTCATGAGATTTTTTACGGGCTTTGTGCGGTTCAGAGCCTTCGGCGGCTTCGGTGAAAGGTTCATCAATCTCTGCTCGCAGAATGATATTCTTCTGTGGGATGTGGAGACGCTCGGCGATGAGATTTTTGCCGCCACTTCAATTGACGGGTATAAAAAAATCCGCTCTGCCGCAAAAGGGAGCGGAATGAAAACGCAGATTGTAAAAAAATCGGGGTTTCCGTTTATCGTTTTCAGATACAGAAAGCGAATCGGAATTCCCGTCGGAGCGGCGTTTTTCATAATCATGCTCTGTTTTCTTTCAACGAGAATATGGCTCATTGATGTTGACGGATGCCGGACAGTTCTGCCCGAGACGGTTATATCCGCCGTTGAGCAAGCTGGGCTGAAAACGGGCTGTTCAGTATTTTCCGCCGACCCTGTCAAAGCCGCTCTAGCCGCAGGAAGAACTGTTGACGGAATAGCTGACATAAAAATCAACATCATCGGCTCGCGCGCGACAATTAAAATCAAGGAGCGTGAAAAAATTCCGTCCATAGAAAATAATACGGGAATGTACGACCTTGTCGCGTCAAAGGACGCTCAGCTGATTGTGCTCGAGCCGTATTGCGGCACTCAGATTGCTGGCGTGCTGAACACCGTGCTTAAAGGTGAGACGCTCATAAGCGGAGTTGTGGCGAACAAAGACGAATCAACGGGCTATGTTCACGCCTCGGGCTACGCCGTCGGGAGAGCTCAAACAGCCGTAAAAGCCGAGGTGAACAGCGGCGAAAAATTCAAAAAAATCAGCGAAATAAAAAAGCGTTACAGCATATATTTTTTAGGACTTGAAATTCCCGTTGGCAGAGCCGCCGAGAGCAGATTTATTTTGAAATCTGAAAAATTTCTTTCGTATTCGGGAAAGAAAATGCCTGTCGGAATTTTTCGGACGGAGTACTCGGAATTTACAGAAAATGCAAACAAATTAACAGAGAAACAGGCTGAGCTTGTCTGCATTGAAAGATATGTTCAGTCGGCAAAAAATTACACCGAAAATCGACAGCTCATAAGCGAAAAGTACGGCACAAATTTCAAAGGAAAAAACAAGTCGGTAAGCGGCGTTTTTGACTGCTACGAGAACATCGGAATCGAAAGAGAATTCGGCATAGAAGAAAGCGGCTCCTCACAGTGAGAAACCGCCGTTACAAGGTGCTGAATTTTATTCATTTTCTTCGGCGCGTTTGTTGGAAATCGCTTCGAGAATTTCAGTTTTATAGTCGCCGTAAATTTTATATTTCTTTGAGAAAACCGCAAGGGAAACAAGCATGAACAGCGGCGGAATAATGAACATGAGAGCTGAAATCGCGTTCTTTGACATCGCCGTCTGCTCAACGATTTCATTACCCGTAACGACCTGATACTTTGTGATGCCGAAAGAGGCGTACATAATAATGCTCTGAATTGTGTATGCCATTTTCTGCAAAAAGCCTTTCATTGAGAAGGTAAGTCCCTGGTTTCTCGAGCCCATTTTGTACTCGCCGTAGTCAACAATATCCGAAAGCATAACCGTCTGATTTACAAACATGCTGCCCGTGCCGATTGAAGCTATCATATAGCACACGCCGAGGGCGAAAACATTGCCGCCGAAGCAATAGCCGATAACCGCCATGCCCGCGAAACCCGCCGCCGCGATCGAAAGTGAGAGCTTGTATGTAGTGCGGTTGGTGAAGCCGAGCTTTGACATAACGGGAATAACCACAAGACCAAGTGCGGAGCCGACCGCGCCGAGGGTGAAGAAAATCGACTGATGTCCCCATACGCCTGTTACGGATTTGAAATAGTAATTGCTCACGCCCGAAATCATATAGTGAGCCGTGTTTGAAATCGTCGCGAAAAGCATAAAGACAAGAAGCTGGTCGTTATTTTTAATAACGGCCATTGCCTTTTTAAAGGAGAACTTCTCCCCTGCCTCAACAACATTTCGCTCTTTTGTGGAGAAAACGCAGACAACCGCCAGCACAACCAACAGAACAGCGCAGATTGTCGTCCACCTGCCGAGACCTGTCTGAACATCGTTTGCAGACATTGTGTCAAGGCTGCTTTCGCCCGATTTGCTCAGAAGCGCAACCATCGGAACGGTGAGAATACCGATAACGCCCTGACCGAGGCCCGAGAAAGCTCTCGCGATTGTGGAAATGAGATTTCTGTCCTTTTCCTCATTGGCAAAGGACGGAATCATTGACCAGTAGGGAATATCCGCAAGGGTGTTTGTCATGCCCCAAAGGATATAGAAAACCGCGACATAAACATAAAGCCATTTTGAATTCGCGACACCTGCGGGCGTGTTGAACATCAGAATGAGCACTATCGCGTTGAGTATCGTTCCGCGAAGAATCCACGGTCTGTACTTGCCCATTTTGTGGTGTGAAATATCGACGATTGAGCCCATCATCGGGTCGTTTATGCCGTCCCACAGTCTTGCTATGGGAGTCAGCACAAGCAGAAACCACGGGCTTACGCCGAGAGCGTCCGTGAGATAAATTGAAAGATAGGAATAAAACAGGCCGTAGCTCAGGTCAAGACCAAGCGCGCCGACGCCGTAGCCCATTTTTTCTTTAAGGGGGAGCTTTTGCATTTAATCAGTTCCTTTCAGATTGTTTTTAAACTGAAAAAAGGGCGACAGCTTTTGACCGTCGCCCGTAAATTAAACTTAATCAGCGGTGATAATTCCCGTTGCAAGCTGTAAAACAAGAAGTGCGTCTGTTGAGTTAACCTTTGCGTCGCCGTTGCAGTCCGCATTCTTAAGAGCGTCGCCCTCAAGGAGAATAAGCTCTGTTGCGTGCTGAAGAATCATAAGAGCATCAGCAGATGAAACTGAACCGTTCTTGTCAAGGTCGGGAACAACCTTGCCTACTGTTCTTGTCTTGTGGTAATCCTGACCGCAGTGCTCGCAGACCTGCTTCTCAACACCTGTTGAACGGTATGTGGGAAGAACGCTGGGAACATAAACGGGATTATGACCGAGTGCGGGAACTATCTCAATCTTAACATCGCCGCAGCCTGAGCAGGTGCTCTGCTGGAAGCCTTCCTCTGTGCAGGTGGGAGCAACAGCGATTTCGGGATCCTGATAGTTATGGCCTGTTGCCTTAACTATTCTTCTTTCATAAACCTTGCCTGTGCCGCAGTGGATACAGACTTTGCCCTCGATACCGTCAGCTGTGCAGGTTGCGGGCTTGATTGCTACCCATTCGTCGCCCTCTTCGTGTGAAAGAGCGTCGGTGAGCTTTGTTTCATATTCCTTGCCGCAGTGGATGCAGACGATGCCTTCCTTGCCTTCTTTGCCGCAGGATGCTTCTTCGATTACAGTCCACTCTGACTTTTCATGACCTGTTGCGGGAATAGCCTCTGAGCTGATTGTCTTGCCGCAGGTTGCGCAGATAGTCTCGATTGAGCCGTCCTCTTCGCAGGTAGCGTCGATTACAACCTTTTCAGCAGCTGCTGTATGACCTGTCTTGGGAAGAACCTGTGTTTCAAGAACCTTGCCGCAGGTTACGCATACCTTCTGCTTTGAGCCGTCCTCTGTGCAGGTGGGCTCGCTTACTGTAACCCATTCAGCTGATTTAAGATGACCGCCCTTGTTGGGGATTGTTTTTGTGTCGATAACATCACCGCAGAAACGGCAGGTAAGCTTCTCTTCGCCGTCTTCATCGCAGGTTGCTTCTTTTGTTGTAACCCATACGCAAACGCCTTCATCGTCATGGCTTACTGCAGGAATTGTCTGATAAGCTTCTGCTTTGCCGCACATTGTGCACTTAAGCTGACCTCTGCCCTCTTCTGTGCAGGTGGGTTCTTTTTCATAAACCATCTGCATATCGCAGGGAATCTTTGCGATGGGCTGAGGATCTTCATAATAATCGCAGTCAGCGCACTTATGAGCCTTTATGCCTTCTTCCTGGCAGGTGGGAGCCTTAACCTCAACATATTCAGTTGAAATGTTGTGTCCCTTTGCGGGGAGGTCAGTAGTTTCGTCAAGACCGCAGAATGTGCACTTCTTAACGAGCTTGCCGCCCTCAGAGCAGTTCACATAGCCCTTAAGCTCTGTATAATACTCGTCGCCCTCGTGATGATGCGGGCAGAGAATTTCAAAGCTTAAATCACGCTCGCCCCAGTATTCGCCGATACCTGTGATGTGAACGGTCGCTGTGCCGAGCTCGGTGTTGTTTTTATACTCAACATTATAGTCTTTGCCCTCTTTAAGAGCAACATTGTATGAGTTGTAGAGCTTGAGGTCCGAAAGAACAACAGGTGTACCCTCATTGTAATATTTTTCTTCGTTAAGTCCGGTAACTTTGCAGGAAGAGATTTCCTCAAAATATTCAACCTTAATGCCGTTATTCTTCGCAAACTTATCGGCTGTTGAGCCCTGCTTGCATCTGATTGTAAGATTCTTGGTTGAGCCTAAGAATGTAAGCGCGCCGAATGTTACATTGTCAGAATAAACGATAAGCTTTTTAAGATTGGAGCAATTGAAAAATGCGCCTGAATCGATGCTCTTTACATTCTTGCCGATTGTAACTGTCTCGAGCTTTGAAAGTGAGCTGAACGCGCCGTACTTAATCTTGGTAACAGGGAACGCACCTAACTCCTTTGTCTCCGCATATTCATCGGGAATAGTGAACTTTGTAGCGTTCTTGTCGTTGAGCTTTACAAGAGTATAAGCCTTGTTTGCCGCGTCAAAATCCCAGTCGCAGAGAGTTGCAAGGTTGACATCAACCTTAACATCGTTTGTAACGGGAGTGTAGAGAGCGGTTGTATCTCTGTAATTGCTCGAAGCGGCGTTTGTAACCTCAAGAGTCATTGAAAGGTCGCCGTCAAGATTTGAGAAGTTGTTTGCTCTGAATGTGATAACAGCAAAGTCGGTACCCTTCGCAAAGTTAAAGCCGTCGATTGTGGCAAGGGACCATTTAACCGTGCCTGCTTCTTTGAAGCTTGCGCCGTAGATATAGTCGCCTGTTTCAAGGTGAAGCTTTGTGCTGTTGGAAAGCTTGCTGAAAGCGGCGTTAAGTCCTTCGCCCTTTGCAACCTGAACAACAGTGAAAACATCGCTGTCAAAATAAAGAACGGCGTCAAGCGCGGCGATGTTTATTCCGTCGGGTTTAATATCCTGAGCGAATGAAATTGTAACATCAAATTCTTCGCCCTGGCGTGTTTCAACATTACTGATTGTGAAAAGCGGTTCAGGCTTCTGGTCAGCGTATGAACCGATAACTGTAACGCTCATTATAAGCACAAGTGCCATAACAAAAGCGAGCAGTTTTTTTAATTTAGACATTATGACTTCCTCCTTAACATCATTGGTTATGTAAGTCCTAATATATAATATTACATTTTCACAGATAAGTCAAGGCAAAAAAGAGGGCAGAGTGTTCAAATCACAGCTGTCAAACGGCTAATTTTTGTAAAATTTACGGATTATTTACAATTCACACAGTCAGAATGAGCTTTTATATAAAAAATATTCCGCATCAGCCATGTAGATTAACGAAACATCTCAGATAATACACATACCGTGAGAAAGAATATAACAAATTTTCCATCTCGTCCATAAAGATAAAAAATTATAACCGCGTTACCCCGAATATAAAAGCCCGAATATAAAAAAGAGCCGGGGATTTCTCCCCGACTCCCTTATAGTGCCGATTTATTATTTGTCAAATGTGTAGGTGTAGAATGTGCCGTTGCTCTTATCGAAGATGGTCCATGTCTTGTCAAGACCGATCTTGTTGATAAGGCTGTTCTGACCTACAGAAACCTTAAGTATGCCGTAAACTTCAACTGTGCCGTGGAGGTCAGCATCTACATCGAGGTCTGAACCCGCAAGAGCAGCAGAAACAGCGTCAACAGCTACGTTAAGAGTGCTTTCTGTGATAACATTGCCTTCACCGTCAATGAACTTAAGTGTTGCGTAAACGCTTGCGCCGATACCGCCCATTACGTTAACGTCAACAACGTCATAACCGAGAATGCCGAGGCCGAGGCCAACACCAAGGCAGATTGAGAAGTCGCCGGCAGCATTGATCTGCTTGTCGAGCTTTTCTTCCTCATGGATGAATCTGCCCTTGTTGTTGATGATTTCATAGCCTGAATAGTTGTTTGATGTAACAACTACCTGCATTGAACCGTCAACGCCGATTACAACTGAAAGGTCGATTGAGATTGTAAGAGAAGTGTTGCCGATAGGAATATCGAACTTCGCAATGTCAATCTTGGATTCGCCTGACTTAACCTCGAAAAGGCCCTGCTTAACTCTGTCAAGGAATGAAACAGCGTCAGCGCCTTCGCCAAGCTCTTTCTCTGCGAGTGAGCATGTGTAGCCGCCGCTGATTGTTGTTGTGTCAACAAGAGTATATTTTGATGTAAGATATACTTCGTTGAACTTGAGAGACTTAATGCTTGCGTCAAACTTAGCATTGAATCTGAGATCCTGAAGATCATACTCTTTGCTTACGTTAACGCCGCCGTTACCGAGAGTCTTGGAAATGCTGAACTTAATGCCTGAATCTGTAACCTTAGCCTTAACCTTGAAGCCCTTTACAGAGAAGCTGATGTTAATCTTCTGAAGAAGGTCAGCGTGTCTGAGATAGTCGCTTACCTTTCCTTTAACTTCATCCATAAGACCGTCTGTTGCAAATTCTGATGCGCCTTCGCTTACAACTTCGCCTGTGCCGTCTGTAATAACAGCAGCTGCAAGGTTGGGAGCGAATGAGCCTTCGTAATCAACTGTGTCGATTACGTCCTCAGCGTCAACGGGAGCTGTGGTAACAACGTTACCGTCAACTGACTCAGCTACAAAAGCTTCGTTGTCAGCAACAAAGATGTCGCCTGCGTTGAGGTTTGCGTCCTCAGAGAATGTAAGAACATCGCCTTCTGCCTCGAAGTCAGCGTCAACAAGCTTAACGCCGTCAACATATGAAATATCGTATGCTGTCTCTTCAAAGGTCTTGTTGTTGGCGAGTGCAAGAGCTGCGTCAAGAGCTGCCCAAGCGTCGTCCTCGTCCATTGCTGCTAAGGATACTGTGTTGAATGTGCCTGTGGAAATTACGCCCTTGGCAACTGCAACTGCTACCTTGTCATAAGTCGCGATCTTGTCAGCGTTCTTGATTTTAACAGCTGCAAGCTCCTCATCTGTTGCTGTGAGGTTAGCGGCATTAACAAGTGTTGTTGCTACGAAATCGGTTGTAACAGGAGCTTTGAGATCGAGAGCTGCGGGATCATAATCAACGAGAACGCTCCACTCTTTTGCAACTTCAACTGCATCAAAGTCTTCGTCTTTGGTGAATCCGAACTCAACATCAAGCTCATACAGCCAATCGCCGGTTGCTACAGTGTCAGTACCGGGGGCAACAAAGCCAGGTACAATGGAACTGATAAGCACCATGATAATTGCCATAATTGTTGAAATAATTTTTGCCATGTGTTTTCCTCCTTAATAAATTTTTGTGAAGAATTTCCGCACGGGAGAAAGTGGTACAGCGCTAATACCGCTTTGAAAGCCCTGCCGAAAGGCAGAATAAGCCCGTATGCTGAAATGCCTCAATTTTGATTATACTATTTTTTGACTGTGAAAACAAGAGATTTTACAGTTTTTTTCTACATCACAGCTCAGATTTTATATTATCTGCCATATTTTTATAAAACAGAACAATCGAAGATGCTGATTAGTACAAAATAGATAAAAAGCCGCCCCTGAAAATGCGCTGAGAATTCATGAAAATTAAAAAATTTTCAAAAAGGGGTTGATTTTAGGCGCGTAATCATATATAATTATTGGGCACTTCGGGGTGTGGCGAAGTTTGGTATCGCGCTTGGTTCGGGACCAAGAGGCCATGGGTTCAAGTCCCGTCACTCCGACCATATCGAGTATTCATAAGGGATTTGACTTATGAATACTCGATTTTTTGTTTATGTATAGGCAGGTTCGGCTGAACCTGCCTTTTCTTATGCCGATTCCTTTGATGGAATATAACTTATTGACACTCCCTGTCTTGTATCAGCGGTATAGCCTTCATCCTGTTCTGTTATAGGAATATCAATATACCCTACAAAGCGATAGAAAATGACCACTCTCTGTGTCTTGTTTTTGCCTGTGCCCTCTGTTTCATAAACGTCTATGTGATCTATCAATTCACGGACAACAGGTGCTGAAAGCTCATTCATTTTCATAAAATTCCGTACTGCACGAATAAACAAATCTTTGCTGTTCTGCACACTGTTTATTGCGGAAAGACTTGTTCTTAACTCGGCGATTTTGCTTTTAAGCGCGGTTCTTTCGGCTTCATATTTCTTTGAAAGCTCTATAAACCATTCGTCAGAAATCTTGCCTGTTGCGTTGTCCTCATAAATCTTAGAATAAAGATTTGAAACGGTCTGCTGTCTTGAAACGGCTTTTTGCAAATCTTCTTCAAGCAGTTTTCTTTTGGAAACAGCATCTTTATTCATTTTGTTTTCAAGAATCTCGGCAAACATATTTTCATCATTTTCAAGAAATCTTGCCAATCTGCATAATTCACCTGAAACAATGGCTTCTAAAGCGTCTGAACGGATATAGTGCCTCGTTTGACAATCACCGCGGGTGTCTTTCACATAATTACCACAGCTGAAATAATGAATATCCTTATTTATGGTATTCGTATGAAATCTCATATTGTGTCCGCAATCACCGCAGCGGACAAGTCCGCTTAAAATATGCTTTTGAGGAGCATTTTCAGTCTTAGGTGCTCTGCGTTTTGTTTTTGAAATCATTGTTTGAACAAGTTCAAAATCCTCTCTTTTAATAATAGGCTCATGCTTGTCCTTGAAAATTTTCCAGTTTTCCACTGGATTTTCAATCCGCTTTTTATTTTTGAATGATTTTGAATAAGTCTTGAAGTTGATAACATCTCCGCAGTATTCCTGTTGATTGAGTATCTTCGCGATCGTTGTCTTGCACCACTTGTACGGATTCGGCTGCGTTTTCTTACCGCCTTGGTTTCGCCCTTTGCTTTGCCTGTATGCAGTCGGATTCAATATCTTATCTTCCTGAAGTATTCGCGCGATTGTTTCGTTGCCTTTTCCCTCTATTGCCATTTGAAATATTCTTCTGACAACTTCAGCAGGCTCTGTATCAATTATCCAGAATTTGTTGTTTTCAGGACTTTTCATATATCCGTAAGGCGGCGGTGATAACGGCTCTCCTAAGTTTCCTCTTATTCTGTGAGATGAACGGATTTTCTTTGATATATCTCTTGCATACATTTCGTTCATTATGTTTTTGAAAGGAGCAAGCTCACTTTCACCGTCATCGCTGTCAACAAGATCGTTGACGGCAATAAACCGAATGTTATGTTCGGGAAAGAAATTGTCAGTATAATATCCTACCGAAACATAATCTCGGCCTAATCTTGAAAGGTCTTTGACCATGACGGCAGAAATATATCCGCTTTCAATATCTTCAACCAATTCTGTAAAGGCAGGGCGATTGAAATTCGTTCCCGTGAATCCGTCATCAACATAATATTTTGTGTTTTCAAATCCTAATTCTTTTGCTTTTTGAGAAAGCAATCTCTTCTGATTACTTACGGAATTACTTTCGCAATCTGTTCCGTCGTCTCGTGATAAACGGCAGTACAGTGCTGTAATGCCCGTATTTTCTTTTACTGACTGCATTTTTCCTCCTTTCCGACAGTCGGACATACATCATTATTCATATTACCGTTATTATCAGAAACTTTCAAATCTGTGAAATTACTGCCTAAGATATTTTTAAATTTTTCTATAACGGTTGACTCCTTTTCAATTCCCGGCATAAACCGCGAAGTAACATTGTAACGAATCCCGTTTATGACGTATTCATTGTTTCCGCCGAGAGGAATTATCTTTTTGAATTGCATCATACTTTCCATCACCTCGCATCCTTATCGCGTTTGCGGATAAGATATTTAGAATAATACTCACAGGCTTTGATAATGAAATCTTCAGCCTGTTTCGGTGGGGTGTCGGGATTGATGAATTTTGAAAGCTTTTCCGCCTGTACTTTATACATGGGCTTCTGATTCGGCTTGTCGGAGGATAACATTTCTTCCATTTTTTCGCCTGTCAGCGTGCCTGCGACAAAATCCTTGTGCATGTGATTTGCCTGAGCGTATGACGGAGTGCAGTCAAGTTTTTCAATCAGTCCGAGAACTGTGTACTGCTTATCTTCATCAAGGTAGGATAATTCCACACCGACTGAGAAAGCAATTTTGCCTTCGTCCATTAAATCGAGCAATTCAGGTATCAGATAGGTTAAACGGATATACCGTTTAACGGTATCTTTACTTGTACCATACTGTTCCGCAATAATTTCTGTTGTCAACTTCGGTGCAATTTGCTCCGAAGTTAAATCTGAACGTTTGCCCTGATGAGACAGAGCATCCATTTTTAATTTATACGCCTTTGCTTTTTCACTTGGCAGAATATGTTCTCTGTGCAGATTACTGTCCACAACCATTATTGCCGCTGTGTCTCGGTCAATGTCATAAACAAAAGCAGGTACTTTTTCAAGTCCTGCTTTCTTCGCCGCAAATAATCTTCTGTGCCCCGAAATCAATTCGTATTTGTTGTCTTCAAATTTTCTTATCATCAGAGGCGTCAGTATTCCGTTTTTCTGTATGCTTTCAACAAGCTCTTTCATCTCTTCGTTTTCAATAACCTTGTACGGATTTTCTGCGAATGGGACAATGTCAGATACAGAAATATCTTTGCGTGTTTCTCTTTCCTTCTTTGCTTTTGCTTTTTGTGAGCGTTCATATATGGATTCTCTTTCGTTTGATTCCATGTTCTTCACCTTTCTTTACTTAAATTTTTGTTTCGCTCAGCTTGTTTTTCGAGCTTTAATTCTGTGTTGAATAACTGTTGTATTTTGTTGAATTCGTATTCAGTCTGTTTCAGCTTTTTGAGTTTGTTTCTTAAAGGCGTTATCTTCGCTGTAACATTTTTCGCTTCTGTTTTGAGAAGCGTTTTGTCTTCGGGACTTGCCCTGCGTATTTTATTGCGGATACTCTGCCGTTCTCTTTCATGCTCGCCTATCTTCATTTCGAGACTTTTCAAACTTTCATCAAACTGCTCTAAAGTTTGAATATTGTTCTCTTGCAGGAAATGATAACCCTCAACATAATGTTTCAGATTATTCATTTCCATTCGCATAGTCGGTGAAAGAGGCGTATATTTCAGATTGTCTTTTGCTGCTTTTATCAGCATAATCATTATGAGGAATGCCGCCGCAACAAGAGATTCTATTCCGCTGCCGTATCTGACATTCCGTTCAATATCGCGCATTATCTTTTTCAGAGGTGTTGTTTTCGGTTTGGTAATATAGTTAATTCTGTAATACGCATACCATTCGTCAGACTTTCTGTTTCTTTCAAACTGTTCGTTGATATATTCTTTTGTTAATCCTATGCTTGAAAGCCTGACGGCTCTTTCCCAATCGGGAGCTTTAACAGAGAGTCTCGTTTCATCAACCTCATAACCGAGGCGTCTGAAATACACAATCAGTTCGTTTTTGTTTTGAGCGAGTTTAATAACCCTCTGTGCGTCTGCCTTAACTTGATCATGATTTGTGATTCCGCCGTCCCTGTGCACCCAATAGGCACCTTTTTCTCCGCCGAAGAACGAAGCATTTTCAAGAACTGACTTTTCATGCTCACGGCATATTTCATCGGATATTTTTCTCAGTTCAAGATGATCGCCGATTTTGTTTTTGAACTTTTCGCCCGTTCTGAAAGATACACTGTTTACCACAAAATGATTGTGAAGATGATTTTGTGTATTTAAGTGAGTGGTAACAATAACTTCGTATTTATCTCCCCACATTCGTTTTGCGGTTTCAATACCTATCTGATGACATTCTTCGGGAGTAACCTCACCCTCGGCAAAGCTCTGATATCCGTGATAAGCCAAATTGCCGCCGGGCTTTCCGTATCGCTTTTTAGTTGACATCATACATTCGTATGCTCTTTCGGTTACGCAGTTAATGCCTGTAACAAACAGTCGCTTATCGGTTTTGTCATCGTTCTCAACATAACGTATTGCCGCATACAGATCATTGTCGAGATATTTTTCGGCAGTTGTTTTATCAGGGTTTTCCGCATAATCAAGGGTATATTTCAGATTGCTTTTTACGGGCCAAAATCCGGTGGTTGCCATTTTTGAATCTCCTCCCGAATTTGTTTTGCAGTTTGCTTTTTCTCTGTGAAAAACTCATTGTGAATTTCATCAAACAGGTTGAGAGCATTTTCTTTCAGTTCAGGATCATTCAAAGAATTGATGAGCACACACAGCTTTTCATAGAAATTAAAAAAGACATCGGGAAGAACCGTTTTCGATTCATATCCCAATGCTCTTTTTCTTACATATTCGCTGATTGAAAGTCCGCATTTATCTGCAAGGCTTTCAATCTTTTTCTTTTCTGTTTCACTTACCCGTGAAACGATTCTGACATCTTTGATAATATCATCCTTTCTGATTTAGTGATGGGGGTCAGGGGGTGTCCCTTTGAAGTCGGGACTTTGGCACACAAAGTCCCTGCTCGTTAAGGTATGAGACACAGCCTTTATGACCACATTTTCTGCTGCGCTCATACCGTTAAATCTATCCTCCTTTCCGCATAAATTTGACCCTCATTATTACCCCGACAGAAAAATCAAAAATGTTCCTGAGAAATGAAAAAATTTTTAAAAATATTTTCGGGCATAAAAAAACAGCCCTCCGAAACTAATCAGAGAGCTGAAAATATTACGTTTTAAAAATCAATGCTTTCGCAATACTTGATTGCCTTTTCTTTCATTTTTGCCAATCTTTTTGTAACTGCGCTGTGAGTTTTGTATCCGAGAGCATGAGCTATTTCTTCTTGAGTGTAACCGTCCTGCTTCATAAAATATATTGTTCTCTCAACATCATCGAGTGTCTCAACAAAACCCGCAGCCACTCTTTCAATCGCTTCATCTGTAATTTGTTCAAATTCGTTCTCAGAATTCAAGCTGATTAAATCGTCTTCTGCAAGTTCTTCAAAAGAAAGCAAGTTATCAAACTTTCGTCTTAACCCGTATTGCTTACGCAGGAAATCTGTTTTAGGGTGGTTTTCTTTAACATTATTATTGAAATCTTCTACAGTCTGAGTTTTCTTTGATAACTCCGCCAATGCCGGAACCTGCTGACCTATCATTAAGATATTTATTTCATCTGCACTTAAACTGCTAAAGACCTTGTCAAAAACAGCCCATATTTCTTCATTTGAAAGCTCCGATACATCTTTGCCTGCGCCTTGTGCATATTCATCCAGACCTTTATCAATTCTCTTTTTACAAAGCGTAAATATATTCGGTGTATCGGATTTATTATTATCCGCAAGCATATTAAAAACTTCGTTAATGTTTATTTGGCTGTAATCAGTATTTTTGTCAAACCAATCTGAATAATCCAGCAAAAGTTCCTCAACAATGCTGCTGTCCGTATTCATCAACAGATTGACAGGATGATTGTTTGAATAATTCTTCATAGACTTCGTTATACCAAAGTCTTTAAGGTTATCAGTCCAGTATTGCTTAAATATCCGTCTGACCCGATTTGAAAAGTCAGCTTTTTCGGGTGTCATGTCTGACTTCGGAGTGGGTGCAAATCCCTCTGTAATATCAAATTTCTTGAATGCGCTTTTGATCGTTTCAATTTGTTCAGGTGTGAAATCAACCATGGTATCACCTCTTTTAAGTGATAGTAACATATATATTATGAAGTTACAATACAAACATATTAATGTATAGAAAGCAAAAAGCCTGTTGAATTTTGAAAGAATCTCAAATCAACAGGCTTTTTTATGTAAGTTCACATATTCGATTTTATCTGTATTATAGTTTAGCATATTATGGCAATTTCAAATCATACTTTTCGGGTAAAATATTATTAAAAAATCCGGAGGTAACTATTATGAAAGGACGAAAGCTGACAAAGAAACAAATCATAAGGTTTAAAGAATATTTACAGGAGGAGGAAAAAAGTGAGGCTACAATAGAAAAATATCTCAGAGATATTAACGCTTTTTATGCTTTTTCGGGTAATGAAATTGAGAAAAGCACGGTCATATCATATAAGCAGAAGATAATTTCCGATTATGCTGTCAGAAGTGTTAATTCTATGCTTGCGTCGATAAATGCGTTTTTCACTTTTTTAGGGTGGAATGAGCTGAAAGTTAAAGCTTTAAAATTACAGCAGCAGATTTACTGTCCCGAAGAAAAGGAGTTAACCAAAGCCGAGTATGTACGACTTTGCAGAACAGCGGAAAGAAACGGTAATGAACGGCTCAGCCTTATATTGCAGACAATCTGCGGAACAGGCATCAGAGTCAGTGAGCTTCAATTTATCACTGTCGAAGCTGTAAAGCTCGGTGAAGCAACGGTTAACTGCAAAGGAAAACGCAGAGTAGTTTTTATTGTAAAGGAGCTTCAGAAAAAGCTGAGCAGATATATCAAAAAGCAGGGGATAAAATCAGGTTCGATTTTTGTTACACGCACAGGTAAAGCAATGAGCCGAACAAACATCTGGCGAGAAATGAAAAACCTCTGCACCGAGGCAGAGGTCAATCCGTTGAAAGTATTTCCGCATAATCTGCGGCACTTGTTTGCAAGAGTATTTTATTCTATCGAAAAAGATATCGCTAAGCTCGCTGATATTCTTGGACACAGTAGCATAAACACAACAAGAATTTATATTGTTTCGACCGGCAACGAGCATAAACAAAAAATGGCGAAGATGAAGCTGATTATTTAGAAAAACAAAAAACGCCGCTTTTAGCGCCGACATATTTTTCATTATGTAATAAAAATACATAATAATCATCTTTATTTTTAATATTATATTACTTCTTTTTACAGAAATCAATATATTTACGACAAAATGTATGATTATTTTGAAATTGTAAAACTCATCTCTAAAAATAATCACCGATTAAATCAGGGAGAAGAATCAGTGATTACAAAAGCAAAAACACATATAAGCCCTTCGAGTGTAATTTTTATTTTACATTCAAAGAGCTTGGATTTTTATGCCTATAACAATAGAAATTTTGTTTTAAAATTTATAAATGCACAATAACTTATAACATAATGAAAAATATGTACCTTAAAGATTTAAAAATATAGTGGGAGGTTATTTCATGAATAAAAAAACACATTACTCTATGCTTTTGAGAACAATAAGTGCCATGTTGAGTATAGTTTTGCTATTGTCTCTCACAGGGTGTTTGGCATCTCAATCAGCACCTTCTGTGCCTGCGTCCATAACAGAACTGAAAGAGAAACTTGAAGGCATAGAGCCGTCATTTTCCGGCACTGAAAAAGTGAATCTGTATTTTGATAATACAAAGTCAATGCACGGCTTTGTATGCGCGGGTTCAGGAAAAAGCAGTACCTTTTCGATAGTGCTTGAAGAAACAATAAACATGATGGAGGCATATGAAAACAGTAATATAAAGGTTTTAAAATTAAATAAAACGAGTAATCTTCTTTACTGGGATAATAATGATAAAAAAATTATTACTCCCGTTGAATTTAAAAACGGCTTTCGCCAAAAAGATTTTTATACCTATTATGGTGAATTTGATAATAGTAACGGCGATTACGGTCCGCTACAAATGCTGTTCAAGGATGATTCGATAGTTAATTTTGATGAATTAAACATCTTCATAACCGATCTTGCCGAGCAGGAATTAAACAATGCTGAACTTGCTAAAAAAATAAACGATATTGTTCAATCCAGAGAGGATCAGTCTGTTGCGCTGTATCGCATTTCTTCAAACTTTTCAGGCTATGTCGCTGTTCCGATACCGATGGATACAAATTCAGGCGGAATGATGAGAATGCTTGATAATAGTAATTTTAATTCAAAACGCTCATTTTATTGTTTAATCATTGGACCCACGATCGAAGTTGTCGGACTCTGCAAGGATATGGACAACTGCCTTGAAAGCCTTGGTTTAATAAAAGGCAGCGACTATGATTATTTATCTGTATTATCTCACAGAGGACTTACATATTCTTCAATCGAAAATGCCGAAGCAAAAGCTTTTGATAACCTTTACCTTTCAGGCGATAAATTCGACATTTATCAGAGCGATTATGGTATTACCAAAGATATTTCAAATCTAAATTATAATATGGAATTGCTTGATCATTCTGATTTAATCTTTGACAGTACAGGAGAAAAACTTCCCGGATTGTATTATAAATATAATACTGCTAAAGGCGAAGGCTATGAGGATGTTTATGATTTTGCAAACATAAGCTTTATGCTTCCGCTGTCTGATCTTTCAAATGGACAGACAGCAAATTCCAATGAGATTGAATATGAAATTGATATGGAGTCCTTCAGCGTCAAGGGAGCGAAGCTTAACGATAACTCAGAATACCAATGGGAAGAAATATCTGAAAGCAAATTGTTAGAAAGCAGTTCCCCTTATATGGAAATACCGTTGTATAAGGTTTATAAAAAAGGTAGTACGATATGTCTTACAGACGATAAAAATGCAAAAGATTGTATTTTTGAAGAACATTCAGAAAAAGATATGAATGTATATACTGTTGACAATGAAAGCGGTGCATTATTAGTAAAACTGTCTTTTAACAAAATGCAGGATTTGAAGAAGGAATATGATTACATCGTAATCGAATTTGACATTACAGGTTTACGGAATGTCAGCGGAAACGCTATGCCCACATGGATCAGCAAATATAGCTTACCGTTATCAAGCGTTCCTGCCGATTACGGAAAGCCGGACAAAAATCCGGAATTTTTCACAAAAACTATCGGGTTGGAAAACTTTTATAATCTTTTGGTTGGAGAAGTAACGCCATCAATTAAAATTAGCTATGAAAAAACTATGAAAGCCGTCATTTCCGATGTGTTAATCACCGTGGATCTCAGAGAGACGGACTGATTTTCACGGATAAAATAATTTTCAGGAGGATTTTGATATTATGAAAAAAAGTAAAGGAATCATATTGGGAGTAGCAATTGATATTTTCTTGTGCTTGCCCGGTCTTATCTGGTGGGCGGCAACCAAAAGACAAGTTCATATCAGACCGACAGCACTCAAAGAATACATAACTTATTTTCTGCTTCTGGTCGTTATCACGGCAGCGGTAATGTTTGCTGTTTGGTTTAATAAGGCGTATAAACAAAAGCATTTCGGAAATCAAAAGAACTTAAATTGGACGCTTTATTGGGCACTTGGTTTTATAGGAGCTTTTTCATTCGCGCTTGTTCCTGCTTTAATATGTCAATTAGGGTTTAATTACGATGTATTCGACAGCATTAAATACTTAGCTGTGGCGTTTGGCGTAACAGCTTTAGGCTCAATAATCCCATATAAAGTATTTAAACCTTAACTCAAAGAAAGGAAGATGAAAATGAATTTTTGCTATTGCGTTGGAGGCACCGGAGCACGTGTTGCGGAAGCAGCAGCACATCTGTGTGCGATGAATATGATTACAGGCGACGATAAGGACATTACATTTTTTATCGTTGATAAAGACCAATCATGCGGCGGCACTGAAAAAGCTAAAAGCATGCTTGAGGCAATTACAAATTTGGCGGATGTTGATTCAGACGGCAACAACAAAAATGCTTTAAAACGAAGTAATGCTTTTCCCAGAGATCAGCAAAAGTATTATTTTTGCCGTTCAAGCCTGAAGTTTTCGGAAGATTGGAATTTTACAAAGGCTATGGGTACCCTCATAAATGAGGAAAGAGGAGGGAAAAATGCAACAAATCTGAAAAGCATGATCACTGAGGATAATCTCAGCGATAGAGATGATCAGATTATTTTAAATGCTTTCTACAGTAAAGAAGAACAGGAGCAAGAAAATGAAGGCGGATTTTACGGGCATCCCTCGGTAGGTGCTCTTACATTTAAGTATATGAGCAAAAAAGGCAAATGGGCAACCGAAAAATCCAGATGCGACATAGCTCAACCTGTAACCGATTATTTAAACAAAAATGCCAGCAGTGTAGCTAATGTATTTATTATAGGTTCTGTCTTCGGCGGAACGGGAGCATCTGTTTTTCCGAATCTTGCGGCACAAATTCGCAACTCAGTAGATAAAAAAATTACTGACAGTTCGGAAAAATTAGTAATATCAGGGGTTCTTTTGCTCCCGTATTTTGGCGTTCATAATGAAAAAGTTGAAGACGCTAAGATTGATTCCAATGAATTTTATTCAAAAACAATAGTTGCTCTCGAACAATATGGCAGAGATAAAAATATGATGAGAACCGAGGATAACGAAAAAGGGTATTTTGATTCTCTTTATATATGCGGTCAGCAGCCCCTGCATTATACGGGAGATTACGCCGAGTGCGGATCAAATCAAAAGAATCATTTTGATTTGGTTGATGTCGTTGCAGCGCGTGCAATGGTCGAATTTTTCAGTAATCCATCTAAAGCACAAAGCCAGCCGGGTAAAATATATATTTACAGATTTACAGATGCAGACACTGAATCCGGTATAAATTCTGTTGATTTTTCCGGTATAGTGGAAATGAAACGTGATTTATCAACAATGTTGTATTTTTCTGCTTTTGTTATAACAAAGGTTTATGGCGTGTTTATTACTAATAAAGATGATCCGGAAAATGTTAATATTTTTGATGCAACTTATAATGTTCAAAAAGAGCTTAAAGCCGGTCTTTTCGGAAAATATACCAATAAGGAATATGACGATATAAGAGATAATGCCAATAACTTTTTAGAAAACATTTATACTTATTGCAAAAACTATGTAAAAATGATGCAGGATATTTCATATAACGGAAGAGACTGGGGCACAACCGACGAAACAACAACCGATTATCGTGCAGACTACAAGTTTTTTAACATAGACTACATTGACAACCTTATAGATATTTGCAATTTAATAGATGCTCGAAAAATTAAGCCGACAAGAATCGGTACATTCTGTAAACGCAGAGATTATATTGCCGGTGAAGAATCGGGAATAGAATTTGACGAAATGGTAATTTCATTGAAGTCAAAGTTTAACAAAAACATTATCAAGCGTTATCAAGAAGCCGGCACAGAACCACAGAAAAGATTTAGCGATTATTTGCATGAAGCGTATAATTATTGCTATGAATATTTCAACAGGAGTGAGAAAGATCATGAGTATGAATAAAATGCTTTTTCCTGCCGAAAATCCGTCAACTGATTTTGCAACAACCGGAGGCGGACGAGGTTGGGTTTCTGTTAATAAAAGTTTAGAAGAAATGTCCGAAAAAATTATTAAAAACAACAGCACTGAACGTAAGATGTCAGATCATGCGATTCCTTCTCCAATTGCATCTTTTAAAGAGTTTTGTTCTAAATTCGTTTCAGGTAATGAAAGTGCTGTAAATGAATGGCGCGGAATGATAGCTGCGATCGCTCTTCAGAGAATCAAAAGTATAGATATTTCAATCAAGGAAATTACTCTTTATGAATCTGGAAACGGAGATATTCCGAGTCCTTTGGCAAGCGTAATACTTGATTGCCTTATCGAATGCGGCGAATCAGGTTATAAAAAAGATGAAGACGGTGTTCCGAATTATAAAAAACTGACTGTCTTTTGTAAAAGAGACAATCGCGGAAGAGAAATTCCCTTCGCTATGTTTATGCCTTCAATCGGTATTTGCCCGTTTAAAGAGTATCCGAGAGATCTTTTTGCAGGATTAGAGTGGTACGATGATAAAGAAGGCTGGAAGCCGTTTTCATTGTCTGAACCGAATGAGCAGAACTTAAATATTACAAGTCAGAAGCTTTATCTTTGGCTCAAACAGTTTGATAATAAAATATACCCTGCAAAATCATATTTTGCAGACTTTGCAGAATCGTTGAAAGGCGGGAAAACAGATCCTATCCCTTCAACGGATAAGAACCCAACATCTGCCGGTTATAAAAATGCAGATACTTCTGAAATTTATCAGGATTTCAAAACAATATGTCCCCTGCACCCCAAAGCGCCTAAAAATGCATACTCAGATAAAATTTTAATCATAATCCCCTCAAACAACAGAAATTTATGTTTAGATTCAAGCATAAATGACGTTTTTGTTCCTCAAAGGAAAGAACTGGGAGAAAATGTTTATTATGTACTGCCTCCGATTCATAAGGATGTGGTTGAAAGCTATAAGAACGGTGCAGCACTTAACGATTTAATGGTTAGACCTGAGACTGATGATAATAGAATTGTGGGTTTTACAGTTAAATTCAGACTGGTAATTGACAGCGAAACTATGACATATTCGCATTTCTGGAGCATCAACGATGTGGTATGGACAGACACCATGCCTTATATTTCCATTTGGCCCTTTGTGAAATTCAGCGATGACAGCTGGAAGAAATACAGTGTTTCAATTTACAAATCTGAGTTACAAGGCATTGAAGGCGGAAGAAGAGCTACTGCATACGATTCTATAACAGGGAACGCGCAGAGAGTTACGGGAATAAAGGATACAAGCGGAGTAATGCCTATGAAAATAGATTTGATTAACAAAAACAATGATCAAATCTACAGATATTCCTGTCTTTCAGAATATACAAGGGATGACGCTGACAATGTTACTTTTGATATGATTCAAAGTGAATCAATACCGTCTGCGCTCTCTTTTGCCTGCAATATTTCAGGAATCGACTATTCATTGGGATGCTGGGTTATCAAGTCTAACTCTTCCGAAATAACATCTGGAGAAAGAGAAAGCGTTATTGCAATGGATTTCGGTACAACCGGTACTAATGTATATATTAAAAAGAATATAGAGGATGAAAATGATCCGGGCGAATCTATAAGCACTCTTGATGAATATATTCTGGATTTATATAATCCGTTTGAAAGTGAAAAACGTGATTATATACAGAAATACTATCTTTTCGGTCATGATACCGGTAAACTGGGTAAGATTTTCACATACGGTCAGAACTTTAAAATTGAGAGCAGAGATGACGGCAGCGGGAAGGTAAGCGGGATCCCCAATGTAACAGGTCGTTTTGTGAAAATAGATGAGAAATTCCTGTCATACCATACAAACGAAAGTATACGCCAAGGCTTAAAATGGCGGGCTTCAAACGATAAGCTGCTGAGCGCAAAAAAAGCTACAGAAAACTTTGTATCCCATATTCTGCTCACAGCATTGTTAGAAGCAAAATGTAGTAAAAAAGCCGCAAGCGTTGAAATACGTGTTTCATATCCGCAAAAAGGGTTAGGCGACGTTATTTTAAAATCAATCGATAAAACTTATCTCCAAAACATCAGCGGAATGAACATTAGCATTAAAGGTGAAACAGAAGCTGTTTGTGCCGGTAAATATTACAGTAAAATTGACCGGACTAAAAAACCGAACATCAGCAACGGTTATGCTATTGTAGATATTGGTGGCGGAACAACAGATTTTTCTTTCTGGCGTGGCTCTGATGCAACTTCTGATATAAAAAATCAGAACACCTTTAAATATGCAGGTCAGGAGCTTGTTGAAAAAACCATCATGCAGTTTGTTAAGGATGAAAACTTCACTGGCATGTGGATTGACGCTCCTAAAGACGAAGAACAAAGTGGGATGACTCCGTTTTCAGTATATGTTAACAGTAAAAATGTAAAACCAGCTTTAGGTGAAGAAGATGCTAAAGCTATAGAAAAAAGGACAAATGCTCTTATATATGTACTTGACAGATATAAAAAGAACGCCGAAAAAATGGAAGCAGAAAAAGGTTATCAGCATTTTCTTCAGGCAATACGCATTAAGTATTATGCGCTGTTTTATCTTATAGCATGCCATATAGACGCAAAGTGCAACAAAAAAGAAATTGTCCTGCATGAGAGAAATCTCTCTATATGTCTTGCCGGATGTGGTTCAAAGGGCATTGAGTTTTGTAAAATAGGACATGGGGATTTTATTACAAAGTTGGAAGATTTGTTCCGTACTATTTTATATGAAGATAAAAATGCTAATGTTAAAATTTACAATCCAATGTGCGATAATAAAGAAGAGGTCGTAAAAGGGCTTTTATATTTGGACGATATAGGAGAGGTTGATCTTCCGCAAAAAGCTATAACCTCAAGCAGATTCGGAAAAATAAGGTCTAAAGCATCTCAAAATGCTTCTATCTCAGCTGCAGTTGATGCTTCCAAAACCGAGGAAAAAGCTGAGAATGAAGAAGATAATGGAGCAACAGTCCTGAATATACCAAACGAAGAAGAAGTGTATGAAGAGTATCAAATGCTTTGCAATACAATAGCAGTTTATGAAGGTCTTGAACAAGTTCCCGATGATGACCATATTTTAAACAAAATCTCTTTTGAGAATCCTGAAGTGCAAAAGCTTTTGAGCAATTATTACGATAATATCGTTGCAGAGGTTGATAGATTTAATCCCGATCCTGATACATACAAAGAAACCATTGCATTGGCAATTCTTGATGCGATGATAGATGAGTTTAAAGACAACAAAGACTGATAATAGTTGTTTTAGTTCTGATTGCCCCGGAATTTATCCGGTTCCGGGGCTTTGTTTTTGTTTATTTCTTTACTTTTATTCTTATGGGGTGTAAGTATGACAAAGAAGTTTGTTATTTTTATAACGGTAGTTTTATTGATATTAACCGTTTCTGTTCCTTGCATGGCAGCAGATGATGAAGAATATATATTGTATATTGATAATATGGTAGAAGAAAATGATCTTGTTTCTTTTTATGTAAATGATAATCAAAAAGTTATTTTTCGTGCCGAAAAAAATGACTATAATAATAAGTGGGTAATTTGTTATATAGATGAAAAAGGTACGAATTATAAACCAACAGAAATAAAAATTTTTCCATTTCCTAATTCTTTTCCGTTAGAAGAAAAGGCAAATGATAAAAAAGAAATAGATATTGTATTTAAAAATAATTCCATAAAGGTACTTCATGGGCATTTTGATATTGTAAATAATTGTAAAGTCGATATTAATTCAATAGAAATCCTTGATAATAATTGTATAATAAAATCATCTTCAGAAAATATCGTTGAAGAAGAATCTACTTCTACCTCCACCACAACTACAACCACAACCACAACAATAACAACCTCTACCACATCAGCTAAAACTTCGTCCAAAGACAATTCTTCACCTACATCTAAAAATTCTGACGATGATGAAGGAATAAATTTATCAAAGTTTTCACTAATGTTGATAATAGTAACTTCATTAGCGATTGGTGGTTTGTTTGGTTGTTTTGCAACATCGGTTATAAAAAAGCATAATAAAAGACAAAAGAATAATGAACAGGAATCAACCGAAGACATAAATGAACCAGCTGAAATAGCTGAAACAGCAGAATCAGCTGATGATAATGAAAAAAAATGCGGCTTTTTTAAGCATAAAAAAAATAAGCGAAAGCAAAAATCACAAAAGGAAAGATTTATAACTAAGGGAAAGTCAACTAACCATACTGATATTATGAGATTTAATCCAAGCAATTTGGGTGAAGAGAAAACTGATAATAAAGAGGAAATATCTAAAAAAAAGAGCACAAAAAAACCTGAAGCAATAAATGGTAATTCGCAAATTTTCTATGATAAATTCTGTAAAAAATTAAATCAGGTTCATAAAGGTGAAATAGAGCCGGATGAAACTGAATGGTGTTCAATTTGTCCCGTAACAATTTCTAATTCTTATAACCTTAATTTTTCCGGACAAGAAAAGCCAAAATTCAGGATTGGTAACAGGAACGACGACTATATAATTGTAGACGGTCAATATCTGTGCTTAAACTTTTACGATTTCAGAAAAAATACTTTCGCTGCCTATAATGATATAAGCTTGCTTACCAATTGTTTTAGTGTTCAGAAAGACGGGTATGGTATTGCTCCCAAAGGGCAAAGAATTAAAGAAATCACGCCCGGACTGGTAAAAAAAATAAATGATAATGAATATATGCTTTTATGTAAAGGCGAAATAAACGTGGAGACATAAAATGGCTAAAAAATTCTTTACAATTAAGTGCCCACATTGCTTGGCGTCTTTAAAAACAAACAATGTCTTATTCAGAGAAAAAAACACTAATGGTGATTATGATTATTTTGACCCCGCTGTATGTGAAATAACAAGAAATGAAAAAGATAAAAGACGAATCGATGGAATAAAAAAAAATAACGGTGATCCTATAAATGAACGTTGCTGTCCGTATTGCAAAGGAAAGCTGCCGGAATCCTTTGGAACATACGATATAAAATATTATATAGCATTGATAGATTCACAAGGTCGTAAAAAGAACGATTCACAAAATGTCGAAAAGAACGATTATATTGAATCAATAGTGCGAAATTTATTAAGCTCAGGTTGGGAAAATCTGTCTGATGATATTGGCGTACCGATATTAAAAAATGAAACAGGCAAAAAAGAGATTCATGCGGTGATTTATCAACCCTTTGACGATTCGTTTTCAAAATCAAATAAAGAAAAAGAAATCGAGCGTTTGAAAAACACAGACGGTTTTATTATCATTATTGATTCTTTAAAGTTTTTCAATAATCTATTGGACATATTTAAAGGAAAGCAAAATGAAGTATCCAAAATTCCAATCGCGTTTGTGTTTAATAAGGTTGACGAAACTTTCAAAGATAAAAAATGGGACGAAATTCCTGAAACAATTCAAAATAAAGGCATTATAACTAAATCAATGAGAAACGGGATCGATAAAAACGATATTATAGAGCGACATGAAGAAATTATTCAGCGTTTTTTGGAAGATCCGTCAGATCATGATTTGTTAAATCAGAAAGCAGAATTAAATCAGGAAGCCAAAAAAGTTTTTGGTGAAAAAAGTCTTTATTTTGCTTTGACATCTGACTCAAAAAAAGGCACAGAAACTCCGTTTTTATGGTTGCTTTCGGAATTAGGTGCTTTCCCGGTTATAAAACAAAGAAGATAAACACATTTTAGGCATCAACGCAAAGGACGGTTTAAAATGAAAAAAAACTTAAAAAAGCTTCTTCTACTTTTATTTGAGGTTGTTTTAATTGTAATATTTGTGTTGCATATTAAATATGAAAAAAACAATATGAATATGGGCTCTGATAGAAATGTTACTAAACTAACTACATACTATGAAAAAACAGCAGTTAATCCAAATGAAATCGGAACCATTTCAAGAACAAGTAAAAAAGAAGAATCTACTACGACGACTTCTATAACAAAAGTACCGGCATCTGCACAAAACATTATTATCAACATTGATAATCAAAACGATAAGTCTATTACTCGGGCAACTACATCTGCAAAAGATTCGATTAAAAATGAAAAAGATGAACACAAAGGTGAGTTAAAACAACACACCAGTATTATCGGGAAATGGGTGAGGCAAACCAAAAATGTATTAGGAATTCCGACAGAAATAGAGATTTCTTTTTATGAAAACGGAAATGGATTTTTATCGACGATTCTTGACTTTGGCATTACGTTTGATTATTCAATAAAAGACAATAACATAACAATAATTCCCAACCCTCATCTTCTCAAAAAAACTCGTGTTTATGAATTTGAGGTAAATGGTGACGAGCTGATATTCTTTGATGACGATGATAAAAGAACATTTACAAGAATTAAATAAATAATCGGTAGCAACTTGCTACTGAGATTTGCTAATTTAAATGTTTAAAAAGGAAGAAAGTTGTATGTCTGGGATGTTTGGGGGAAACCCATCAAAGAAACAAAAAGGAAAGCCGCCAGAGAAAACTACCGAGGATATTTTTTCTTTTTGTGATAAAAAACAACGCAATATTTTGTGGTGTAAGTGTAAAGTGTGTAAATGGATAACATTTTCAATAAAAGTTGAAAAATATAAAGATGAAAAAGGTGTTGCAAAGGAAAGGATATTATGTAATCGCTGCGGATTTCCTCATATATCATTTCATAGACTTAAATTTGGTATTATTTTATTATTGTTGATTTTTTTATGTTTTATTACAATATTAATACAAACTGGTATTTGTGATTTTAGGAGAAGTATTGAAAATTTAGATTATATTCCTTCTGGTGTAATATTTGACCACACTATAAATAATGAAAAAAATTATTTTCGTACAAAACAAGAGGGATATTATTTTTTTGAAGTTGAAAACAAATATGATGAACCATTAGGAATCGAAATAAGCACTTCAAAAGTAGCCATGGGCTTTGAAACGCTTAATAAAAACGAAAAAAAAGCCACAGCAGTTTATTTAGAAAAACATTCTCTGGTTTGTATACAAATAATAGATCCGATTAATGATCATATTCATTTAAAAGTTGAAATCTATTCTAAAAAAGATAATGAAAAGAAGGGCGAACTTGTCGAAGAATATGACAATCGACGACACGCTCATAAAGAGTATGAAGATTTGCTGAATGAAGGAACTTTTGTGCTTAGCAAAGTTGACTCATTATATGTAGAACGAAACAAAAATTCAGAATCAGTTTCATTTGAATGTGGAAAGAAATACTATGTGAAGAAGTTTGAAAATAAAAACTATGATGAAATCTTAAATATCGACGAAAACGGTTATTGGATTCCTTTAAGCGATCAAAATAATGGAGAAGAATCTGAGTGTTATTGGTATTATAAACGCTTTAGCTGATTATATCAAATGGAGGCAATTAAATGAAGGATTATCTGAACAGAACCAAAGATATCAATAGATTTTTAGAAATGATGGATCTATTCGCTGGCATCGAAGCTAATATTTCGTTTGCAGTCGATGGAGCGTGGGGCTGCGGCAAAACATTTTTTTTAAAAGAAATTGAAGATAAACTTAATGAATCTAAATACATGGTATTCCACTATGATTGCTGGAAATATGATTATTATGATGAGCCTCTTGTTGCAATAGTGTCAATGATGATTAAGCAGATAAAAGAAAAAATAGAAGTTCGCAGCAAAAATCTTAGCAAAAAAGAAAAAAAAGTTCTGTATGAAGAAAAAAAATACAGAAAACTTCTGACTGTATTTACAGTTTTAAAAGGAGCAGGTTCTATTGTACTGGCAGGTCTTGACGGCATTATTGAGAAGCGGATAGGTATAAATATAAAAAATATGTTTGATGAATTTCATGTAACTGAAGGAGAAATAAAAGAAATTTACGGCAGTGAAGAAATACTTGATAACATCAATGATTTTGACCCGCTGACATCGTTTAATAATGCACTGAAATTAGTAACGGAATCTCTTAAAATAATGGCAGAAGATCAGACGATTGTTTTTGTCGTTGATGAGCTTGACCGCTGTATGCCCGATTACGCAATTAAAGTCCTCGAGAGACTACATCATATATCTCATGATGATAATAATATCCATAATCTTATTACAATCATTGCTGTTGATGAAAATAGTATGATTAATAGTATTAAAAGTACTTATGGTTATAGTGATGATTATGCTGGCAGAAATTTTTTTAAGAAATTTGTTCGATTCTCATTAAAATTAGGTCGCGGTTCTCCAGAAGATTGCACAGAAAAATATTACGACTACACTGAATTATTTGGGATCGATGATGTAGATACTTTTGACAAATACATATCGGTTATATTTAAAGAATTTTTTGAAAAATTAATCGTAATAAGGGATCAGGAAATAATATTTGAAAAAGTTTATACTGTACATAGATTAACATCTGAAACTGAAAATGATTATGATTATGATTATACTGTTATGTATATGGAATTACTCTTGGCAACATTTTATTATTTAAAATATGAAGACAACGATATAGGCATTTTGAAAGTTGGTATTGATAAAATTATCGATGAAAACAGGTTAAACCATTATGATGAAGACTCTGGATTAAAAGTTATTCAAAACAATATTTGGCACATTTTAAAATACTATGTATCATTTTTGTTTACAATTGATGATAGCGAGCTATCTGAAAAATCAGAACATATTACTGAATTTAATCTCAAAAATAATCTCATTTTTCTTAAATCATTTAAAGATCAATTAAAACATTTTATATGAAAAATCCGGAATTAATTATGTTTTATCATCAAAACTGACATAATAAAACAGTTTTTTGAATACTCTAAATTATTATTAAAATGTTAAAATATTTACAATATTTGAAAAACAAGGAGATATTACTATGAAAAAAATATTAGGAATGTTCATGGTTCTCGCCATAATGTTTTCTTTAGCATCATGCGGTGTTGATACAATAAACGAAACCCGCATTATCGGAAAATGGGTAGGACAAACAAAAATTGTATCAGGAATTCTGACAGAAACACAGATTTCTTTTGATGAAAATGGAAATGGATATTTATCTACGATTCTTGACTTTGGCATTACGTTTGATTATTCTATCGAAGATTATATGATAACAATAATTCCAAACACGCCTGTTTTCACTAAAACCCTTGTTTTTGAATTTGAAATAAGTGGCGATGAACTTATTTTCTATGATTCTGATGACGAAATGATATTTACAAGGATTGAATAAAAATTAGTATTCCAAAATAACGATTTTATTTTTACAGTAAAAAAACGGACAAGGTTTGAATCTTTGTCCGTTTGTATATTATTATTTGTTTTCGTCAACACGAATGTAGATATTAATATCTTTGCCATCAGCTGAATGTTGTTTTTTGTTTATAACAAATTGCAGATTTTCTGAAAGAACAGACCAAACCAGTGATGCTTTTTTGTTCTCCACTTCTATATGAAAAATTGTTTTTCCGTCGCTCATACATAAATCAACTCCGAGTTTACAAATTCCATTGCACGGTTGCGGATATTATTCATCTTCTGCACCCACAACATCTGATTTTCTGCTTTAAGTTGTTCTGTTATGTCCTCTGCTTTTGCCATATCCCTTACGAGCCGAAAAAACATATCATCTGCTTGTTTGTTAATATCAGCAAGATATGAGTGTAAAGTGTTATCCATCAGCATACTTGAGTAAATTGCTTTGCGGTGATTTTTAAGATAATCTCTGTGCCGTTTGCCCCAAATACCAATGGGGCGGTTATCCGTTTTGGGCGGTAATGTAAAATAGGGAATGTAGTAATCTCCCTGCAAAGTGTAACTGATACCTGTTTTTTCATCAACAATATGCTTTTCCATAAAATAAAAACCTCCTGTTATTTGGTAGCTTCATTGTACCGAATATCAGGAGGCTTGTCGAATGTGCGAAAATTTTTATAATATGTATGTTCGCTGTCAGCAAATTATATATTTTCCAAATCCCATATGAACACTCGCACCATATCGAGTATTCATAGTAAAAATAGAACTCTCCGCACCGTTGCTTTAGCAATGATACGAAGAGCTTGTTTTTTATTCTTTTATTATTGGGAAAAAATATATTTAATTATTTAGTTGTTCTGATAATTCTTCAATATTATCATAAAGCCAATTCAAAAATTTATTAATGAGATTAGCAATAGCTTTATAACTGTCAGGAATATCGCAGAGTTCATCGGGACGATAATTACACATACAATGCCAAAAGTACAACACATACGGCATTGATTTTATGTCATACTCCGACAGCGGAAACTTTTTTGTGAATCGTGTAATATATTTTTTTAGTCCTTCTGCATCAATTACACCTTCCTCACAAGTCGGACTTGAAAAGACATAAGATGTTATAACATCCAAACAAATAGGCAGCCTGCAAGCTGAACTCCAATCAATAACCGTGAAATTATCGTTGTTTATGATAGCCTGTCCTATGTGATAATCACCGTGCGAATTTGCATAAGTCAGTTTTTGTGTGTTGATACGGAATTTTGAGATTTTTTTGAGATGCCGAATTTGTTCTTCCCAAACAGGTATAACATCCAAATCTTTTGCTTTTTTCGCCTTAAGAAGCTCTTTTTTGTATTGTCGCATTTTCCGGCGAACTGCTTTACTTGAAAAGAATTCTTTACCGAATCTCAATGTTAAGCCTTTATAATCCCTCAACAACAACGCGGTCTGTCCAAGAAAATCTGCTGATTTATTCAGAAACCATTCAGGAGCAGTGTTTACCGGCAGCGATTTGCCCTCAATAAATTGTTGAATGGTAAACTGAAAATCAGACATTTTCACGACATAAGTATCATCTTTGCTTTTCAGAAATCTTGCAACATTAATCCCGTGATTATAAAGATATTCGGTAAGCTCACCTTCATTTTTAACATTTTCCATATACAACGGCAAAACTTTAACTATGTATTTACCTGTTGTTGTGTTAATCAAATAGAGCTCCGTACCAAAATGCTTATCAAGTAATTTTATTTCAGATACTTTCAAATTAAAATTATTTTCTATTATGTATTGATTCACTGTTATTCCTCCAAATATTCATATTAGAATCTAAAAAAAGACGCAAAAATGCCGTAGAAAGCAACCAGCGTCAGTGGTACTTCCTACGGCTGATTCAAGGCATAAAAATAACACACCCTAAAGTGTGCTACAACCGAAAGTTATAGTATTCACGAAAGGTTACTTTAAAACGGCACAACAACACAGAGGCTTATGCCTCAACAATCGTTTGCACCACATATTCAGTTTAAGATGCAATTACCTCACAAAAAACTTTCATACAATTGTTCTCCTTTCGAAATCTGTTCTTGCAGATTTTATTTGAATGTATTTTAGCATAGTTTATTCTATTTTTCAATGGATTGCGCGAAGATCTAATCATAAAAAACTTATTTTTTTATGAAATTACAGAAAAACTTTCCGCACCATTGTTTTTGCAATGATACGTAGAATTATGTTCATGGTAGAAACATGCAAATTTATTATTCAATTATAATATGGTTGCGTATATTTTTTAAAAAATCAGCGGCAGGATTTCTCCCACCGCCTTGTCAATTATACATATATCAGTTCTTTGAAAATGATTTCCTCCGCACAGTGCCTGTAGTTATTCATCAATCCTACCCATTTCATTTGGTCCGCAGTTTTCAGTTTTTCATCACACCCGTCGGCTTCAGCAAATGCTTTTACAGTCTGTTCAAGGATTATATTTGCCTGTTCGTCAACATCATGCAGATGACTGTTTAATGTGCCGTTCATCAGCATTATGGAATACTGAACCTTTTTGTGTTCCTTGAGATAAGTCAGCCTCATTCTGCCGCACTTGCCGAGAGGAGGATATTCTTTTTCGGACGGTAATGTTTAATCGGGAATGTAATAATCTCCCTGAAGTGTGTAGCTGATGCCCGTCTTTTCATCAATAATGTGTTTTTCCATTTTGTATTGCCTCCAATTTAATGTTATGATATAATTCATATAAATCGAAGCTTGGCAATGGTCGGACGGGAATATATACCGCTGACGGATTCAAATTTGTTACTTGTGTTATGAACATCCGTACCAAAAATCCCGCTGTCGCGTTTGCGACGGCGGGATTTTTCTTTGTAATGGCTGAACTGCGCCGCGGTCTCTTACAGAACAAAGCCTGCCGAGGCAATCACCTTGGCAGGCTGGTTCGTTTATTTATCAGTCTTTCATTGATTCATCTTCTTTTTCAGTCATTTTGTCTGCCACTATGCGTTGTAATACATATCGTAAACAACATACCCGCCCTTATCTTTCAGCGAGCCGTCGTATGTTTCCATGCACATCTGACATCTCGGCTCGGTCATGGGATAACCGCTGACGGGGAAGATATTATATTCGGACGACGTTCTGAAGCCGACGGTATTGTAAAACTTATAGTTACCCTCGACAATAATGCCGCTGAAGCCCATTTCTCTGACTTTCTCAATACCGAGCTTCAGCATTGCCGTGCCGATACCCTGCCGCAAGAAATCTATGTGTACGGAAACGGGCGCAAGCATTACGATGTCGGTATCATTCGCACCACCGTGTCCGCCCTGCGGCGTCTTTGACAGCGGAAAGCGTGAAAAAAGAAAATGTCCGACAATTTTGCCGTCAAGCTCCGCAACAAAGGAAAGCTCGGGAATGTAGTATACGGAATCTCTTATTTCTTCAATCAGCGCAACAATATCCGTGCCGTCGGAATAATCCGTTCCCTCTTTGAATGAACGAAGCACAAGCGACACAATATCCTTATAGTCCCTGTGTGTTTCGGGACGAATGGTTATTTTCAGATTCTTCGTCATTGTTTTTCTTTTTCTCAATACAGGAACCGATAACAAATCCTGCCAACATTCCAAGCGTAAGTCCGATGCCTGTATTATTACCGATAGATGTACCTATTGCCGTGCCGAAGCACATTCCGAGCGCCATACCTTCGGTGCTGTAATTATCTTTCTTTTTTTCATCTTTTTTCTTTCGACTGCTTTTAGCAAAAAATATTGCAAGCAACAAACCTATACAAATCCACGGCAGTGCCGCAGATAAAAAAGCCATAATATCTTTCATAACAAATAATATTTTTCTCCGTAGTTTTCTGTTTCTGATACTTTGTTCTGTGACAAAACTCTCAAGACCGCGGCTATATCAACGCTTATATTTCCGGCATATATTCATCAACAATTTTGTAGTCAATTCCCGCCTTACGCGCCTGCTGCATCTGAAAACGGCGCGGTACATGATACATTCTGCCGTCTTTTATAAAATACGCTCCTGTTTGGTGGAACTGAAAAGAGACGCCTTTGTTTATGCACTGCCTGCGCACATCCAGCACCCAATCGTAGTTTAACGGACGAACATTATTACCCGACTCGCCTGAACAGGTTACCTCACAAATACTGCCGTTCAAATATTTTTCAAGATTAACGGAACCGAGCATAGGACCGATAATTATTGTTTTAAACTTTATCGGAAGTTTCGAAAAAATCGGCAGTCTGAAATCCGCTCTGTCCTGATTTTCACAGGTGCAGCCAACGATAACATTGTCATAGCCCTCGCCCCAATCATTCGGTACGCACTCCATAAAGCGTTCAATTCGCTTCGTGAAAAAATAGAACATACAGTCGGAACGGGTTTTTATCATTTCCCAGCATTCAGCTCTCCATTCATCCGCATCTTTCAGCAGAAAATCCGAAGTAAAGCAAGTCATAACAATAGAACCGGGCTCGACCTTAAAGCTTCCGTCACGCTTCTTTTTCACAGGCAGATTGAAGTTCTGCGTTTTGCGGCATTGCTCCGATGATACCGAACTGCCGTATGCCTCATCCTGCCTGTAAACATAGCAGTAACGGCATCCTTCGGAGTACTTCGTACAGCCGTGCCAGGGATTCCATGTTACATATTTCTGTTCGCTCATTTCTTATCCCTTCCCCGTGCGACCTTTCTTCTTATATGTTTACCGATAGTGTTCCGTTTTTTATTGAACTGATATACCGATCATGACAGTTTCCTCGTCCTGATTACTCCATACAGAATGTGGGATATTACCCTTCACGAGATATGATTCATTTTCGTGAATTATTATTTTTTTATCTTCGGCAAGCACTACCGCCTCACCCTTCACAACTATAAACAGGTGATTGTGTTCATGAGTATGCTGTTCAAGCGGTCCTCCGCCTTTCAAGGTAATATAGGCTATGGAGCCGTCAATAATACGCCCCACGGGACCGAATAATTTTTTTGCCTGAAAATTCACATGTTTGGGCGGTACAATAAATCCATCTTTCATGATTTTCTTCCTCCGTTTTTATCTTTATTTCTTCAAAAACGACTTGATTCAGCCGCTTTTTTTCACAGTAAGCAAACGTTTATCCGTCTTGTTCACATATATGCCTCATCATGCTTTATCAATCATGAAAGAGGGCTCCCGTACATCCTGATAAAATGCTTTACAAACGCTTCAATCTGTCCTGTTATTTCCGACTTTTTTTCGGGTTCACGGTCGCAGTAGTGAACAAGTGCCGTAATTGGAGCAGTATAGGCAAACGCGAGCATATCCGGATCATCTTTTTTCAGAATACCGTTATCTATCATTTCTGCGAAAATCTTTGTGTAGATTTCTTTCGTTCCGTTCAGGAAATGCAGAGTAGCAAAATGCCGCGCCCTTTCATCTCTGAACTGCTCTTTAAGCAGCAATCGTCTTGTAAGGATAACCCTTTTGTCGTGCAGGGTAAAATCAAGCATATTCATGGTCATAGTAAACAGTTCGTCGCAGGACTTCGGCGCAGAAGGTAAATTTTCCGCTGAGCCGAATCGGGAAACATAATAAGCCTCCATTCGGTCAATGACAGCATTCCAGATATCGTCCTTGCTTTCATAATGCCTGTACAGTGCAGATTTGCTGAGTCCCATCCCTGCGGCAAGATCACGCAGATTGGTTCCCTTGTAACCGTTTTCAGCAAAGCTGACGAGCGCCGCATCAAGAATCTTTTCTTTTGTTGTATTTCCCATAACAGCCTCCCTATAGCTCAATGTGACCAGCTGGACACATTATATTATAGCGACCACTTGGTCACTTGTCAAGCAACTACATATATAAATTCATTGTCGAAAAATGTAAAATTTAATAAACCCCTTATGAATTTTTCTTTGTAATGGCTGAATTAAGCCGCGGTCTCTTACAGAGCAAAACAAGGTGAACATATTTGCCGTTACTTTATTTATTGATATTTCTGTTCCTTTCTGATATAATCCGGATATACAATTATTTTATAAAGCTGGTCGGTTATATGAATAAAGATTTTCACAACATACATTTTGAAAGAAAAACGGGCAGCGGATTAAGCAGTGTAAAAAGATACGGCTGCAAAAACGCCGAAAAAGTAAATGCTTTTCACAAAAGCTTTCCCGAATACAGTGTTACGCCCCTGCGCGAGCTTAAAAATCTTGCCGAAAATATAGGCGTTAAAAGCATTTATGTCAAAGACGAGAGCTTCCGTTTCGGTCTGAACGCGTTCAAGGTTCTCGGAGGCAGTTATGCAATCGGCAGTTACATCGCGCGCAGGCTCGGTGTGGATATAAGTGAACTGCCCTACGAAAAAATGACAAGTGAAGAAATAAAAGCGAAGCTCGGTGAAACAACTTTTGTAACCGCCACTGACGGCAACCACGGGCGCGGAGTTGCGTGGACGGCAAACCGTCTCGGACAGAAAAGCGTTGTTTTCATGCCGAAAGGCACAGCACCCGAAAGGCTTGAAAACATAAAGAAGCTGGGCTCGGACGCGAGCATCACAGACCTTGTTTATGATGACGATGTGCGCCTTGCAAAGGAATGCTCCGAGAAATACGGCTGGGTTCTTGTTCAGGATACATCGTGGGACGGCTATGAAGATGTGCCCGCTGACATCATGGAAGGCTACACCACAATAGGATATGAAATTGTAAATCAGCTTGACGGTGTTAAACCGACACACATTTTTTTGCAGGCAGGTGTCGGCTCGATGGCAGGCACAATCTGCGGATTTTTTGCCGATTATTACGGCGATGAAAACCGCCCTGTGATTACGGTAGTTGAACCGAATGTCGCCGACTGCATTTACCGCACAGCCGAAGCCAGCGACGGAAAGCTCCATTTCACTCAGGGGAATATGAACTCGATGATGGCAGGTCTTTGCTGCGGTGAGCCGTGCAGTCTCGCGTGGGATGTGCTGCGCGACCACGCTGACAACTTTGTTGCCATGCCCGAATACCCTGCGGCAACAGGCATGCGCACACTCGGCAGACCGCTCGGTGATGACGCTAAGATTGTTTCGGGCGAAAGCGGTGCTTCGACAACGGGACTTGTTATTGAACTGATGAAAGATAGCTCACTTGAAAAAATCAGAAATGAAATCGGACTCGACGAAAACTCGGTTGTCCTTTGCATCTCAACCGAGGGAGACACCGATAAAGAGAATTACAGAAAAATTCTTTCAGAATAAGGTACTGTTTGTTCCAGCCATCAGAAAAAGTCCCGGTATTGCGTTGTTTCAGCGTTTACCGGGACTTTTTATTTTTTACAGCCGTATTTTCAACTCATTTCTGAGCCGATTTTTCAGACATTGATTATGCTGTGCCGAATTATCTTTGACTATACGGTATTGCCTTCAGATAAGCTTTCTGCTCGTCTGTGATTCTGTAGCTTTCTCTTGCTTTCTGAACGGTCTTTTTATGCACCCACTCGTCAAGGCGTCCCTGCTCAAGGTATGGAACTGCCGCATCCCACTGCTTGGCAAGAGCCGTGGCAAAGAACCACGCAATCATCATGTTGACATAATATTCTTCCGAATGCACCGCCGCGGGGATTTCCAGACACTCCGCCCTGAAATCTTCATCAAGAAAATGGCTCATAAGCATCTCAATGCCGAATCTTATTGTATAGGTCTCTTCTGAGCGCGTCCACTCGCGGATTTTTTCAAGAAGCTCGGTTTTATGCTTTTTGAAAACCTTTGGCGACATAATATCGCACACCGCCCAGTTATCCACAAAGGGAAGGAAGCGGTCAGTTTCCTCAACCGCTTTTTCGTAATCCTTAATTTCAGAAACAAGCAGACCGTGAAGCATATTTTCATCATAATATTTATGAGGAAGCTCACGCAGGAACTCCGAAGCTGTCGGTTCGTTTTTCAGCTTTTTCGCAAGTTTTCTGACCTCAGGAACTCTGACGCCGATAAACAGCTCTTTGTCAACAGACGGCGTCAGCTTCGCCTGAAACGCGGCATATTCCTCATCACGCAGTTCAAACAGTAATTCCGTAATTGTTTTCATAATATCCTCCCGACGGATCTCATAGTTTTACAGTTAAAATCGCAAAGCTCCCGCTGTCAAAGCTGCAACGGTGGGAGCTTGTAATGCTGTTATTTATAAATGCAGTAGGTTGCGTCGGCAATAAACTTACCTGCGGTGAAGTCTATGCCTGTGAGCACGATTCTGTCCGCATAAACCGAAACGAGATAGCCCTCCGAGCCGTTGAGAGTGTTCTGGTCAATCAGACCGTGCTTGCCCTCTTTTATGCCGATAACTCTCGTTGAGCTTACGCTCGGAATGTGAACCATTACCGCGCCGTCCTTATACTGACCGATGTTAAGATTCGGATTGTATTTCTGCATTTCAAAGGCAAAATGAGAATGTCCCGTAAAGAACACAACATTTTTGTACTCCGCAAGATATTCCTTGAGCTTCATGTCGTCATATCTGCCTAAAGTACCCTCCGCGCCGTATGTTTCACCGTGCGGCCCCATTATGTTGCCGACGCAGGTGCCGACAACTCCGTCATCTGACGGCAGGAACGAATGATAAAACAGATAAACCGTGCGGTCTTTATATTTTTCGAGCTGTTCGCCGAGCCAGTCAAGCTGCTCAGGCGTAACATTATAGCCTGTGGCGGTGTAATCAGAATCCACCTGAGAAAGGAAAATGAAAACATCGCCATGTGCGTTTTCGGGAGCGAAAACAAAATCAAGCGTATCTCTTACAACGGACTCAACTCCGTTGGCTTTTTCGTCGGAATACACGCCGACATTCATGTAGTCGTACCAGTGGTTTTTGTCATAATCTTCTCTTGAATCGTGATTGCCCAGACAGGTATATACAGGATAATTGTGCTCTGCGGCGATTCTGTTGAATTTAATAAAGGAATCTTCTTCATCTTTTCTCGAAACATCGCCGCTCATTCCGACAAGCTGAATGTCAAACATATCAAGGAAATTGAGCGCGTTTGTAAATGTCAGAACGGAGTTATCCTTAACAGGGAATTTGTATCTGTTGAAATGCACATCGCTCAGCGCGCCGAAGTTGTAAATCAAGTCATCTGAGGGCAGTTTTTCATCTTCGATTTCATAATGCGCCTTGCATACACCGCACTTATAGACAAGAATTCTGTCGGCGTCATCGGGAATAGCGGCAAACGGAGAAACCTCGGTGCTCCCCTCGCCCTTTTTAACCGTAACCTCGGTGAGCTTTCCGTAATAAATTTCGTGATTGTCTTTTTTGGCGGAGAGCTTTGAGTTGTCCTCATCGCCCCAGAAAATATCGTACTTTCCGCCTAAAGGAGCCTCAACGGTTATTGTGCCCGCGGCGGAGCCTGAACGGTCGTTCGCGAAGTCATAATAGACGTGAACGCTCTGACTTTCGAGCGTGATACCGACGCCGTTAAAGGCTAAAACTATCGGCATGAGTAAAGCAAGTATTCTTCTGATGAAATTATCCCACATAATAAACACCCCTTTTTTCTGTAATTATAGCAGTATTCTGTCAACAGTCAATAATTTCATTAAAATTTAATGCAATAAATATGAAGCTGTGATGAAACCTTCTGATTTCATCACAGCTTCGCTTTTTATGATATTGCTATGAAAGATTCGGTATCTGACGCATTATGACTGAAGCCACTCGACAATGCTGTTGTCCCAGCTGAGAACTACGCTTTCACCGCTTCCGTTAACCGTTGACATTCCCGAAAATATCTTTTGGTCAGCAACTGTGCAGAAATTATAGCCGATTGTTTTTGCGAGAAAATGTGAAATGAACGGATGACTGCCGTCGGGGCAGGTTACCTGACCTGAAAAGCGTGTCCATCTGCACTGGTCTTTAACATTGGAATACTTCGCGACATTGTTCCATGTCGCCGTCTGGAAAAGGATGTTCACAAGCGGGTCGGTGTTTGCCGACACCTCCCACACGGGAACATCTGCCGCCTTTTTTGCCTTGTCGGCTGAAACAATGCCCGTGGCGCAGAGAAGCACACCCTTTGCGAAGTAGTCGGGATTGTTGATGATGAGCTTCCATGCAAGTCCGCCGCCTGCCGAGCCACCCATTATGTATATCTGCTCGGTGTCAACATTGTTTATGTTTTGTGATACATAGTCCTTGATAATACCCATTACTTCGTCATCATAGGCCGATGTAATGGTAAGCTCGGGAATTTTCGGCGCAATAAGATGTGCTCCGCCCTCTCTGAACTTTTCCTGCATTTCCCGACTGCACCAATAGACAAGACCGTTTTTAACAAAGCTTTTGTCTGTCCAGCCGTGGAAAAGTCCGTGGATGTAGATAACCACGGGGTATTTTGTTGTGTCGTTCGCGTCAATGACGGGAGAGTAAAAAGCGTATTTCTTGCCGTTGTTTGCTGTTGTAACTGTCCAGTGGTTAAGAAGTCCGTCATAGCCAACCGAAACGGGCGGTGCAGAAGCAGAGCTTCGCGCGCTTTCGTCAGCTTCTGCGGCAGAAGCCGCAAAACCGACAGCGCACAGTGAGAATACGCAGATGACCGCCATTAAGATAGTGAGTAATTTTTTCATTTTGTTTTCTCCTTTGAATTAAAAAATTTTGATTTTTGAAGCAGTTTTTTACTTGCTTCACTTGCAAATATGTAATTAATTTTAAAAGCGGGAGATTTATTAATAACTTTTTTGCTAATTTCGGGGTTTTTTGAAAAAATTTTTAATACAAAAGAGAAAATTGTTCTTAAAAAGAAAAATAGCCCCTCCCGCATCGCATTTGATACGGAAGGGGCTTATTTCATATTTAATTGATTTCATCCGAAGGTTTTATAAAACGCTTCGGCGATGTTCTCTCCCCACTCGCGCAGGAACGAGGCGGAGTATGGCATCGGCAAATCGCCCGAATAGGGAGTTTCTATTGCGAAAGAGGCTTTTGCGCCGACTTTGTTTATGAAATAATTATTTGAGTCCGGTGAACCGGGAGGATTGACGCTGTCGCCGAGGTGAGTTATGTATCCGTCATATTTAATTCCGTCAAAGCCGTCTCTTTCCGTGATTTCTTTAAGAGCGTCAACAAACACATCTTCAAATTTATTCGGCTCAGCCGCGAATGATGTCAGATGAATATGCGGTCTTGAGTCCGCGCCGCCCCACCTCCACGGTGAATGGAAATCAATGAAACATTCCACATTCAGCGTTTTGGCGTAAGCACACATTGCCTTAACGGAATTGTAAATCGGCTTGTCGGTATAATCGCGGTTGTGGTCGTGCGGAATCCTCGACTTTCCCTGGTCGCCGTTTTCCGCGCCGTCAATATCAATAAACGGAACAACATGAAAGCGGTATTTTTTAAGAAGCTCCGCGCGGTCATTCAAAAGAGCGGTAACAACTCCCTCAAGGGCGTAGGACGCGGTTGACTCACAGCAGTGATGCCTTGCGGTGAACACAACATCTCTTTCACCGCTGCCGAAAACGAGAAGCGGAACATCTCTCCCCTGCTCGCTTAGGCAGAAAGTTTTTCTTTCAACGCGGTTATCGTCTGAAATTGCTTTATAGAATTTCTCAAAATGCTCAACCTGATACGGGAGCGTAAAGGCAAAGTAAACGCTTTTGCCGCTGCCGTCAAAGGTGTATGAAAAATGCGTAGCGTCCTCGTAGCCGTCCGTGTCATAGTGCCAGTCGAAGCCGTTTTCACTCACAGCCGCGCCGTAAGGGCAGACAACCTTTCCGTTGCAGAAAGAAAATCGCACCCTGCCTTTCGGCGGAGAATCAACTCTGAAATTCCAGTAAAACCACCATCTGTCCGTATCTCTCAAATCCTGCTCGAGAAAAACCTCGGTGAAGTCGTTTTCTTCCGTGCAGCCTTTGTAAATAATGTTGCCGCCCGCAAAATCAGACGATATTTTCATGCAATCACCCTTTTTTATTCAATGCCTCATCGGCAAATTTTTTCATTTTCTCAGCCTCAACCTCATAGCCTCTCGAAGCGTAAATCTCAGCCATTTTCGTATATGTTTCGTGCGCCTTGTCATAGTCGCCCAGCTTGTCATAAAGAGTTGCAAGGCAGTCAAGCTCGTCGCAGAAATGAGTTCCGATTTTTCCCGCCGCCTCAAAGTTTTCAATCGCCTCGTCGTATCTGCCCAGATTCTCGCAAATCTCACCGCCGTGGATAAGCAGATGCCAGTTGTCCGAAAACTTTTCCTTTGCATTAGTGAAAATCTCATAAGCCTCGTCGTATTTTTCGGCATAAATCAGCGCAATCAGCAGATTATCTGTCAGGCGCGAATCGTCGGGATTTTCTCTGACCTTTTTCTCACATTCGTCAAGGATTTCGTCCTCTCTTTTGAGCAGAAAATACATCCATATTCTCTGCATGCACGCAATCGAATGTTCATTCGGGTCAAGCTCGGGGTCATCATCAACAGCCTTCTGATACCACTCCAGCGCGGTGTCGCGGCAAAGATTCATCATAACCATGTGTATCCAGCCGTACTGCCATTTGTCGGCGGTTGACATTTCGTTTTTTCGTATCAGCTTTTGAAATTCCTCACGGCAACGCATGAAATCGACAGGGTCGCGCGATGACTCAAAAACGGAGGAAAGTCTCTGAGCGTAGTTCGCATAACCGACGGAATTCTTTTTATAGAAATCGTCAACCGTAACGCCGTAAAGCTCCGCGATTTCGGGCAGAGTCAGCGCGTCGGGCAGAGTTGTGCCGCACTCCCAGCGCGAAACAGTTTGAGAATTAACGCACAGCCGCTCGGCAACCTGCTCCTGCGTAAGTTTCTTTGCAAGACGGAACTTTTTAAGATTTTCACAAAATATGTTCTGTACCATAATATCACCTTTTCAATAATTTTAATATATTTTTCAGAAGCTTCTGAAAGGATTATATCATTGAAACCGGCAAATGTTAATGTCTTATTTTGTGTTTATACTCTTGAAATATGTGTAATTAGTTATCTTTTCCGCTCCGATTTAAGCATCGAATACCAGCAGGCATCGCATATGCCGAGGTTGTTCCACTCTGAGGCGCGCAGTGTACCCTCATATTTCATTCCGCACTTTTTCATCACTCGCCCAGTTTTCATACATTGCCTGCGCGTCGCTTGACGCAAATCTTCTTAAAACAAGAAGCACCTCCGAAAACGGAAGTGCCGAAAATTTTACTGTCTGTTATTATATCAACGCAGACAAAACGGCACTTCGTAATACATTTTAAGATTCATCTTTGCCATTTTTGTCCGCCTCCTTTTGTAATAATGTGGGTAAAGTATATACAAAAAGTGATGATATGTCAACAGGTGTGTCAAATGAAATATCGGATTTCGGTTGAAGTAAAATGAAGACGGGCTTCGCCCTGATGAAGCAGAATGAAGTCTCGTGCTTTGCTCGTTAATGAAGTGAAGCCGCTTCATTACTCCCGTTCTTGCATTTACATTTCTTCATTAGCAAAGCGGCTTCATTTTTCATCAGCCTGTACAGGCGGCTTCATTGAAAAAAGCACGCCGAAGCGTGCCTTTTTCATGGTGCGGGTAACAGGGGTCGAGCCCTTAAAAACCGCGTAATATCAACGATTTTCGTTTTTACGGGTGGCATTTGTGTGGCAATTCAAAAAAATTCATGCTTTTTTTGCCTTGTTTACAAGCTCGTCAAGCTCAACACCATTGACCTCTGATAATGCGGTATTTGTCCGCTCTAAATACTCTGTCAGTTTGTCCATTTGGGTATCACGGTGAGCGGCGAAAACGTCAGCATAAGTATTCATTGTAATTCTTATATCCGTATGACCTAACAGTGATTTCAAGGTGTTCGCGTCAACACCTGCCTCAATACACATTGTGGCGTATGTATGGCGCAGAGAATGCAAATCAACCTTGCCGTCAATTTCGCTGTCAATAAAGCTGTATTTCTTCCTTATGCGGTTAAATTGGCATTTCACCAAATTTGTTGATATAGGCTCACCGTTACCACGAAGAAACAAGAAGCCGCTTTTATTATCCCCGACAACATTTTTCAATATCTGTTTTACGTCCGCTGACATTGGTATTGTCCTTTGCCCTGCGGATGTTTTTGTTGTATCTGAAATAATTGTCTGCCCGTTCTCGTCTGCCGATACCGTCCGATTTATCACTATGCGGTTAAAATCAAAGTTTATATCAGAGACTTTCAGCGCATTTATTTCGCCCATTCTCATGCCTGTGTACATTGATAATAACATCTGCTCGGCGTACTGTGTATCTGTGTTTTTTAAAATGGTTACGAGCTTGCGGCGTTCATCCACTGTCAAGCCTCGTACTTTTTCTTTTTTCTGTTTGGTGTGCGGCTTCTCAACCTTTTTCATCGGGTTGTTTTTGTCAAGTATGATACCACGCTCGACAGCTTCAGAAAAAACCGTTTTGAGCATTGCATATTCTTTATCAATGGTTGATTGACTATACTGTATCTCATTAAGTAAAAAGTCTTTTATCTGAGTAACGGTACAGTCCTGAAGCGGTATATTATAAATCGGTGCAAGACGTTTCAATGTTTCATTAAGACGAAAATATGTACCCTCTTTGATTTTACCGAGATTTAATTTATCATTGTTCAGCTGCTCGGCAAGTTGTTTTATGGTGATTTCAGAGTCTTCAAGAAAATCGCCTGTATAAATATCAACTTCAATCTGTTTCAGCTTCTTTTTTACTTCCGCTTTAGTTCTGCCGTAAACCGCCTTGCGTTTCGTCTTGCCGTCTTTGTCTTTACCTGTGGCAATTCTGCCGATCCACCGACCGCGTTTTTCATCCTTGTATATTGACCCTTTGCCGTATGCGTTACCCTTGTTCATTGTTTTCACCCGATTTTAATATCATTTCGCCCTGTTTGATTGTCATATTGTCAAATTTAATTTTCATTTTGTTTTCAGTTTCTTCTAAAATACCGTCATACTCGCTGATAAATCTTGAAATAAAATGTTCTTTGAAACTATCAACTATTTGGTATTTTTTAAAACCTGCTAAATCTGTTTCTGAAATATATTCATTAAAAGCATTGGTAAGGTTTTCAAAATCATCTATATTTTGAGCCTGGTTACATATTTCCTGTGCTTTTTCGACGTGTCTAAAAAATCCCTCAATAGCAACAACTAAAGATTGTCCACCAACATAATAAAAGTTTTCTTCTATAAACTGATTTATTATATCAAAGCTCAAATTTAACAACCTTGCTATAATATCAGACTCCTCATTTTCTATTGAGCGTAGTGCTCTAAGGTTAATATTAAGCTCATGAACCGCTTTTTCACTTAACCCCGTATATTCACAAATTGCCCTAATATCGGTATCAGTTGTGCGTTCAGGCGTAACACCTAAAAGATAATCAGTAGAAACGTCGAAAAACTTTGATATTGCAACAAGCTCGCTGTTGCTTATTTCTCTCCGTCCTTTTTCAATTCTTGAAATTGTGTCCTGTTTGAGCATTAACGCCTTAGCTAATTCTGTTTGTGTTAAATTTTTTTCCTTGCGTAATTTCTCAATTTTTTCACCTATTTGCATATTTATCACCCGTTTTTAATAGTTTATGCGAATTAAGCATATTATATTGATTTGTATGTCGGTATGTAATATAATCATAACAACAACAGAATATGTTGTATTTACATAATAACATGAAATATAAAAATGTCAACAACAATTTTAGAAAAGAGGTTAATTTATGTCAAAAGCAAATCAGAAAATCAGAGAAGCGGCAAAGGAAAAAAGCGTTGCACTTTGGCGAATAGCTGAAAAGCTCGGAATAAATGTCGGTAATGTCAGCCGAAAACTGCGCCGCGAGCTTGCAGATGAAGAGCAACAGCGCATTTTAAACATCATTGACGAGCTTGCAGATGAAAAAGAGCCTGCATAACAACAAGCTCGTGAGAAAAGAAAAAAGCGATTACATGACCCGTCAACGCCAATGTAACCGCATAAACAAACAACAGGATATGCCCGTTGCACATTGATTATATCACGCCATGACGGGCATATCAAGAGGCAAAACAAAGAAAGGATATATTATCATGAAGAATGAAGAAACGCCCGTATTTTACGGCACAAAGGACGTTGCGGCTTTTTTCGGCTGCTCTTTACCGACAGCGCGGCAAATCATGAGCCGTCATGACTTTCCCCTTATCAAAGTAGGCAAAAATTACAAGGTCAGTAAATCAGCCCTTGAACAATGGGCAATGGAACGGAGGGTTTGAAATGGAAGAAAACAAGAAAACATTTCAGCTCGAAGCGCAGCAGAAACAAACGGAATTATACAAGCGCATTTTATCCTGTTTCAGATATGGCAGAGCCAACGCCATACACCTGCATGAGCTTGAACGCCTCAGCGGACTTGATAGCCGCTCACTGCGTAAAATTATTGAGTTAATGCGGCGTAACGGTGAATGTATCTGCTCTGATGAAACGGGGTATTACCGCCCTGAAACGCTGTCAGAGCTTGAAAAATACATAAAGCGTGTTGAAGCAACAGCGAAAAGCCTGTTTTATACACTCAAAACAGCAAGAGCAGAGTTTAAAAAAATGGGCGGCGTGGAATATGAGCAAATGAGTTTTGACGAAATCGGGCAGGGCGGTGAATAACCTTGAGCCGAAAGAAAGATAATTTTGTTCCGTTTCCTGAACATTTCACACTGACAAACGGAAAAGAAAAACGCTTTATCCGTAAAGGTGCTTCAATGATGAGAAGTAAACAATATATCGAACTTTCTGCTACTGCAAAAGTAA
>JAZUFU010000140.1:0-5959 GCA_045640865.1 Acutalibacteraceae bacterium | reverse complement strand
ACTCAGATTAAATAACCGAATACGACAAAAGTTTTAACCTCTGCGGAATATAATTTTCGCAGAGGTGATTTTTATGCCTGTCTATGTTGATGTGCTGCTGATAGTCAACGGCTTTGTGAATTATCTCATGCTTTTCCTCTCAATGAAATATCTGCGCTTTTCGGCGGGGAGGGTGCGGCTCTTTCTTGCCTGCGCCCTCGGAAGCGTGTTTTCGCTGAAAATTTTTCTGCCCGATATTCCGCTTATCCTTGAGTTTTTGCTTAGGCTTGCGATGTGCTGTGCAATAAGTATGTGCGCGTTCGGCTTCGGGAATTTCAGAACGGCACTGAGAAACACCTGCGTTTTTTTCACCGTGAATCTTCTTTTCGGCGGACTTATGAGCGCGGTGCTGTTTTTCTTTGACACGGGCGCGATGCTTTATAAAAACGGAGCGTTTTATTTTGACATCGACCTTAAAATTCTCGCTGTAACCTCCGTCGCGAGCTTCGCGGTTGTCGATGCTGTTTCACGCATAATCGGGAGAAAAGCGCCGCCCAAAAGCATATGCGCCGTTACAATTTTTTTCGGTGAAAAGTCGGCAGGGGGCAGGGGATTTTTTGACACGGGCAACGCGCTGAAAGAGATTTTTTCGGGCTTTCCCGTTATCGTGGCGCAGTACGACGCGGTGAAAAACATTCTTCCGCAGGAGGTCGCGGACTACTGCGCCGACGGGGACATAATCACATCAGGGAGCGGCATAAGGCTCATTCCCGTCAGCGGCGTCGGCTCAGAGATACTTCTGCCCTCGTTCAAACCCGACAGGGTAACGCTCAGAGGCGCGGACTTTGAAAGAACTTATGAGGATGTTTATATCGCCGTGAGCCGTCAGAGCTTTTTCGGCGGCGAATTTGAATTCTTATTAAACAATGAACTTACGGGAGACGATAACCATGAAATTCTTGAAAAAACTGATAAAAAAACTGCGCTCGGGTAAGGCGAAGAAAAACAATATCTATTACATAAACGGCCCTGAAACTCTGCCGCCGCCCCTCACAAAAGAAATGGAAAACGCCGTTTTTGAGCGGATTATCAGCGGCGACGATTCCGCGCGCGATGAGCTGATAACCCACAATCTGCGCCTTGTTGTCTATATCGCGAGGAAGTTTGAGAACACGGGTGTCAGCACCGAGGATTTAGTTTCAATCGGCACAATCGGACTTATCAAGGCGGTCAAGACTTTTTCACCCGAGCGAAATATAAAGCTCGCCACCTACGCCTCACGGTGCATTGAAAATGAAATTCTCATGTATCTTCGCAAAACGAGCACGCTCAAAAACGAGGTCTCAATCGACGAGCCGCTGAATGTTGACTGGGACGGCAACGAGCTTCTGCTCTCCGATGTCCTCGGCAGTGAGCCTGATGTTGTCAACCGCGACCTTGAAATGGAGGATCAGAAAAATCTGCTGATAAAAACCATTGATTCCCTCGATGAGCGCGAACGAACGATAATGTATATGCGCTTCGGTCTCGGCGGTGAAAAGGAATACACTCAAAAGGAGGTTGCGGATATCCTCGGCATATCTCAAAGCTACATTTCACGGCTCGAAAAGAGGATAATCAGCAGGCTTAAAAAGACAATCGAGCGTGCTTCGGCTTAAATTTATGTAAAAAACTTTGAAAAAACAGTAGAAATTTGTTTTCATTTATGTTATTATATGTGGGTACATCACACAAAGGAGTTTTAATTATGGCAAATAAATCAGTTTCCACTTTCATTAAACCCGCAGTTTCGCTCATCTGCACAGCTGCTATCTGCATCACAGGCGGCGTTTGCGCCACAAAGGCTATCAATAAGAACGGCGGCAAAGACGGCGTTTCTCTTTCCGCAACAGCAAGCGATGCTTATATGACAGAGGCTGAGGCCGCAAGCTACATCGGCGTTGACGAAGGCAGAATGGCAATCATGCGCAAGAACCTTAAATATTTTGAGGGCGCATATATGAAATACAACTACGCAGGCGACAAGGACGAGGATGTTGAGGTCGTTATGTATCAGAAAGCCAAGCTCGACGAGATTATGGCAAACCTCATGAAAGACAAGAGCAACCTTAACTTCAAATATCTTGAAGAAGCTCTCGCAAAGGTCGGCAAAGACGACGCCAAGGCTGACAAAAAATAATTTATAAAGAATAATTCAGGCTGCCCTAACGGTATGACTTTTAAAGCGTGCCGCGGGGCAGTTATGTTTATGTGGTGATTTTATGCTCAATATTATCTGCCCCGACTGCTCACTTTCCTTGACTCAGAGCGGTGGCAGTCTCGTCTGCCCCAACAGGCACAGCTTCGATTTTTCAAAGGAGGGCTATGTCAACCTCCTCAAATCGGGCAAAAGCGGCGCGCTTATCGGCGACAACAGAGATATGGCTCTCAGCCGCAGGGATTTTCTCTCAAAGGGCTACTATGACGCCCTTGCGCGCGAGCTTAAAAAAGAATACGATTCCTCCAAAAACGACAGCTTCACAGCCGTTGACATCTGCTGCGGCGAGGGGTATTACACTCAGTTTATCTCAGCTGACGCAAAGGGAGCGTTTTACGGCTTCGACATTTCAAAAGAGATGATTCGCCTTGCGGCAAAGAGAAAATGCGGCGCGCAGTTTTTTGTTGCGAATATGAAAAATCTGCCCCTTGAAAGCGGCAGCGTAAATCTCGCGTTTCATCTTTTCGCCCCGTTCTGCGAGGACGAATTCGCGCGTATTCTCTCAGACGGCGGCAGGCTGATTTCCGTAACCGGAGGGCGTGAACATCTTTTCGGGCTCAAAGAGGTGCTTTACGACACGCCATACGAAAACGACGAGACCGTGCCCGAATACAAAAAGCTCACTCTCGTTGAAAGCAGGCGAATCACCGACACCGTAACGCTCACCTCGAACGAGGATATTTACTCACTTTTCAAGATGACGCCGTACTACTACCACACCAACAGGAAGCATAAGGAACGCCTTGACGGCATAGATGAGCTTACAACAAAGCTCGATTTCGTTTTGAATATTTATGCAAAAACGGAGGGAGAAAATGAATAATCTGTATAAAGGCAAGGGCGATATAAAGGACTACGAGCAGAGCCTTGATTTCCTCGACACCGTGTTTTTCAGAGATGATAATGAGGAAAGCGACACCCATTTTGTCAGCTTTCTCCCGAAGCTATATAAAAAAGAATACGACCACTGCGAGAAAAATATGATTGTTTCTCTCGACGGTGAATGGAGAGCGGCGGTCGGTCTTTACATAGATGAAATGAATGTCTGCGGCGAAAAAATCCTCTGCGGCGGCATCGGAAATGTCGCTGTCGGCAAGGAATACCGCGGTCTCGGCTATATGAAGGACTGTATGCGCCTCTGCTATGAAAAGTGCGTCAATGAAAATGTTGACTTCATGATTCTCGGCGGTCAGCGTCAGCGTTACGGCTATTTCGGCTTCGAGCCTGCGGGCAGGCACTATGAATACCGCGTCAGCGAAACCAACATCCGCCACATTTACGGCAAAGACTACACATCTCCGATTTGCGCAAAAGAGGTTGCACGGAGCGACAGCGAAGCTCTCGATTTTATACAAAAAATATACAATGAAACTTTCCCTTCAAAAATCCTCAGAAGCAGAGAAAAGCTCTTTGACATTCTCGTTTCTTGGAATCAGAAGCCGTTTGTTTTCACGGACGGCGACAAATTCATCGGCTACGCGAATTACTCTGCGGATATGGGTTATATCGCCGAAACGGCGGCTCTGAATGAGGAATATTTCCGTCTTATGCTCCCCGCGATGCTCAAAAATTCGGGCAAAGATTCAATTTGCATCAGCACACTCGAATACCCGAGCATGTATGGTCAGATTCTCGCGGATATATGCGAGGATTTCACCGTTGGCAACTGCGAAATGATGAATGTGCTCAACTGGAAGCACATGGTTTATGCGCTTATGAAGCTGAAAGCGGAAAATAAAAATCTCTGCGACGGTGAGCAGGCGTTTCTCATTCACGGATACAGGCAGGACGAGCATTTCACGCTGAAAGTGAAAAACGGCGCGGTCGAGGTCGCTGACGGCGGCGAAAATCCCGTTGAACTCACCCACAAGGAGGCTATGCAAGTCTTCCTCGGCAATTACTCAGCTAAACGAAACGAGCTTCGCTCCGACATTTCGGGCTGGCTTCCCCTCGAGTTTGCAATTTTCTGTACGGATACAGTGTGATTTGATATTGACATAACAGCTTTATTGTTATAGAATTATATGAAAGATATTTTCACGAAAGGAATAACCAAATGAAATATTATATCGGTGTTGACGGCGGCGGCACTAAAACCGCTTACGCCCTTTTTGACGAAAACAAAAATCTTCTCAATCTTGTAAAAGGTCCGGGAAGCAACCACGAAAACTACGAGAACGGCTTTGACGATGCCGCGCCCCTCATCTGGCAGGGAATCAACGATTTGCTTGAGGCTTCGGGCAAAACTCTCGGCGACATTTCCTTTACCCTCATGGGACTTGCGGGTATCGACCATCCGTTCCAGCACGACGAAATGGTGAAGCGTCTCAAGGACTTCGGTCTTGACAATTTTGAGATTTACAATGACGGCTTCATCGTTGTCAAGGCAGGCTCAACAGGCGCGGCGGCTATCGGCTACAACTGCGGCACAGGCACCTGCTGCAACGCTATCGACAGCGACGGCAAAATGCTCCAGCTCGCAGGCCTCGGCGATTTCTCGGGCGATATAGGCAACGGCCACTGGATTGCCACAATGACCTACAAGGCTGTTTATGACGATGTTTATCTCGGAATTCAGAAGACAGCCGTTACCGATATGGTATTCAAAGAGTACGGCCTTGAAAGCAAAGAGGATTTCCTCTCGCTTGTTTCACGCTTTGACGAGGAGGACGCAGATCCGTACATCATGCGCTTTATCGACTTCTTCTTTGACGCGGCAAAGCTCGGCGACAAGGCTGTGCTTGACATAATCGACGCCATGGCTCTTCGCGGAGCTCAGCTCATAAACGCTCACCTCAACACGCTTAACTTCACAGACGAAACCGTTGAGGTTGTGCTCTCGGGCTCAATGCACACAAAGGCGTTCTCACAGCTTTATGTCGATGCTCTTATCAAAAAGGCAACTGAGGTCTGCGACAGAAATCTCAGCTTCATTAAGCTCGACCAGCCGCCCGTTACAGGCTGCGTAAACTGGATTATGCAGCAGTACGCATAACTAAGCATAAAATATTTTTTATCATATAAGGAGAGATAATTATGAAAGACATCACACTTGCCGTTATCGGTTCAGGCAGCACATATTGCCCCGAGCTTATCGACGGCTTCCTTAAAGCAAGGGATTCCCTTAATCTTGTTAAGGTTTCTTTTATGGACATTGACGAGAGAAAGAGAACTATCGTCGGCAACCTCTGCGTTCGTATGCTCGAAAAAGCAGGCGTTGACTGCGAAGTTGTTATGACAGACGACCTTGACAAAGCACTTCAGGGCGCAAACTTCGTTGTAACTCAGATTCGTGTAGGCAAGCTTCCCGCGCGTCATCTTGACGAGAGCATTCCGAGAAAATATGACCTTATCGGTCAGGAGACAACAGGTATCGGCGGCTGCTTCAAGGCTCTTCGTACAATCCCCGTAATCAAGCACATCTGCGACAGAATCGAAGCTATCTGCCCCGACGCATGGCTTATCAACTTCACAAATCCCTCGGGCATCATCACAGAGTTCGTTCTTAACCACACAAACGTTAAGAATATCGGTCTCTGCAACGTTCCTATCGACATGCTTGACGACGTCAAGGAAATCACAGGCGACGATGTTGATATTACATATCTCGGCCTCAACCACCTCAGCTGGATTACCTCCGTTAAGAAGGACGGCGTTGAAAAGCTCCCCGAGCTTATCGAAAACGGCTTCTCACCCAAGGTAATGGCAAACATCAAGGACGAC
>JAZUFU010000139.1:0-32369 GCA_045640865.1 Acutalibacteraceae bacterium | reverse complement strand
TAAATGCCGTCTCTCGCGTATCCCTCGCAGAGAACTCTGTAGCATTCGCCTTTCATCTTTGCGGTGCGCTTTGCGGCGATTGATTCCTGCAAATCACAGAGCTCTTTAAACCACTTGCCCTTTTCCTCTCTTGAAATCGGGTCGGGCATTCTTGAGGCTCTTGTGCCGTCCCTTGAAGAGAAAATAAATGTGTAAAGCGATGTGAACTGCGCCTTTTCCAGCAGGTCAAGAGTGTCCTTGAACTCCTCGTAGGTTTCGCCCGGGAAACCGACGATAATATCGCTCGTCAGCGAAATATCAGGCATGACCTTTTTGGCATACTCCACAAGGGAGAGATATTTTTCTCTCGTGTAGCCCCGGTTCATCTCTTTAAGCACACGGTTGTTGCCGCTCTGGAACGGAAGATGAAAATGCCTTGCGACCTTTTCACATTCTGCCATTGTGTCAAGCAGCTCCTCGGTGCAGTCCTTGGGGTGAGACGTCATGAATCTTATGATGAAATCGCCGTCGAGGTCGTTTATCATTCTGAGAAGCTTTGCAAAATTTATATCTCTGCTCAGCGTTTTGCCGTAGGAATTGACATTCTGACCGAGTAGGGTTATGTCCTTGCAGCCCGAAGCGATAAGCTCCTTTGCCTCGGCTATAATGTCCTCGGGTTCGCGGCTTCTTTCGCGTCCTCTTACATAAGGAACGATGCAGTAGCTGCAGAAATTGTTGCAGCCGTACATTATCGGAAGCCAGCCTCTTATATTGCCGTCCCTGTGAACGGGAATATTCTCGGCTATAACTCCGTCGCTCTCGGGGGAAGAAAAAACTCGCTTGCCTGAGCGCAGAACCTTATACAGAAGCTCGGGCAGAGTGTGGATAACATGAGTGCCGAAAACGAGGTTGACATAAGGATAGCTTTTCTTTATTTTTTCGCTCACTTTTGCCTGCTGCATCATGCAGCCGCAAAGGGCGATAATCATGTCGGGCTTTTCTCTTTTTATGTTTTTGAGCGCACCTACGTTGCCGTAGATTCTGTCCTCCGCGTGCTCTCTTATGGCACAGGTGTTGTAAAGCACCAGATCTGCCTCATTGACATCATCCGTGAAGCCGTAGCCGCACTTTTCAAGGAAGCCCTTAATCCTTTCGCCGTCGGAAACATTACCCTGACAGCCGTAGGTATGAACGAAAGCAAGCGGCGTTCTGCCCTGATATTTCGCGCCGAGAATCGTGCTTACTCTGTCGGCAAATTCCTTTTGCTTTTCGATTTCTTCAGCGGGTACCTGAAAATTTTTATTAACGGTTTTATCGCTCAAAGGCGACACCTCTCTTTATAAACTTATAACTAAAGTATTATACATTATATTTGCCGATTTTGCAATAGAAAATTGCATAAAAGAAGCACCGCGGGAAAGAAAATTATTCCACGCGGCGCTGACGCTTATCTATAGACATCTATCGCTTTCTCAATATTTTCTATAACCGTGTGCTTTCCGCTCATAAAAAACTCGCCGTCAAGCGTCCACGGAATTTCTTTTTCGAAGAAAAATTCAACCCGTCTGCACTGTCTGAAAAATATGCAGCCGCTCATGTCGTAATTTAAAGTTTTCACGGCAATAACAGCGTCCCTCCACCGCGCAAAAGTTTTCGGATTTTCTACGAGCATAACCTCAAATTTTCCGTCTGCCATATCGACTGTGTTCATGTCAAATCTCAGCACACCGCCGACGGAGGTTGAGTTGCTCACGGAGCCATAGACATAATCGCCCTCCAGCTCCTCGCCGTCTATCAGAACCTTTGCGTGAACGGGCTTTATATCCGTAATGCACCTCGGAGCTTCGAGCAGATACGCCGCAAAGCCGAGAGAATTTTTCTTTTCCTGCGGAGTTTCGTAAGAAACCTTTGTGAACGCGCCGAAGCTCGAAATATAGGAAAAATATCTTTCACCGCAGAAAAGACCGACATCGTGCGGCAGAGCATTTCCGCCGAGGATAATTTCAATCGCTTTTCTGGTGTTGTTCGGAATTTTCAGAGCTTTTGCGAGGTCGTTTGTCGTGCCCGAGGGGATATATCCGAGCGGAATTTTTCTCTTAACTCGCATAAGCCCGTTGACAACCTCGCTGAAAGTTCCGTCCCCTCCGCGGCAGATAACCATATCGTAATTTTCCGCAAAGCTTTCGGCAAGTTTTGTCGCGTCCCCTCTTGCGGCGGTGGCATACATCGTGGGCGAAACACCGTTTATGCTCAGCTTTGTAAGGTCAAGCACCTGTGAGCGGACGCGGATTCTGCCCGCTTTGGGGTTGACAATTACAAGCGCGTTTTTTGTGATTCTGTTCTGCAAATTTTCATTTCCTCCTGTAAAATTTTTTATGAAAATGAAAGAATTTTTAAGATTTTTTCTTTGAGCGCGAGACAAAATAAAAACAAAACTTTTTTCAGGAGTGATACTATGTCCCGTCTTCAGTTTCCGCGCAGACTTTACAGCGGAATGGAAGCATTTGACAATATTTTTGACAAGGATTATGAAAGTGTGCTGATAATTTCCGACGGAAATCTTTCAGGGAAAAGCGGCTCTTTAATTAAGCTCAAAAGAAAATTTGACGCTCTGTTCACGCGCACGGAGGTTATTGTTTCCGACGACTCCCAGGAGCTTTTTTCGCAGGCAAAAAAAAATTGCGACGCGCATGATCCCGAGGCGATTATCGCCGTCGGCGACGGCAAAACTCTCGACTGCGGCAGAGCGGTTTCGGTGCTTTGTGAAACACCGCTTGTGTGCGTTATTGAGACACTTCCCTGCGCTCTTACCGAGTACGACACGCAGGATATGTTTTTATATAAAAACTCTTCTGACGTGTGTGTAATCGACCCCTCGTTCATAAACATCTCCGATTCATCAAAGATAGCTTATGAAGCTCTCGGCATGGCTTGTCTCGCCCTTGAAAGCGCGGTGTGCGGCAAGGACAGATATATCACCGCCGTTGCGGCAAAGGCGTTTCATGAAATCTATAAAAATATTATGCCCGCTTATCGCGGAGAAATTTCCGCAAGAGAAAATCTTGTCAGCGCGATGTACGCGTCTTACGCGGCGTATATCAACAGCTTTGACTATTCGTGGCAGTCCGCGGCATTCAGAATTGCTGATTTTTTTTCAGAATGGAACAGCGGCAGAATCAGCACACTCGCCGTCTGCATAACTGCGCTTGCGGAATATCTCAATGAGAATTTTCCCGATAAATTCAGCGCGTTCGCAAAGGGAATGAATTTCACTCCGCTCGAGGAAATCGCGCCGATTTTTTTAATTGACGAAATAAGGCGGATTCAGGCGACGGTATCCATACCGTTCGCGCTGAAAAATTTTCTTATTGACGAAAACGATTTCACCGCCTCGTGCAAAGAGCTTTCTGACGAGGACAGAGATTTATTTTACAGGTGCTACTACGGAAAATTTACTTTTATAAAATCATAAATCATTGACTTTACTCTGCCGCGATGCTATAATAAATACGGTTATTTCATAAATAATTTTTATGAGGAGATTAATATGAAAATGTTTAAAAAAGCAATCGCGGTGGTTTTGTCATTTGTTATGATTGTTGCTGTTTTTGCTCCGAATTTTTTAGCGTCGGCAAAAACGACCATAACAGACATTAAAATCATCCAGTTACCTGTCAAAACCGTTCTTTATCAGAACGAAGACTGGGTTTACGGAACATGGGACGCCGATGATAGCAGCCCGACAAATCCTGTCCTTATTCCGTCAGAAAAGATAAGCTTTACTCACAATCCCTGCGGCGGCATTTACCCGGAAAGAGGTATGCTTGACATGACAGGTCTTGTGATAAAAGTTTATTATTCCGACGGAAGCACAGTTGATATGGAATACAAAGAAACGAAGGCTAAAACAGGCTATTACAAAGCCAACATTCTCGTCTCACCCAAGGGCGGCGTAAGCTACTTCATCGGCACCAACACCATGGAGGTTTATCTGGCGGAAAACAAATACTGCTATGATTCCTTTGATGTTGAGTTTGCGGTGGAAAAGCCGGAACCGGAGCCGTCATATTTCGGCGTTAAAGAGGGCGGCACGGCGATTATTGACAAAAACGGATATATAACGGGACTCAAAACAGCTCTCACAGCAAAAGAACTGTTCAATGATTTCCTTGAATACGGCAATGTTGAGGTTTCTGTTGCAAAGGCTCAGAGCTCAGCGAAATATCTCGGCACAGGCTCGACCGTTACCGTTAAATATCCCGACGGGCAGGAGGAAACATACACAATCGTCATATACGGCGATGTTGACGGCAACTCTCTGATTGACTCTGTTGATATTGCAACGGTCTCGAGCGAGGTTCAACTGGGCGGTATGCTGAATGCTGCGCAGACAAAAGCCGCCAATATTGACGGAATGAGACGAATAGCCACAACTGACATCGTTGCGATTTCGTCTGCTGCCGAAACAGGCATTCTCAATCAGGTTAACCCATTGGAATCCCTTTAAACTGAAATTTTATCTGGAGTTGATATTATGAAAAAAATTATTTCTTTATTCTCTGCACTTGCAATACTTATGAGCGTTTGCGGTCTTTACTCATTTGCCGCAGACAAAAAAATCAAAACCCTTAAAATCGTTTCTCAGCCCACAAAGACGGTTTTTTATAAGGACACGGACTGGGTTTACGGAACATGGGACGCAAGCGAAAGCAACCCCAAGAATGTTACGCTTAAATCCTCCCAGAAAATCAGCTTCACACATAACCCCTGCGGCGGTATTTACCCCGAAAGAGGCATGATTGACATGACAGGCCTCAAGCTCGAGATAACCTACACCGACGGAAGCAAGGAAACAATCACCTACACCGAAACGAAAAATAAATCTGGCTTCTACTCCGCGAACATACTTGCTTCACCCAAAGACGGCAAGGAATACTTCATCGGCACAAACACAATTGAGGTTTATCTCGCCAAGGACAAGACAAAATACGATTCATACAATATCACAATCAAAAATGAATCCGCGCCCTCAACAGCATCGTTGGGCGATGTAAACGGCGACAAAAAGATAAATTCGCAGGACGCTCTTCTCGTTCAGCAGCACGCAGTAGGTCTTATCACCCTCACCGCCGACCAGCAGAAGAGAGCGGACATGAACTCAGACGGTAAATACAACAGCGCAGACGCGCTTATGATTCTCAAAAAGGCTGTTAAATAATTACAGCTATCTTTCAGGAGCTGTTGCATTTAGATGCAGAAAGCGTTTTCTTCGACCGACGGTGTACGAGATACTCCGAGGGCGAAAAAACGCTTAGAAAAACAAAAATGTCAAATAAACCCAAAGATGGTTTTGAAGAGTTTTAGCTCATTCAGAACCATCTTTTATATATTTTTTTGTTATTCGATCTGCGCTAAAAGGCACAGTCTCACAAGGATACTTTTGTTTTTGACGGATAATTTTCCCTAATACTTCATCAAGTCCGCATCCGAATACGCCAGTATGCGTGATGCGGACTTTCTTTGTCTTCAGAAAAATTCTCTCGTCAAAAACTGCTTCGCACCTTAAAATGATGAATTTTGCCCCATTTGTGTTCTTTTGCGACGATGTTATACTGACGTATTACAAGGAGCAAAGGGACGCAAGGCGGGTGAAAGGCGCATTTTAAGGAAAAGTAGCCTTGCGAGTCTGTGCCTAATGAGACAGCTCCCTCTCTTTTTGCCGTCTGCATATATCCTGCGCCATTACCGCACAGCTTTGCGAGTAGTATGCCCACACATAAAAAACAGGTATAACCGCCGCGCTGAGCGAAAACCACGGCAGAAAGCTCAGCTTCATAAGGGCGGTTTTTTTAATGCTTCCGCTCATGTATTCCCTGCTTTTTGAAAAAATATCACGATTTTTCACGGTCGGATTTATAATTTTCAGATAGGGTACAAGGAAATATCTCTGCAAGAAAATATAAAGAAACACCGCGCCTGTCAGAAGCAGTGCCGCTCCGCCTGCAATCCATGTGGCAAAAAGGTTGAATTCCACGCCGCCGTCCGCCGCGACAAGCACAGCAGCTGTTATAAGCAAAAGACCGGGCGAAGTAAAAATCAGCGTCCACATCAGCTTTTTAAAGAACAGCGAGAAATAAAGCCCCGTGCTTTTGACGGCTTTTGCAGGTCTGAACCAGTAGAAGGTTTTGACGCTTCTTTTTTTCTGCCTGAAAAAGAGAAACCACGCTCTGCTTGCCGCGAAAAACGCGCCGTAAGCCGCGCCGTTGAGAAGCAGTATCACCGCAAGCGCAGGCAGAGAAAACACACTGCCCTCAAGATAATAATTCACCGCGAACGGAACAACCGAAAACAGCATGAGTCCGCCGACAAAAAGGAAAATGAAAACCGAGCTTGATTTTACATTTCCCCGTATGATTTTTCTGCTGAGTTTTTTAATCTGTGAATTTTTCATTTTTTTCATTCCAATCATATGTTCTCTGGAATATGATTGACATATTTTCTCTCAGTTATTCACTTTTCTGGGGCTGCTGAACGGGAAAATCGAATCCCTGCATAAAACCGCCCTGCTCGAGGGAGCTTATGTCGCCGCCGACAACCGCGCCGTCAAAGACGATAAGATTTGCTCTTATGCAGCTGTTTTCCGTCTCATAGCCGGGGTAGTTTTTGACAGTATAAGTCCATTTCTTTGCCGTTTTGCCTGCGTAAGTGCTCAGATCCATATTCTGCGCAAGCTGAATTTCATTGTATTTTTCATAAGTTTCGTCAAATTCGGCAGGGATAACTATTTCCTCCACCTGCACGGGGTCCTCATCTATCTCCCACCCGAACTGAGAAAGGAACGCCACTCTCTGCTCGGCGTCAGCCGCTTTCAGAGAAATGCCCGAATCGTCAGTAACGGGCAGATCGCTGTTGCGCGTAAGGAAAAGCCCGAGCGCGATACTCACCAGAAGAACAGCCATTAGAATAACTCTTTTTTTATTAGCTCTCAAAGAAAAAACGAACATAAACAACACCTCCGCGGATGCTAATTTATATTCGTTCGGTTTGTTAAATATTCATCTGACCTTCATAAGAATTGGCATTATGCCTTTCTCGGTCAGGTCTATCACGGCGTAACTGCCGTCGTAAATGCTTCCGGGGTTCACAAGCCACAAGCCGTCCTCATATTTTGTAACAGGATTGTGAGTATGCCCATATAATGCAATGTGAGCGCCGTATTCCCTCGCGCGTTCCATGAGACGCTCTTCGCCGTATTTCACATTTTCCGCATATCCGTGAGTGCAGTATATGGTGTATCCCTTTTCCTGCGTAACGGCAAAGGCAGGCAGGTCGCTGCCCCAGTCGCAGTTGCCTCTGACGGCTATGGACGGCTTATCCGTGCCGATGTGCTTAAAGTCCCACTCGCCGTCCCCGAGGAAAATCACAAGCTCCGCCGACGGCTGATTGAGGAGCGCCCTGCGAAGATTATTACTGTTCCCGTGGGAGTCGGAAACAACGACAATTCTCATTCATATACCCCCGATAAATTTAATATATATATTATACCACCACGGAGGTGAAATGTAAATGAATCCCACACCCGATTTTTTAAACAGCTTAATGTCCAAAAGTGAAGACGAGCAGAAAAAGACGGCGATGAACATTCTGAACAACATGGACTCAAAGCAGTCTCAGCAGATAAAAAGCGTTCTCGGCGATGAGGAAAAGTTAAAGCAGATACTTTCATCTCCGCAGGCACAGCAGTTAATGAAAAAGCTGAAAGGCAGCAACAATGGACAGCATAAATGATATTTTGTCTTCACTTACTCCCGACGACATAGACGCTTTGAAATCAATGGCGGATTCCGTTTTCGGAGCTTCGGAGGAAAACAGTAATCAGAAAAACAAAAGCACGGGCTTTGAGAGCTTCATAACGCCCGAAATGCTCATAAAGCTGTCAAACATAATGAACATGATGAACTCGTCGGACAGCGGAAGATACAGGCTCATTGAGGCTCTGAAGCCAAACCTGAGCCTTCGGCGCAGACAGAAGGCGGACGAGGCGTTACAGCTTCTGAAAATTCTTGAGATTATTCCTCTGCTGACCGATTTAAACAAAAGCGGTGATAACAATACGAAATTCGAGCCTTGATTTCAACACGGGCGAAAACACTCAACTCAGCAGAAACGGTCTTTTCAATGACGGCGACACGGTACTTATCCTTGCACTGATACTTCTGCTATATTCCGACAACGGCGACAGGCTTCTTATCCTCGCGCTGATTTATATTATGAGCTGACAGAAAAAGGACTTGACAGGCAGGTTATAATATAAATATAAAGCTATAGCAGAGACTAAGCAACAGGAGGAAGTTTAATGGCTTATATTTACAGAACAAAAGGAACCTGCTCATCGGAAATTGAAGTTGAGCTTGACGGAAACGTGCTCAAAAGCGTTAAATTCTACGGCGGCTGCCACGGCAACCTGCAGGGCATTTCAAAGCTCGTTGTCGGCATGACGGTTGAAGAAATCACCGAGAAGCTCGCAGGCATAAGATGCGGCTTCAAGAGAACATCCTGCCCCGACCAGCTTGTGCAGGCGGTTAATGAAGCATACAACGCACAGAAATAAGTTGGGGACTTTCGGCTTTAGCGCAGACCGAAAAGTAAAATATAAAGCAAATGAAACAGCAATTCTGAGATAACGGAAAACAAATCCGAAGTTTCAGAATTGCTGATTTTTTATAATAATTCAGTTGATATTATTTTACTTTTCTAAGCGTTTTTTCGCCCTCGGAGTATCGCATACACCGTCGGGCGAAAAAATCGCTTTCTGCATCTAAAGCCAGAAGTCCTTTCGGCTTTTAAAAAGCAAATAAAAAGATGGTTCTGACAGGCAGCTCGCGCCCTCAAAACCATCTTTTTAATTATTTGTTAATATATATCAGTCTCTTGAAGTACCGTCAGTAGAAATCTCTTTTATCATTCCGTTATCGTCAAGAGTAACTGCTCTGAACTCATAATCGTCATGTTCCTCTGTAATGAAATACGGGAGCTTGCCGTCCTCAATAATTGCGGCTTCGCTTACAGGAAGCACAACATTTTCAATCTCAGCGACGATCATGCCGTCAGTGATAATTTCACCTTTAAGAGAGTTCTTTTCGATATACTTCTCAGCGTCTTCCTTGCTGTCCGTAAAAATACCGAGTGTGGCTTTAACATACCATTTATCGCCGTCATAGTACCATTCATCGCTGTTGTCTATTAAAATTTTAACAGAGTCATAGCTTTTATCTGACTGAACAGCATTTATTATTTCATCGCTCGTCTCAGGAGTTTCGCACTTAACAAGTACATCTGTATATTCCGATTCAACATTTTCCATGTCAATGCCGAAGCTGTAACGCTGATAGTTTCCGTTTTCAAGATAAACAGCATTGGTGAAAGTTGCGGTACCGTTTTCATAGTAATAATTTACAGAGTTTTCAAACAGAGCTTCTGCGCTTCCAGAATAGATAGCAATCTCCGTGCCGCCTAATCCGCAAACATCTTCTGTATCGAGATTGTTGGCAAAAATCCTGTATTTATCTGTTTCAACGCATACAGACCTGTTGTCGCCGCTGTCGATAAAATATGTTACCTTCGCGTCAAGTCCCGAGGCGGTTTTGGTGTAATTCGCAAACTCCTGCTCGTAGTCGCTTTCATACACGGAATAGACGAGCTCACCACCCGAATAATAGTTGGTTTCATTATCGTTTCCGGCTTTTACTTTATAATCTTTTTCGCTGTAATCAGGCTCAAGATAAAGGTCAATATTTTTAATATCCGCCAGCACCTCGTCAATTTTCATCGTACCGAGTGTGTCGGCAATTTTTTTGGCTTTTTCGTTTTCAACTACCTTAATATTGAGCTTTTCATTTTTGTCTGCACCTGTTTCTTTTTTGCCGCAGGCGCAAAAGCCAAAGATGACGCACAGCACAAGTAAGCATGAAATGATTTTTTTCATAACAGTTTCCTCGTTCAGATTATTTGTTAATATGTTCCTATCACATCATAATATACCGAAAGAATAGTTTCGTAGAACTTCTTCTTGTCGATGTGATATTCGGAATAACCGTCATCGCCCAGAATCATCTCACCAGGAACTGAAACAGGCTCAAATTCCGCCGTGCCCGCCGACATGAACTTTGAAACAATAAACGACGCCTTTGAAAGGTCAATGTCGGTGTATGAATATCTCGCAGCCACATTATAAACATCGCTCACCATTGCGGGCTTTTTGATAATCTGCGAAGCCGCTGTTTTTGTGAAAGACTTTATATATATAAGCTGATGATTCATACGGGTAAGGTTTGAGTCAACCTTTGAAGTATCACGGAAACGGACAAACGCCATTGCCTGACTGCCCATGAGATGATACGGATCGCCTGCGGAAAAATCACCGAAGCTGTCCTGCGGAACAACTGTAACGCCGCCGACTGAATCGTTTATAGGTCCTATGCCCGAAAGGTCAAGCGCGGCATAACAGTGAATAGGCATACCGAACATGGTCTTTTTGATAGCTGAGATTACGTTTGCACAGCTTGTCTTTCCTCCGTCGCCGTAAGCGTACGCAAGACATATCTGCGTCTTTTCCGTTCTCAGGAAAGAGCCGTCCTTGGCATAGACATCAATATCGGCAATTGAGTCTCTGGGAATGGGGATAATCTTCGCCTCGCCCGTTTCGGTGTCAAGGGCGATGATGGCGATTGTATCCGCCTGACCTGCCGAGCCGACAACGCCGTCCTGGTTAATTTCTTCATTATCAACACCGAGGCAGGCAATCGACGTGATGTTTTCATCAAGCTGATAGATTTTGCCGTTGTATTTAACGGTTTTACCGTCGTCATCAGATTCAGCGTCGGGAATAACCTCAATCTCAGCGTCCTGATAGTCAAGCATATCCTTTTTACCTGCTGAAATCATAATAAAGAGCGCAACGGACGCAACTATAAGCAAAGAAAAGAAGAATATGAGAATGCCGAGAATTACGCTCAGCGCCTTGTTTTTCTTTTTCTTTTTCTGCTTTCTTACAGCATTGGAGGCTACTACAGATGAGGTCGGCTTAACGGGTGTGGTGCTGAAATAAACATCTTCCTTTTCGTCAGCTGATGAATATTTCTCACTGAGCTTTTTAAATTTTTCTGCCGACTGCTCTGATGAGCTTGAGCTGTGAGAGCTTCCGTGCGATGAATGTGAGCTGTAGCCCGAACCGCTGTGATGATGACCCGAGCTGCTGCGGCTTGAACTGCTGTGGTGATGCCCCGAGCTGCTGTGGCTCGAGCTGTGATGATGACCTGAGCTGCTGTGGCTTGAGCTGTGGTGATGCCCCGAGCTGCTGTGGTGGCCGGAACCCGACGAGGATTCGTATTCGTTATAATTATCTTGTTGGCTCATCGTTAATTAACACTCCGTTCACAAGGTATCTGTATTTCGGTCGGTTTGCGACGCAGGTACTCAATGTAACAATTTTGCTGTCCAGCGTAAGTTCGATATTTCTTGAATTAAAGAGTTCAAATTTCGGGTTGAGTATGCTGTAATGATAAGCAGTTATCTGCTCGGGATCCGAAAAATCAAACGCCTTTGTAATTCTTCTGTTGTCATATTTCAGCGCGGAAACGATTTCATAGGTCAGCTTGCGGTCGGGGGTATAGATATAGAAATACTTGTTATCCTTAAAGAATTTCTTATCCTCAAACCGATGAAGCATGCAGAACATCGTATCGTCTCTCATATTATGACCATAGACAACCGTTACGGGATCGCTGAAGGTCTTGCTGTTTACCCTGTTGGTGTAAATACAGCCCGCAAAAAGATAGGTTTTATCAATAGAGCGGCGAAGATAGAAATCGGGCTGTTTATTCTGAAGAATGGGATAATTTATCTTTGTATTAGGCACAACAAGCCACGCGTAAATGTCGCTGTTCCTCTGCTGAAGCGGTCCGAAATCAATGGGATTTTCAGGACGCGGATCCTGCACATTGAAATCATCAACATAAGCGTTGCGGACATCAGTGTAGAAATCCGCACTTTTGTTGAGGTTGTAAAATGTCCACACAAGATAAACAACGCCCACGGCACAGATAAGGAACAGAATCACAATCAGAACAATCAGTATTGCTCTTTTGCGGTCGTCCTTTCTTTCTTCTTCATAGGTGTAGATATTGCTGTCATTTTCACTCATAAAATCACTTATCCTTAATCAAAACAAAAAAGCCCCGTCTAAATAAAAAACAGAGCTTTGATGTTAGCAGAAACAGAAATTATTTAACCTTCTTAGAAAGTACAATGCCTGCTGCGGAGCAAGATACAACCGCTGCAATTGCGCCAACTTCCGCCATTACAGAATAACCTGTATCGGGAGAAACATATTCCTCATCATAATCCTCGGGAGCTGCTGTGGGGCTGTAAGCTGCAAACGCGCTCATTGATGTTGCACCTATCATAAGAACTGCTGCAAGTGATGCAATAATCTTTTTCACTGAAAAAACTCCTTTCTCGGCTGACACTTAGTCAGCTTTTATTTACATAATAATCATAGCATATTATTTTAATTTGTCAAGGTCTTTAAATCAAAAAATGCTTGTAATATTTTCAATTATCGTGTTTGAAATCAGAAATCCGTCGGGCGTAAGGCTGAATCCGCCGTCATCTGCCCGTGCAAGACCGTGCTGAGCAAAAAGCGCCGCCTTTTCTTTTATTTCTTCAATTTTATTTTCAAATCCGCGGCTGATGATTTCGTCATACCTCACGCCCTCCTTCAGCCTTAGCCGAAGCATAATATATTCCTTTATGTCGCCGCCAGTCCCGTCGGGAACAGGCTCGCCGCCGTTCATGAAGTATTCAATATCACGCGGAAAATAAAATCTCTTTCCGCCGACAAACGAATGTGCCGCGGGGCCTATGCCGAGGTATTCCGCACCGAGCCAGTATTTCATATTGTGGCGGCTTTCAAAGCCCTTCTTTGAAAAGTTGGATATTTCGTACTGCGGGAAGCCTTTGCTTTCGAGAAAAGACGCCATTCTGAGATATGCGTCGGCGGTGAAATCATCGTCGGGCAGATTCAGCCTGCTCTGATTCTTATGGAAGAATGTGCCCTCCTCCAGCTTCAGCATATACGCGCTGATGTGAACCGCTCCCGAATTGACGCAGAAAGTGAGCGTTTCGTCAAGGCTTTCCATAGTCTGATTCGGTATGCCAATCATTACATCGAGTGAAATGTTTTCAATCCCCGTGTTCTGTGCCGAGCGGATACACTTCCCAGCTTCCTTAACACCTGCAAGTCGTCCGAGTGAGCGGCGTTCGGAATCCGAAGCAGACTGCAAACCTAAAGAAATTCTGTTGACGCCTGCCGCAGAAACTTTTTCAAAAAAACCGTCCTCCACGCACGAAGGGTTGCACTCCACGGTGATTTCGCTGAAATCGCCGAACACCCTTGCCGCTTCAACGATTTTTGCAATATTTTCCGCTCCGATAAGCGACGGCGTTCCTCCGCCGAGGTAAAGCGTGTCCGCAGAGAGCGGATATTTTTCTTTAAGCTCAGCAATTCTTTCTATAACAGAAGCGGTGTAATCCTCCGCCGCACTGTCGGTCAGCCGCATTGAGTAAAAATCACAGTACGGGCACTTGCTTTTGCAGAACGGGATATGAATATAAATGCCTGCCTTGTTCACATTATCACCTTGAAAAAAGCACTTTTGAAAATCGTGAAATTCTCAAAAGTGCTTAATTTTAATTAAGAATATTTATCAGTCAGAGATTTCAGCAACATCTATGCTGTCTGCCTGAGCGTTGAGTGCCTTAGCTGTTTCGCTGCGGCGCTCTGCAAGCTCTGCATACATTCTCTTTCTTGTCTTATCGTCGATGTTGTAGAAGAACTTGGGAATCATGCCGATAAGTCCGCAAAGGGCGGGAACAAGAGTTGTTGTTGTGAAGAGAAGATACTCAACCTTTGCTGTCTGCTGACCGGGTTTAAGACCCTGTCTGTAGCCGATGAGCTGAAGAAGAGCTGTGTTGAGAACACGACCGAAGCTGCCGATAATCTTACTTGCGATGCCTTTAACAACGCCTGTGATACCCTCAGTACGGTAGCCGTATTTCCACTCGCCGTAGTCGATAACCTCGTTACCGATTTCGGTGGGAATAACCTTACGCAGAGCGTAAACAGCATTCCAGATTGTTTCGCGGAACATGAACGCGCCGATCATTACCCACTTCTTGCTGTAGTTCTTGTTGATTGAACCGAAGAGGTAAACGAGAACGAGAAGGATATTGCCCCAGTGGTCGCCGAAGATCCAGAGAGCCTTTGTTGAGAACTTTGAGCGGAGCTTTGTAACATAAGCGTAGCTTGCGTATGTAACGAACATTCCGGGGATACCTACAACAAGCTCAGCGGAGCTGAAGTTAAGAACATTGATGTAGTAAAGGCTGATGCTTGTACCTACGCTGCTGAATGATGAAAGCATATCGGAAACAGCGAGGAGCATAAGAGGCCTTGACCTGAAGATTGAAGCAAGAGTGTCTTTGTACTTCGGTTTTTCAACGGACTGGAGAACTCTCTCTTTGAATACAACTGCAAAGTAGAAGCCGAGTGCGCTGGAAGCTGCCGCAGTAGCAACGCCCATTACAACGAAGAGGGAGGTCATCTTAACCTTCATTACGCCGTTGTTAACAAGGTCGATGAAGATTGTGATTGCCTGCTTGGGAAGATTTTCAACAAGGCTGGAGATAAGGTTTGCCTGGTTGATAAGTCTTGTTCTGTCGATTGTATCGGGTGTGATGGTAGCGAGAATACCTGTTTTCGCAATGTTATAAAGCGAGGTTACCAGGTTCGATATCATCTGCATCACGAAATACGTAACAATTTTAGGCATATACGCCGCAGCAGCATTCGGGAAGAACACGGGCATCGCCCAGAATAAAATACCGAGAACTGCGCCGGGGCCTGCATATAAAATAAGATAGGGTTTGAATTTGCCGAATCTTGTGTTTGTTCTGTCAACAAGTGCGGCAAGGAAAAGGTCGTTGATAATATCCCATACACCGACAACCGCACTTACGATGGTCTGCCATCTGAGTGCAACAACAAGAACGTCGGTAAGGAAATAGTCCTGTTTACCTGAAAGAGTAAGCGACTGAGCAATATCGTAAAGAACGTAAGCCGTTGTTTCGCGGGAGCCGACATATCGTCTGCTTTTCGGCATATCGCGGGAGGCTTTTTCTTCTTCAACGACTTCTGCGACTTCTTCAGCCGTTTTTGTCTTTTTAGCCATAATCTTCCTCCTCAATTGAGAGTTCTAACGCCACGCCAAAGTGGTACTGATTGATTATAACACATAATTATGTGCTTTTGCAACAATTTATTTGATTTTTTTCAAAAAAGCTCGAAATTTATTCGTCAAGCTTGAGCACAGCCATGAACGCCTCCTGCGGAACCTCGACTGTTCCGAACTGGCGCATACGCTTTTTGCCCTCTTTCTGCTTTTCGAGGAGCTTTTTCTTTCTTGTGATGTCGCCGCCGTAGCACTTGGCAAGAACGTCCTTGCGCATGGCCTTGACTGTTTCACGGGCGATAATCTTGCCGCCGATGCCTATCTGAATCGGGATTTCAAACATCTGACGCGGAATATTCTCCTTGAGCTTTTCCGCAATTTTTCTTGCTCTCGCATATGCTTTTTCGGAATGTATTATAAAGGAAAGAGCGTCAATTGTGTCTCCGTTAAGAAGAACGTCGAGCTTTACAAGGTCGGAACGCTGATAATCGGCGATTTCATAGTCAAATGAAGCGTAGCCCTTTGTCCTTGATTTGAGCACGTCAAAGAAATCGTAAATAATTTCGTTAAGGGGCAGGCTGTAGCTTATGTCAACACGCTCGGGGGTGATGTAGTCCATTGTTTTGAATACGCCGCGTCTGTCCTGGCACAAGTCCATTATCGCGCCGACATATTCCTGCGGTGAATAGATATGAGCGTTGACTATCGGCTCCTCGCTGTACTCAATCAGCGCGGGGTCGGGGTAGTGAGTGGGGTTGTCAATCTCAACAACGCTGCCGTCGTGAAGATGAATTTTATAAACAACGCTCGGGATTGTGGTTACAAGGTCGAGGTTATATTCTCTTTCGAGGCGTTCCTGTATAATTTCAAGGTGAAGCAGACCTAAAAATCCGCATCTGAAGCCAAATCCCAGCGCACCTGATGTCTCAGGCTCAAAGGAAAGCGAAGCGTCGTTAAGACGGAGCTTTTCAAGAGCGTCGCGGAGATTTTCATAATCAGCGCCGTCCGCAGGGTAAACGCCGCAGAAAACCATGGGGTTAACCTTTCTGTAACCGGGAAGCGGCTGAGAAGCGGGATTCGTCGCAAGGGTAACGGTATCGCCCACGCTCGCGTCTCTGACAGTTTTAATGGAAGCGGTGATGTAACCAACCTCACCTGCCGAAAGCTCCTTTGCGGGCTCCATTGAGGTTGCTCTCATATAGCCGACCTCAACAACGGTGAACTCCGCGCCCGTCGCCATCATTCTCATTGTGTCCCCTGCCTTGATTTTGCCGTCCATGATTCTTACATAAACGATAACGCCCTTGTAGCTGTCATAAACAGAGTCAAATATGAGCGCGCGCAAAGGCTTGCTGTCGTCCGCGTCGAGCGGAGCGGGAACATCGAGAACTATTCTTTCAAGCACCTGGTCAACATTGAGTCCCGTTTTTGCCGAAACTCTCGGCGCAAATTCGCAGTCAAGGCCGATAACATCCTCAACCTGCTTCGCAACCTCCTCGGGCTGAGCCGCGGGAAGGTCGATTTTGTTTATAACGGGTACGATTTCAAGGTCATGGTCAAGCGCAAGATATGTGTTGGCAAGCGTCTGAGCCTCAATGCCCTGAGAAGCGTCAACGATAAGCACCGCGCCCTCGCAGGCGGCAAGTGAACGGGAAACCTCATAGTTAAAGTCAACATGACCGGGAGTGTCGATAAGGTTGAGGACATAAGTCTCCCCGTCCTTCGCCTTGTAGTCGAGCTTGACCGCGTGAGCCTTAATTGTTATGCCTCTTTCGCGCTCAAGGTCCATATTGTCAAGAAGCTGTTCCGTCATATCACGCAGAGCAACAGATTCCGTAAGCTCCAGCATTCTGTCGGCAAGGGTTGACTTGCCGTGGTCAATGTGCGCTATGATGGAAAAATTTCTTATGTTTTTCTTCGGTACGCCCAAAAAATCACCTCTGACACCTGCGGCGGTAAAATCTTCGCCGCAAAATACAAAAATAAGATTAAAAAATTATAATTCATTTTATTTTAACATAATGTTGCGCGTTATTCAATGATTATTTGATTTTTATTGTGTATTTTCTGTTTTGTCATCAAATATTACATTTTGTTGCTTTTGTGTAACCTTTTGTAACTTTTCATATTTTCAACAAAATAATGTTCGATTTTAGAAAAAATCGACGAGTTGCGAGCCGATATATCATAATTTTCGGCTGATTGTTTGTATATTCTGCACAAAAAAGTTTGCTTCGCCGATTTGACAATCGTGCCGTAAGCCTTTATAATGGCGAATGTTTTGAGCAGAATAGTTTTGTGCTCAGTAAAAAAGTTACAAATTTTCCGTTTAACGGATTTAATTAAGGAGTATTTTTATGCACAGTAAAAGCAACAAAATCAGTTCTTTCGTTAAAAAGAACAGGACGAAAATTGCGATAACTGCTATAAGCCTCTTTCTGATTGCCACAACTCTCTTTGTTACGGCATCGGCAACAGAGACCGTTAAGATTATTCATAACGGTAAGGAATACGAAATCTCCACGATGAAAAAAGACGCAGACGAGATTATAAAGAAAAGCGGAATCGAGTTCAATGAAAAAACAAGCTTCATCGACACAACCCGTTTTGAAGATGAAGGCATTATCGTAATCGACGATATGTGCAGCGTTACGGTTATTGACGGCAAAAAGAAAGAAGAAGTCATAGTCCACGGCACGGCGGCTGACGCTGTTGCGGAGGCAGGCTTTGAAATGGGCGAATACGACGAGCTCGAGGGAATGAAGCCCGAGGATAACCTTGAGGACGGAATGGAAATCAAAATCAACCGCGCCGTTTCAGTTTCAATTTCAGCTGACGGCGATATTACAACAGTATATGTTGTCAAAGGCAGCACAATTGAGGACGCCCTCGACAAGGCTGTTATCACCGCGGACGATGACGATATTATCTCAAAGCCCCTTGACAAGGTTATTAAATCAGACACAGCGGTTAAAATCACACGAGTTTCTGTTGTTGAAAGAACCGAAACGGAAACAGTTAAATATAAAACAGTAAAGAAAAAGACAAATTCGCTCGCAGTCGGCAAGGCAAAAATCAAGCAGAAAGGCGTCAACGGCTCACAGACAGCGGTTTATGAGGATAAATATGTTGACGGCGAGCTTGTTGAGTCAAACCTCAAATCAACAAAGATTATCAAAAAGCCCGTTGAGTGCATTAAGCTCGTCGGCACAAAGGCTTCGGCTGTTTCGGCAAACGCCCATGCCGCAGGCTCAAAGGGCGGTGCAAAGCTTGCCTCGGGCGTAAGAACAATATCTGTTTTCAATCCTCCCGCATCACTTGAGCTTGATAAGAACAACATTCCCACCTCATATAAGCGCAAGCTCACAGGCTCGGCGACAGCGTACTACGGCGGAACACACACTGCGACAGGCGCGACAGTTAAGCCCGGTATCGTAGCGGTTAATCCGAGGCAGATTCCCTACCACACAGCGATGTGGATTGTTTCCAACGACGGCAAATTCGTCTATGGCTACAGCTTCGCCGAGGATACAGGCGGATTCGTAAACTTCACAGGCGCAAGAACAACTCTTTGCGACCTTTATATGCCCTCCCTCGCGGACTGTTACTCATTCGGCAGAAGAAATGTTACAATTTATATTCTGTAACACAATCACAAAAAAATTAAAGCAGGAACATCACCGTTCCTGCTTTTTTATTGTCTGTTATCTGTATTTTGAGATTATCTCGGGCAAAAGTGTTACTTTTACCACCTCGGGCACATTGTAAATTCTCGGGAGCAGATAGGTGTGGGTTGTGATTCCGCTGCCGACAATCATTGTTGAGCCGTCCTTTTTGTATTCACCGTGGGCAAACTCGGGCAGAATCGTTTTGCCGCCGCCCGCTATGCCTGCGTTGGTTTTCGGGAAGCGCCACAGACCGCCGTGGTTGTGTCCGCTTAAAATGAGGTCGATTTTTTCGTCGCCCTCGGTTCTCATCGGCACATGGCGCAGAAGAACGGAAAACAGCCCTGTCTCCTCCGCTCTGTCAATAAGCTCCTGCTTTGCCTCTGCCGCCGCTGCTTCGGCAGGCGGATTCGGGCACTCAACATAATCAACACCGCCCAGAAGAATGTGCTGACCGCTCTTTGAAACAAGCTCAACGCTTTTGCCGTCAAAAAATCTGAGATTTTTATCTTTCAGACGCTTTTTGTAGTCAATTCCGCGCTTGCTCTCGATTTCATGATTGCCTAAAACATAACTGCAATCGTAGTTTTCGCATATTTCATCTACGAATTTCGCGGTTCTTTCAATATCCTTTTCGAGCGCGTATTTATCAAAAATATCGCCGCCGAAAAATACAAAGTCAGGCTTTGCGGAATCAATCATTGAAAGAAGCTCTTTGCCGCCGTCGCGGTATCTCTGAGAATGAATATCCGAGAGAAAAACGAGACTGACGGGCTTTTTTATTTTGGCAGACCTTACGGTATATTCCGCCGTGGTCAGATTGTTGTCAAATCCGAGGACGACAAACAGCGCACCTGCCGCCGCCACAGAAGCTATTTTGAGTTTGTTTTCAGTTGTCATTATTTTCACCGTCAGCACTTTCAAGATTTTCGCCGTTAAGCGGTATTTCCTTAATTACATTTTTATAAAGCACGATAAACAGAGCTGTCGCCACAAGGACGGACATTACCTCCGCTATCGGGAACGCCCACCAGATATTCGCAAGCACACCCGTGCGTGAAAGAAGATATGCCGCGGGGATAAGCACGATTATCTGCCTTGCGATAGAAATCAGCATGGAATAAACGCCCTTGCCGAATGCCTGGAATGTTGAGGACATTACAACCGAGAAGCCCGCCGCTATAAAGCTGAGGCTTATTGTTCTGAGAGCTGTCGTTCCTATTTCAAGCATTTCCTTCGACGCGTTGAATATGCCGAGAAGCTGCGCAGGCATAAGCTGCATGACGGCAAGACCTATCATCATGAATGAAACAGCAAAAACAATCGCAACCTTTATTGCTTTTATTACGCGTTCCCGCTTTTTCGCGCCGTAATTGTAGGCGACAATCGGGATAACGCCGTTGTTAAGGCCGAAAATAGGCATAAATACAAAGCTCTGGAGCTTGAAATACACGCCGAAAACAGCCGCCGCAGTTTCCGTAAACGAAATGAGAATTCTGTTGAGCGAATATGTCATAATCGAGCCGATTGCAACCATTATGATTGACGGCACGCCGATAGCGTAAATTCTGCCGATCATCTTGAAATCCGGTCTGAATTTGAGAAGTTTCAGATTGACATCGGGATTTTTGAATTTATTGAGAATAACCGCAAGGATAAACGCCACAATCTGACCTATAACCGTCGCGACCGCCGCGCCCTTTGCTTCCATTCTCGGCACTCCGAAATAGCCGAAAATAAAAATCGGGTCAAGAATGATATTCACAACCGCGCCTACACCCTGAGTTATGAGGGTGTAAAAGGTTCTGCCCGTTGCCTGCATAAGGCGTTCAAACATTATCTGACCGAAAACGCCGAATGAAAAACAGCAGCAGACGGTGAGATAATCCGTGCCGTAATCGACGATTTCTTTAATATCCGTCTGAGAGCGCAGAAAAGCTCCCGTGCCGAAAAGACCGAAAAGCAGGAAAATCACAAACCCCACGAGGGCAAGAAAAACGCCGTTCTCCGCAACGCTGTCGGCACGCTTCTGATTCTTTTCACCGAGACTTTTTGAAAGCAGAGCGTTGACGCCGACCGCTGTTCCGGTCGCAACGGCAATCATAAGATTCTGCGCGGGGAAAGCCAGCGAAACCGCCGTAAGCGCATTTTCACTGACTCTCGATACAAACATACTGTCAACAACATTATACAACGCCTGAACGAGCATTGAAATAATCATCGGCAAAGACATTGTCGTAACAAGCTTCGCCACGGGCATGTAACCCATTTTATTTTCTCTTTCCATTGTAATCACATCCTGAATTATGCCATAAGAAGCGCAACCACAGTGGAATAGAATTTAACGGGGTCGCGCAGGAATTTTTCTTTAACAGACTGAGCCTGCTCGCTGTCCGCAACAAAAAGCGTAACGCTCAGAAGCCTGTCGTCGCCGTCCATAACAGAAACGGTAACATCATAACCGTTGCCGTGCGGCACGATTTCAATATTGTTTTCTCTTTCACGCTTAAAGCGCGTCATCATCTCAACGGCAGCGTTCAGCGCGGTCTCCTTGACGGTATAGGGCAGGTCATCCTCAAGCTGAGCCGTGTTCACCTTACCGAGCTCCGTGGGAAAGAGGATTTCCTCGCCGTCCCCGTCAAAATCGCTTCTTATGTTGCCGTTTCTGATAACCTCGCTGAGAGCCTGACTTATTTCAAAATAATTCGCAAGGCTCTTTCTGCAAAGAATTTCCGTAAGCTGATTTTTTGTAATTCCGCTGTCGATTTTGCAGATAATATAACAAATCAGCAGTCTGATTTCACTTTTTGAGCGAAGTCCGCCGGGTTCAACGCCCTCAAAAAAAGCATCGTAATTTTCCATTATTATTCCGCCCTTCGGTTTTATTCTATGGGTACTTCAATGGGTTCTCTGCTCTTGTAAAGCGCAACGCTGTCAAATCCGCAGCGTTTCGCAAGCTCCATGCCGTACTGTATTCCGTTGCCTATGCGGTTGGCATAATGGGAATCGGAGCCGATTGTAACGAGCTTGCCGCCGAGCTCTCTGAATCTTTTAATTACGTCCTCACCCGGCATTGTGCTTTTAAGCTTCTGGAAAAGTCCCGAGGTGTTTATTTCAAGAGCCTTGTCCTTTTCCGCGAGAGTTTTGAGAATTTCGTCAATTTTGCTCTTGTATCTGTTCATATCCACGGGGATTTTCTGCTCGCCCATGATATATCTCAGCGGATAAGTCAGATGAGCGAGAGAATCAAAACCGCCCCACTGAACGAGGTTCAGCTCCTCATCAAAGTATTCGTCGAGTATTCCCTCAACATCATATTCCGCATAATCAAAGAAGCAGAAGTCCTGCTCCCCTCTGAGATTGTGAATAGACGCGGCGACGAAATCATATTTTCTTTCTGAGATAATTTTATCCGCCGTTTCGGGGCTGAAGCAGGCTTCGCCGAGCTCAATGCCCGCGCAGACTATCAGCTTGCCCTCAAAGGCACAGCGTGCTTTCATCGTATCAAAAAATGACTGAATGGCAACCTTGTCGTAATGCTCCTCATAATAGCAGTCAGCCTCAACATGGTCGGTGAAAGCAACGGCTTTAACATTTTTTTCGCACGCTTTTTCACACATATACATTATAGAATGATTCCCGTCAAAGGAATTATCCGTGGGAACGAGAAGATCCATTATATTCTTAAACACCAAAATAATACCTTCTTATATATAAATATACATATTATATAATAACTCATTTTTAAAAATTTTTCAACAGGAAAAAAGAATATTTATTGCTCCGCTGATAAAACTAATCATAAAAATAAAACAGGAGATGAGTATATGCTTGATAAAATTTCACTTATTCTCGTTATAATCGGCGCGCTGAACTGGGGCAGCATCGGTCTTTTTCAGTTTGACATAGTTGCATGGATTTTCGGCGGACAGGGCTCGATTGTAAGCAGAATCATTTATACGCTTGTTGCTCTTGCGGGTATATGGTGTATCTCGATGCTTTTCAGAGAAAACGAACAGGTTGAACTCGGGCTGGAGCAGTAACGGCACGGAGCTGTTGCATTTAGCGCAGCTCCGTTTATCATTTGGTTGACAACGCCGAAAACAAGGTATATAATTTATATGTAACTAATCACTGAAAGGAATGACAGCTTTGAATAATCTCCCTCCCCTTAAATTTAAAGACGGTAAATTCAAAATTATGCTTGTAGGTGATTTGCACGAATCCTACAAAAGCGGCGACGACGATGCCAAGAAAAAGACATCGGACATGGTGAAGCTTCTAAAAAAAGCAGTCGGCGAGCTGAAACCTGACCTTGTTATTTATCTCGGCGATATGGGCAAGGCTGACACCGACGACAAAATGCGCTCCGTTATCAGCCGCATAACCGCTCCTGTTGCTTCAAAGGACATTCCGATTGCCGTTGTTTTCGGCAACCACGACAGAGAATGTGAGCTTTCACTTGAAAGGCAGCTTGAGCTCTACGCGCAGGAATACGACAGATTTTATACATACGACGCTGTTCCCGAGCTGACAGGCTGCGGCAACTGTAACCTGCTTATCAAGGACTCCGCGGGCGAAAAGGATATTTACAACCTCTGGCTTATCGACAGCAACAACCTCTGCGACAACAGAAATCTCTCCTATTACGACTGGGTTCACGAGGATCAGATTCAGTGGTACAAGGACACAGCCGCAAAAATCAAAGAGGACAACGGCGGCGAAACAATCCCCGCGCTGTGGTTCATGCACATTCCCGTTCCCGAGGAATACGAGCTTCTCAGAGAAGCCAAGGTCTATGAACTGCCCGATTCCGTTAAAGGGCACGGCATACGCTCAAACACTAATTATGTGCTCAAAGATGATGTTGAGGGCTACATGGGCGAAGGTCCCTGCTGCTCAGATGTCAACAGCGGCGTTTTCAAGGCGTGGAAAGAGACGGGCGACGTTTTAGGCGCATTCTTCGGTCATGACCACATGAACGATTTTGCGGGCTATTATGACGGAATTCTCCTCGCTCAGAACAAGCTCGCGGGCTTCCGCCCCTACACAGACGGCTGCCGCTCGGGCGTAAGACTGATTACCCTTGACGAAAACGACCTCACCGATGTCAACTCAAAGATGTATTATTTCAAGCAGTTCGGTCTTAAGAGCGAGAGCCTCGGCCCTGTTGAGAGGAATTTTTCCGACCGTCAGGTTATCAAAATCAAATCCGCATCGTGGATTGCAGGCGGCATAACCGCACTGACAACAGCAGCTGTTGCGGCAAAGAAAATCAAAAAGTCAAAATAAAAAACAACAAAAAATCGGGCGGCCATATCAGGTCGCCCGTATTTTTTCGCTTGTCTTAATCATTAGACGGAGCTACTTTTCTGTTTTTGAGAATAATCATGCCGAGAACAATAAGTCCCGCAAGGAAAAGGAAGCCTACAACGAAGAACGCAACTGTCTTTTTGGTTTCGGACTGCTGACTGTCTTCGGGATTTTCATTTTCCGTTTTATCGTCTTCTGCCTTGCTGTCTGCCTTTGAAGCCTGAGTTTTGGAATCTGCCGAATTATTATTGAGAACTACCGCTGAATTCTCGACGCTTGAGGTACTGCTTACGCTCTGAGACACATTCTCCTCGGGGAGCTTGCCGCCCTCAACTGTTTCGTCAGAGGAAAGTGAAGATGAGCCGCTTGAGAAATCATAGGAAATATTTGCCTTTATATCAGTGAAATCAGCGTTCTGGCAGTTGGTAACCGTAAGCGAAATATCGTCGTCAGAAACATTAACGCCCGCAATTTTTGAAAACTTCATTTTGAGAATCGAGCCGTCATTATTCACAATTTTAAACGGAACGGTTGTGGCGATTGAAATTTTAATCGGGTCTTCCTTGCTGTTGGCGTTAAACATTGTCATGCCGCCCTCGCCCTCGAGATACTCTTTGAATGACGCAAAGCCCGAGGCAAATTTGCAGTCCTCAAGGGTGAGCTTGAGGTTGTTGTAATCAATATCCGCGTCAAATGCGCTGAAGCCTGTGCCGCCCGCAAAATCGAGGGTAATTGTTACGCTTTTTTCGTCCTGCTCGGCAACGCAGATTTTGAAATCCGCGCTCTCAGCCGCGCTGACAGTAAAGGGAACGAGTGAAATCAACATCATAACGCAGATAAAGCCTGCTAAAATTTTTCTTAACATATCCGAACACTCCTTATTTTATTTCGGCAGATCGGCTGAGCCGAAAGCCGCGTTTTTAATCATATTCACATCGGCGGAATCGACCTTGCCGTCAAGGTTGACATCTGCCGCTTTTTTCTGAAGCTCCGTGTAGCTTTTGGTGCTGCCCGAGCCTGCGGTCATGTTCAGAGCGTCCGCAATATCTATTCCGTCGCATACGCTGTCGCCGTTACAGTCGCCCGAAACAGCAACCTTCAAGGTCGCCGTCTTTTTGCCGTTATTCATTATATCAATCTCACTGCCCGTGCCGATGTAAGAGCCTGCGGACGGTCTTGCCGCGGCGGTGTATCCGTTTGGCAAATCAAGATATTTTTCGGTGAAATCCGCCGTTTTCATATGCTCGTCGCTTATGACGATTGTATTATTTTCGTTATAACGCGGATTTGTTTTGAAAGAAAACCCGTCATTCGAGCCGCACACGGCGTAAAGAGTCATATTGGAGCCGCCCGCTGTGATTTCCGCTCCGTCAGCATATTCGGGTGAGCCGCCCTTCGAGGTTGCCCAGCCGATGAACGATTTGCCCGAAACGGAAATATTCCACGGTGTAAGGCTGACATTTTCGCCTTTTTTAACTCTGAGCGGCTGAATGTATTTGCCGCTTATGCCCGTGTCAAAGCTGATTGTGCTGTAAAAATCAACATAATCAAGGCTTACCCACTGCTTAGTTCCGCCGCCGTAGAACCAGCCCCAGCCGTTCTCCGTACCGACGATGAAAATAATATCGCCGTAATTCAGCTCGCCGACCTTTGCGTAAGAGGTTGAGCCGCCTGTTCTGACATTCAGCGTGTCGGTATTGACCATGTAATAGCCTGTGCCGCTTTTATCTGAAATAAAATCCGATGTCTTTGCCGCTGAGCTGAGCTTAATCCAGCCAACCGTGTCAGAATAATTCACCGCGCCGAAGCCGCCGATTGAATAATCCACATAGACCTCGTTTTTGGAGGGAATTTTGCCCAAAACCTCGCTGCTTTCTGAAAACGATTTGTAAACATTCGCGTCCGCGGAGAGCTTATATGTTCCGCGCTTTGAATAGTCCTTATTGTCCGTCTGCGTGTCCCCTGCGCCCTTATAGCCGTTATAGCTGTTTGACTTTATGAATGTCGGGTAATCGGCGTAGCACTCGTTCATGTCCACGCTGCCCGAGATTCCGCTGACCTTGCCGTTTTCGCTGTACTGCCACATTCCGTATTTGCCCGTATATGTGCAGGCTGAGCCGTACTGCGCAACCCAGACGGGGTACTGCTGACTTTCAAATTCCGACGGATAAAGCAAGGACGAAAGCCAGTACTGATTTGCATAAACGCCCGCGTAGTAGCCTTTATCCTTCATAGCCTTGCAGAAAGCAAGAACAATATCCGTCCTCTGACGGGAGTTGAGGTTATCCTCAAGCGTCTGGCTCTCAACATCAATATATATAGGCATATCGGGCTTGCAGTTATAATAATTCAGCCTGTCGATAACCCAGTTTGCCTCCTCGACCGCATCTTCTTTATTAAGCGCGAGGCTGTAAAAATAAACACCGAACGGAACGCCGTACTGCTGAGCTCCGCTCATGTGGGAATAAAACTGCGTATCCTCCGTAAGATTTCTGTTGGCAGAGCCTCTGTAACCTATTCTTGCGATAACGCCGTCAACCTCAGAGGTAGCAAGGCTCCAGTTGACATCATTGCTCCACACCGAAACATCTATGACCTTAAGCTTTGCGGAAGCGGGCTCAGCGGCGCTTATGCTCACCACAGAGCAGACAGCCATAACAGCGGCCGCCGCCGCGGAAATAATTTTTTTGAATGACATATTAAGTCTCCCGAAAATAATATTATTACGAATACAATTTTATCACAAGTTAAAAAATTTGTCTATAACTATCGAATAATTTATTGCCGCTTTGCCGCCTGAGAACAAAATCTTTGTGGAAAAATCGCCAGTATTTACATCATTAAATATTTACATCATCAAAGAAGGGCTGTTGCATTTAGATGCAGAAAGCGTTTTCTTCGACCGACGGTGTATGAGATACTCCGAGGGCGAAAAAACGCTTAGAAAAGTAAATTATTATTTATAAAATTTTTAGTTTCAACAAAAAAGATGGTTTTGAACGGTAATCTACCAATTCAGAGCCATCTTTTGATTTCATATTAGTTTTTTACTTTTCGGTCTGCGCTAAAAGGGAAAGACTAATAAGGATACTATTACAACATCGGACATAAAGGCATAATACCGAAGGGGCGTTTTTCCTTCGGTATTATTTCGTTTAAAAATTCACATTCACACATTCGACAAACCTCCTGCTATTCGGTACAATGAAGCTACCAAATAACAGGAGGTTACATTTATGGAAATAACTTACACAAAAGTCGGAGACTATCTTATCCCTGATTTAACTTTACCGCCAGAAACGGATGAAAGACCAATCGGCGCATGGGGTATGCGGCACAAGCGTTACCTTGTGGAGCACAAGAAAGCAATCTTTACAATTATGCAGATGAACGGCACATTGCATACATATCTTGCTGATTTGAATGAACAGGCAGATGATATGTTTTTTCGGATCGTAAAACAACTTGCCGAAAACGAAGGTGTTACCGAACAGCTCAAATCCGATAATCAAATTGAGTGGGTCGGCAGAATGAATAATATCCATAATCTTGCAATGGAAATTGTAAACTCGGAGTTGATTTATGTATGAGTGCCGGAAAAACAATTTTTCATATAGAAGTAGAAAACAAAAACACAGCACTTGTCTGGTCTGTTCTCTCGAAAAACCTGCAATTTGTCATAAACAGGAAGCAGCATTCTGTTGACGGTAAAGATATAAATATTTATATTAGCATTGATGAAAAGAAACAGCAAATTACAAATAACCATTTATACAATAGGAATTAAATCTTGCCGCTTTTATTAAAGCTAAAATCACTTTTCTGTTTCTAAAAACTATGATATAATTATATAAACAGTTATAATATGCAAATATAGAAAGATTACTTTAAAAAGCAACTATGTTTGAATTTATTAGATTTAACATCAGAAACCCATAACAGGGTTGTCAGTTTAGGATGTGATATCAGTGCTCTCATATGACGAACTTCTTTGTGAAAATGAACGGCTGAAAAAAGAGAACGCATATCTGAAAAGCGAATTGGAAAAGTATGTGAAACCATTGCCAAAATCTGTATCAGAAGCTGCGGATTCGATAAAAACTGCGGTTAATAAATTCAGCACTCCGCAGGAAAAGATTGATCTTTTCAAAAGTCTGTTTGCAGGCAGAACGGATGTCTTTGCCCGTCGCTGGTATAGCATAACATCCGAAAAAAGTGGTTATCAGCCTGTTTGCGGCAATGAATGGGACGATATGCTTTGCGATAAAAAGAAGTATAAATGCAATGTGTGTCCTAACAGAAATCTACTGCTTTTGACTGACAAGGATATTTACAATCATCTCGCAGGGAAAGATAAATACTGCAGAGATGTTATCGGAATTTATCCTATGCTTGATGACGACACCTGCAATTTTTGCTGCGTTGATTTTGACGATGACGGATATGAAGAAGCTGCGAAATCATTTTATTCTGTGTGTGCTGATTATAAAATTTCTGCTTACATTGAACGCTCGCGTTCGGGAAACGGTGCGCATATCTGGATTTTCTTTTCTGCGCCTGTGCCTGCTAAAACAGTGAGGCAATTTGCGAGCGGAATATTAACTGCCGCTATGGAGCATAGCAGTAAAATCAGCTTCAAGTCGTATGACCGGATGTTTCCGAATCAGGACACTGTGCCGAAAGGAGGCTTCGGAAATCTGATTGCTTTGCCTTTGCAGGGGCGCGAGAGAAAAGACAGCAACAGCGTGTTTGTTGATTCAGACTTTGTGCCTTATGAAGACCAGTGGGCGTTTTTATCAACAGTAAAAAGAATAGACGAAAACTTTGTTAATGAAATTATCGGAAAGCTGTGTAAGAAAAACGAACTTGGAATTCTGATGTCAGATTCAGATGAAAAGCCGTGGAAATCAGTCGAAAAATCTGTATCAGCGTTTGACTTTCCGAGAGAATTAACGGTTACAATTTCAAATATGATATATATACCCACGGAAGCTCTGAACAACAGAGCAATCAACGCAATTAAACGGCTTGCGGCGTTTAAAAATCCTGATTTTTACCGTGCGCAGGCAATGCGTATGCCTGTGTATAACAAGCCTCGCGTCATATGCCTTGCGGAGAACTTTGATAAGTATATTGCCATTCCGCGAGGATGCAAAAATGCGCTTTCGGATTTGCTTGATAATAACAATGTGAATTATTATTTCAGTGATGAAACCAACAGCGGCCATATGATTGATGTTTCTTTTAACGGTGAGCTAAAAGAGGAGCAACAGCCTGCTGCAGAAGCATTGCTGAGTGATAATATTGGCGTGCTTTCCGCTGCAACAGCTTTCGGGAAAACGGTTATCACTTCTTACATTATTTCGCAAAGAAAAACAAATACTTTAGTGCTTGTCCACACTCAAAGTCTGATGAATCAGTGGAAGGAATCACTTGAGAAATTTTTGAATTTTAATATTGAACTATCTGAAGAAAAAGGGAAAGGCAGAAAGAAAAATCGGTCGCCTGTTGGCTTGCTCGGCGGAGGTAAAAACTCCATTCACGGTAATATTGATGTTGCGGTTATGCAGTCGCTTATCAATGACGGTGAAGTCAAAGAGCTTGTCCGCGACTACGGAATGATAATCGTTGATGAATGTCATCATGTTTCAGCCGTAAATTTTGAAGCGATACTGAAATACGCAAACACAAAATATGTTTACGGATTAACCGCAACACCAACCCGTCAGGACGGTCATCATCCCATAATTTTTATGCAGTGCGGCGAAATCAAATATAGAGTTGATGCAAAAACGCAAGCAGAAAAACGGGATTTTGAACATTATCTGATTCCGAAATTCACATCATTCAGAAAAAGCTATGAAAGCGGAACACAGATTTCCAAAATATACAGCGACCTTGCAGAAAGCGATTTGAGAAACAGGAAAATAGCTGATGATGTTATAGCATCGGTATCTGTCGGCAGAACTCCGATTGTTTTAACAGAAAGAAAAGAACACGCCGCAAAACTGAAAGAGTTAATCGAAGAAAAATGCAGGAATGTTATCATTCTTACAGGTGCTGCAAGTCAGAAAGAAAAGCGAATAGCTTTGGAACAATTAGACAATATTCCCGATAACGAACCGCTTGTTGTCATTGCAACAGGAAAATATGTCGGCGAAGGCTTTGATTATCCGAGGCTTGACACGCTTTTTCTCGCCTTGCCGATTGCGTGGAAAGGTAAAGTTGCTCAATATGCAGGTCGTCTTCACAGGAATTATCCAAACAAAAAGGAAGTGCTCATATATGACTACGCTGACATTCACATTCCTGTTTTGGAGCGGATGTATCAGAAGAGACTAAAAGGCTATGCTTCCATAGGGTATAAGGCAAAAATCGAGAGTGATTTATATAATAAGCCGAGCATTATCTATGACGGCAGGAATTTCGCACCTGTGTTTTCGAGTGATATTCAAACGGCACAGAAAGAGGTTGTTATAGTCAGCCCGTTTTTGCGTATGAGCAGGCTCAAAAGTTTACAGTTTTTATTATGTGAAGCGTTAAGCGGCGGAACAAAAATTACGATTGTTACAAGAACGCCGGAAGATTTTACAGGTGATAATAAAAGAACAGCGGAAGAATGTATTGAACTGCTGAAAAGTATCGGCATTACCGTTCAGACAAAAACAAATATTCATCAGAAATTCACCATAATTGACAATAGAACAGTATGGTACGGCAGTGTAAATTTCCTGAGCTACGGCACCGCAGAAGAAAGCCTCATGCGCTTTGACAGCTACGATATCGCAGGTGAATTGATTGACATGGTATTTCGTGAAAAGAATTTATCACAATAAATGCTTGTTGGTTAATTCGACACGAACAACGCTTGAAAATTTATTTTTAAAATCTTTATATACTTTTAAAATATGTTGACAAATAGTTGTAATAATTATACAATGTTTGCAGAACTTTGTCGTTCGCGGATGTTTTTTAAGACTCTAATAAGGGGGACGAAGCTATGGATGAAAGAGGCAAGAGATTAAGTAAGGAATTAAGAAATGCATTAAATATCAGCTTAAAAATGAATGGGAGCGTATATAAAATCAAAGAAGATGCTTTTCATAATTCACCTGATTATACTACATTTCTTTTCGATGTAAAAAGTAAAGAAAAAACAGCAGTGCTTAAAGCTGTTATAGTGAATAAAGATGATATGATTGATGCGGCTGAAAATGATGAAGCCTATGATCCGTGCAGGCTGTTTAAGCGTGAGGCTTCCGCTTATAAATGCTTAAAAGAAAACGGTAGCAAATATACGATCAAGCTTATTGAAGATTGGGACAGTACTGATTTGCCTAATAGAAAGACAGTTTGCTATTTTATTATGAAAAAGTATATCCCCATTTCTGCCAATCATAGCTATAATACTCTTGAATACTGTCCGACAGTACAAAAATGGATAAATAATTACGGATTAGACTGCGTAATGGCATATATGGGGTACTGCATTTCAAAAGCTTTTGAGGAGCTTCATAATGCAGGGGTTACATCTCAGCGGGACGTTAAGCCTGATAATATTTATGTTGACCGCAATGATGAAGATATGTTCAGCTGCCGATTCATTCTCGGTGATTTCGGCACGGCTCATATTGACAATGCAACGCATACAAACCCGTCAGAAAAGGTTGGTACAGAGTTTTATATTCCAGGCAGCGGTGAAGATAATACAGACTGGCGCTATGACCAGTTTATGCTCGGTGTAACTCTTTATGAGCCGTTTAACGGAAGAATTATACCGCGTCCCGAAGAACGCAAAAAAAATGATAAATACAGTGTGTGGGCTTCAGGAATGAGTGGTATTCCTGAGCCTGAATATCGTATGCCCGACAATGAACTTTGGAGCATTATTAAAAAAATGACACAGTATGAGTTCTACCAAAGGTATGAAAGTACAGATGAGCTTATTGCTGAATTTGAAAAAGCATATACCAATCTTGCAGGAAAAACATATAAAAATAATCTCATAAATAAATCCAAAACAGCATTTATTGGAACTAAGACTTACGAAGAAACAGACTACAACAATGATATTTTCAAAACTGTACCTATAAATGATACGCCAAATTCGAAAGGTACTGTT
>JAZUFU010000138.1:0-5220 GCA_045640865.1 Acutalibacteraceae bacterium | reverse complement strand
TTCAACTTTGCGTTCGATATTGTTGACGGCGTTGCAAAGAAAAATCCCGAAAAGCTCGCTATGCTCCATATTTCCAAGGACAAGACAGAGCGCAGATTTACATACCGTGATATGAAGCGCGCGTCAAATCAGTGCGCCAACTACTTCAAATCTCTCGGTATTAAAAAGGGCGACAAGGTAATGCTCGTTCTCAAGCGTCATTATCAGTTCTGGTTCGCTATGCTCGGTCTTAATAAGCTTGGTGCGATTGCGATTCCCGCTGTTAATCAGCTCCAGGTTCACGATTTTGAGTACCGCTTCAAGGCGGCAGGCATAAGCACAATTATCTGCACCGCTGACGGCGACACAGCCAACCAGGTTGACCTCGCAGCTGAAAACTGCCCGACGCTTGTCAACAAACTCATTGTAAACGGCGAAAGAGACGGCTGGCGCAGCTTTGACGAGGAATATCCTCTTTACAGCGCGCATTATTACAGAAACGAAAAATCTCCCGGCGGCGACGATTTAATGCTGATGTTCTTCACATCGGGCACATCGGGTTATCCGAAAATCGCTGCTCATAACTACAAATACGCTCTCGGTCATTTCCACACGGCAAAATACTGGCACAATGTTGAGCCCGACGGTCTGCATTTCACGATTTCAGATACAGGCTGGGCAAAGGCGATGTGGGGCAAGCTCTACGGTCAGTGGCTGTGCGAAGCGGCAACATTCGTTTATGACTTTGACAGATTCGATGCGGCGGATATTCTGCCCATGTTTGCGAAATACCGCATAACCACATTCTGCGCGCCTCCCACAATGCTCAGAATGATGATTAAGCAGGACATCTCAAAGTATGATTTCTCATCAGTACGCCACATGACAACGGCAGGCGAGGCACTCAACCCCGAGGTTTACCGTCAGTTTGAAAAGGCGACGGGACTTCAGATTCTTGAGGGCTTCGGTCAGTCCGAAAGCACAATGATTATCGGTAATCTCACAGGTGCTTCACATAAAATCGGCTCAATGGGCAAGCCTGCTCCGATTTATGATGTTAAGCTCATGGACGCTGACGGCAAAGATGTTCCCGTCGGTGAAACAGGCGAAATCGTTGTTAATGTCAAGGACGGCGCGCCCTGCGGTCTGTTCACAGGCTATTACGGCGACGAAGCAAAGACAAAAGAAGTATGGCACGACGGATATTATCATACAGGCGACTCCGCGTGGATGGACGAAGACGGCTTCTACTGGTATGTCGGCCGAGTTGACGATGTTATCAAGTCCTCGGGCTACAGAATCGGACCGTTTGAGATTGAAAGCGTTATCATGGAGCTTCCTTATGTTCTTGAATGTGGTGTTTCAGCCGCTCCCGATGAGGTTCGCGGTCAGATAGTCAAGGCAAGCATCGTTCTCACAAAGGGAACTGAGCCGACCGAGGAGCTAAAAAAGGAAATTCAGACTTATGTTAAAGAACACACAGCTCCCTATAAATATCCGAGACTTGTTGTGTTCAAGGACGAGCTTCCCAAGACCGTAAGCGGCAAGATTCAGAGAAATCTTCTTTAAGATTATGAAAATTTCGTGCATTCAGATGAATATGTTATTGGCGTCGCCCGATGAGAATTTCAAATCTGCGTGCAGGCTTATTTCATCTGCGGCAGAGAGCGGTGCTGATGTTATCGTTCTTCCCGAAACTTGGAACACGGGATTTTTCCCGAAAGATAATCTTGAAGATTACTGCGACAGAAACGGCGCGCAGGTCAAGTCTCAGATAGGTGCGCTCGCGAAAGAATACAGCGTAAATATCGTTGCGGGCAGTGTTGCGGATTTCAGAGACGGTAAAGTTTATAACACATCTTATGTTTTTAACAGGCGCGGCGAATGTATCGCTCAGTACGATAAAACGCATCTTTTTACGCCGATGGGCGAGGATAAATATTTCCGAAAAGGGGAGTCGCTGTGCCGATTTGAGCTTGACGGCGTAGCCTGCGGAATAATTATCTGCTACGATTTGCGATTTCCCGAGCTAATAAGAACACTCAGCCTTGAGGGCATTGATGTTTTATTTGTTGTAGCTCAGTGGCCTGAGGCGAGGATAAATCATCTTCTTGCACTTTCAAAGGCAAGAGCAATAGAAAATCAGATGTTCTTAGCGTGCTGTAATTCCTGCGGGGCAGCCTACGATACCGTTTTCGGCGGCAATTCGTGCATATATAATCCGTGGGGAGACTCACTTGCACAGGCAGGGGAGACTCAAACGAATATTTCGGCTGAATGTGATTTATCCGTTCTCAAAGAAATAAGAGAAACGATAGATGTTTTTAATGACAGGCGACCTGCCTTATACCATATAAATTAAAAGGTAGAAAAATGAAACGAGTTAATTTATTTTTAGGTCATTACGGAAGCGGAAAAACGAATATCGCGCTTAATTACGCTTTCGCTTTGAAAGAAAAAGGACTTTCAGTGAGCATCGCCGACCTCGATATTGTCAATCCGTATTTCAGAACAAAGGACTCTCAGCAGGAGCTGGAGGACGCGGGAATTGAGCTTGTCGCGCTCCCGTTTGCAGGCACGAATGTTGACCTGCCTTCACTTCCTGCGGAAACCTACGGTCTTGTCATGAGGGACGACAAATATGTTATCCTCGACATAGGCGGAGATGACAGAGGAGCATACGCTCTCGGCAGATTCACACCGTATATCCTTGAGGAAAACAACTTTGATATGTTCTTTGTGGTGAATTTTTACCGTCCGCTTACAAGAAATGCCGAGGAAGCCTTTGAGGTCTTCAACGAAATACAGGCGGCGGCAAAGATGAAATTCACAGGAATTATAAACAACTCAAATCTCGGCGAGGAAACCACCGCCGAAGATGTTGAGGCAACATTCGCAAAAGCTGAAGCCTTGAGCGAAATGACTTCGCTTCCCGTGGTGATGACAGCGGTCAGCGAAAAAATATTTAAGGATGTCAACTGCAACGATAAGTTTATGCTTAAATTGCAGAAGAAAATAATTTAAGACAGGAGAATTGCAATGGCAAAGGTTACTTTTGAGACTGATATTTGCAAGGGCTGTGGACTTTGTGTTTCTGCCTGCCCGAAAGGCATTATCAGGATTGCTAAGGAAAAAATCAACAAAAAGGGACATTCTCCCGCGGAAATTACGGATCAGGATAAGTGCATCGCTTGTGCATTCTGCGCAACAATGTGCCCTGACTGCGTAATTACAGTTGAAAAGTGAGGTGTTTGAAAATGGCTGAAAAAGTATTGATGAAAGGTAACGAGGCTATCGCCGAGGCGGCAATAAGAGCAGGCTGTAAGCATTACTTCGGTTATCCTATCACTCCCCAGACAGAAATCGCCGCTTACATGGCAAAAAGAATGCCCAAAATCGGCGGAACATTTTTACAGGCAGAGAGCGAAATTTCCGCAATCAACATGGTTTACGGCGTTTCAAGCTCAGGCAAGCGTGTTATGACTTCCTCATCAAGCCCCGGAGTATCGCTTAAGCAGGAGGGTATCTCCTATATCGCAGGCGCGGATCTTCCCGCACTTATCGTTAATGTTCAGCGCGGCGGCCCCGGTCTCGGAGGTATTCAGCCCTCACAGTCTGACTATTTCCAGGCAACAAAGGGCGGCGGACACGGCGATTATCATCTTATCGTTCTCACTCCCGCTTCTGTTCAGGAAATGGCTGATATGACTATCCTCGCTTTTGACCTTGCTGATAAGTACCGTATGCCCGCTATGCTTCTCGCTGACGGCACAATGGGTCAGATGATGGAGCCCGTTGAGCTTCCCGAGCCCGAAGATGTTAAGGTTTATGAAAAACCGTGGGCTGTTACAGGAACAGGCATGAAGCGTGAGCATAACATTGTAAATTCTCTTTATCTTGTACCCGATCAGCTTGAAAAGACAAACTTCGAGCGTTACGAAAGATATAAGGAAATTGAAGAAAACGAAGTAAGATATGAGTCATTCATGATGGACGACGCCGACTACTGCGTTGTTGCTTTCGGTATTGCCGCGCGTGTTTCCAAGAACGCTGTTGTTGCCGCGAGAAAAGAAGGCATTAAGGTTGGCATGATAAGACCCATCACGGTATGGCCGTTCCCCAAAAAGCCCCTTGCAGAAGCTGCCGATAAGGTTAAAGGCTTCATAAGCGTTGAGCTTTCAATGGGTCAGATGATTGAAGATATTAAACTCGCAACAAGCTGCAAAAAGCCCGTTGAGCTTTGCAACCGCGTAGGCGGGATGATTCCTTCACCCGAGCAGGTGCTTGAATCAATTAAAAAAATGGCAGGAGGTAACGACTGATGATAGTATTTGAAAAACCGAAGAGCCTTACAGATGCTCCGCTTCATTATTGCCCCGGATGCACTCACGGCATAATTCACAGACTCGTTGCTCAGGCAATCGACAACCTCGGCATTGAGGGTAAAACAATCGGCGTTGCTCCCGTTGGCTGCGCTGTTATGGCTTATGATTATTTCTCATGCGATATGGTTGAGGCTGCTCACGGCCGTGCTCCCGCGGTTGCGACAGGTCTTAAGCGTTCTATGCCCGAGAATGTTATTTTCACATATCAGGGCGACGGCGACCTTGCTTCAATCGGTATGGCTGAAACCGTTCACGCCGCAACAAGAAACGAAAACATCACCGTTATCTTCGTAAATAATGCTATTTACGGCATGACAGGCGGTCAGATGGCTCCTACATCACTTCCCGGTCAGGTTACTCAGACCTCACCCTACGGCAGAGATGTTACAATGGCAGGTTATCCCATTAAGGTAAGCGAAATGCTTTCAACTCTTGACGGTCCCGAGTTCATCGCCCGTGTTGCCGTAAACAATGTTAAGAATGTAAAGAATGCTCAGAAGATTATTCAGAAAGCATTTGAAAATCAGATAAACAACAAAGGCTTCTCACTTGTTGAGGTCGTATCTTCCTGCCCCACAAACTGGGGTATGACTCCCGACGCGGCTCTTCAGTGGGTTGAGGAAAAAATGATTCCTTATTATCCTCTCGGTATATATAAGGACAGAAGCGCAAAGGAGGACAAATAATATGACAACTCAGATTCTTATTGCAGGATTCGGCGGTCAGGGCATTCTCTTTGCAGGTAAATTTATCGCGTACAACGGTCTTGTTGAGGGCAGACAGTTAAGCTGGCTCCCGTCATACGGCCCCGAAATGCGCGGCGGCACGGCAAACTGCAGTGTTATACTCAGCGACG
>JAZUFU010000137.1:0-14557 GCA_045640865.1 Acutalibacteraceae bacterium | reverse complement strand
TACAGCACCCGAATTGATTACGACTATCACCTTTCTGAAGGCTTTTGCTGCCCTTGAAATAAGGCTTTCTCCAAGCTCCGAAAGATAATAATCACCCGGTATTGCCCTTCTGTCTGTTCCTTCAGCCGAAAAACGGCTGAGAACAATCACGGCAGTTCCGGCATTTTGGGCGGCTGACAAAATCAGCTCATCGGGAACTTCCGCTTCGGGAACGTGCATTCTCGCGAATGTGTCGTAAGTCATGTCGTCGCGCTTCTGGCAGAACTCCATTGCGTTGACAACGCTCCATATATCGTCAATCTGCGCCTGAGTGAGGACATTTTTCTGCCCCTCCTTGACATATTCCTTGTAAAAATCAATAAGAGGGCGGTAAATGCTAACCATTCCGCGCTTTTCCTTTTCAAGAAAACCGTCAAAAATGTTGCGGACATAAGGACAGTGAACATCGCCGCTTCCGCCGCCGCCTTTAATGTATTCAATGGTCGCCTTGCCGAAAAGAGCGATTTTTTCGCCTTTTGCAAGAGGCAGAGCATTGTTTATATTTTTGAGAAGCACCATGCCCTCGCCTGCGGCTTCACGGGCAAGCATCATGTGCTCGCGTGAGGCGGTAACGCGCCTGCCGTCCTTGCCGAGCGGCAGACAGGGCTGATAGTTGAATCTTGCATATTTTTCCATAAGGGAACCCCCGTTTCATTAGTATAGTACTATAATAAAGCAAACGGCGGTATAAATCAAGTCAAGACGGGATTTTCTGCGGATTTTAATTTTTCTCGGGGTTAAACCCCGAGAAACGGAAGATTGATAATCGCACCTGCCGTATTGAAATTTGTGCGTTTTTCAGCAGGGGCAAGCCCCTGCCCTACGACCGAGGACGAGAAATTGTGCGAATACCGTGAAAAATCATTGCAAATTTTCCGCATCGTCCGCAAAAAATATAATTTTAACCGTGGCAGCCCGAATATAAAAAACGGGCGATTGATAATCGCCACTACCGACGAGGACAAGAGATTGTGCGAGGTTTATATACGGCAGGGGCAAGCCCCTGCCCTACAACCGAGGACGGGAAATTGTGCGAATACCGTGAAAAATCATTGCAAATTTTCCGCATCGTCCGCAAAAAATATAATTTTAACCGTGGCAGCCCGAATATAAAAGGCGGGAGCGCAATGTGCTCCCCTACAAGCAGAAATGAAAATTTTGTGCAAAATCCGACATTTTTCTCGGGGTTAAACCCCGAGAAAAAACGGAGCACGGCTTTTGCCGTACCCCGTAAAAATTATTCTGCTGTTTCGGCGGTTTCTGTTTCCGCTTCTGCTGTTTCCTCAGCCTCAGGCTGAGCGTTGAGAGTGCCTTCCATGAGCTTAACGAAGCTCTCGCCGTCGATTTTTTCGTGGGCGATGAGGAACTCGGCGAGCTCGTGGAGCTTGTCAATATGCTCTGAAAGAATAGTTGTTGTTCTCTCATAAGCGTTGTTAATTATCTTCTTTATCTCGCTGTCAATGGCGTTGGCGGTTGACTCTGAAATATTCTTGGCGTGGCCGTAATCCTTGCCTAAGAAAACCTCGTCGTTTGAGCCTGCGTAGCAGACAGGGCCGAGGGAGTCGCTCATGCCGTACTTCGTAACCATGTTGCGCGCGATTTCCGTAGCTCTTTCAATGTCGTTTGACGCGCCTGTGGAAACATCGCCGCAGATAAGCTGCTCAGCAACTCTGCCGCCGAGGAGCGAAACAAGGTCATCGAGCATTTCGTTCTTATAGGAATAGGGCTTATCCTCGGTGGGGATATACATTGTATAGCCGCCTGCCATGCCTCTCGGAATAATTGAAATCTCGTGAACGGGGTCGTGATGCTCAAGATAGAAGCTCGCAACCGCATGACCGCCCTCGTGGTAGGCTGTCATTCTCTTTTCTTTATCGCTCATCTTGTGGGATTTCTTTTCTGTGCCGACAACAACCTTGACCGTGGCTTCCTTGATTTCTTCCATGGTTATGGCTTTCTTGCCGCGGCGGGCCGCAAGGAGAGCCGACTCATTAAGGAGGTTTTCGAGGTCTGCGCCGACAAAGCCTGTGGTTGAGCCCGCGATAACCTTGAAGTCAACATCGGGGCCGAGGGGCTTGCCCTTGGCGTGAACCTTTAAGATTTCCTCTCTGCCCTTCTGGTCGGGATAACCGACTGTAACACGGCGGTCAAATCTGCCCGGTCTTAAAAGTGCGGGGTCGAGTATGTCAGGTCTGTTGGTCGCGGCGATGATGATAACGCCCTCATTTTTGCCGAAGCCGTCCATTTCAACAAGGAGCTGGTTGAGCGTCTGCTCGCGTTCATCGTGGCCGCCGCCCATGCCTGCGCCTCTGTGTCTGCCGACAGCATCGATTTCGTCGATGAAAATAACGCTCGGAGCGGCTTTCTTCGCCTTGTCAAAGAGGTCTCTTACTCTTGACGCGCCGACGCCGACATACATTTCAAAAAAGTCTGAGCCCGAAATTGAGAAGAACGGAACATCAGCTTCGCCCGCGACAGCTCGTGCAAGGAGGGTTTTACCTGTACCCGGAGGGCCTACAAGCAGAACGCCCTTGGGGATTCTCGCGCCTAAGGCGTTGAATTTATCGGGATGTTTGAGGAACTCAACCATTTCGGAAAGCTCCTCTTTCTCTTCGTCAGCACCTGCAACCTGGTCAAACGTGGTCTTTCTGCCGTCATCCTTCGGAGTTTTAACCTTGACCTTACCGAAGTTGAGGGTTTTGTTCATGTCTCCGCCTGCCATGTCGAGGCGTTTTTTCATAAGGAAGTAGAGCAGAATACATGAGCCGAAAATGAGAAGATAAGGCACGAAGCTGACAAGCCATGATGATGAGCTGTTAGTATATTGATACTTTATCATCTGCTCCTCGCTCGCGGCGTTCTTGTTGTGCTCACGGACTACCTCGTTGACATCCTCAAGGAAAACGCTCACATTGGGAACGGTGTATTTTCTCGGCGTCTTTTCATCTTTGAGCTTGAAATCAAGCACACGGGAGCCGAGATTGAGGCTGAACTCCTCAACCTTGTCTGTGTCAAAATAATTGACAACCTGGTAATACTGCGTCTCAACCTCTTTGGTAGATTTTGTGGCGTACATTATACCTATAACAATAATTATCGGCACAAGGATGTAGATAAGCGCGGTCAGGCCCTTGCGCTTATTAGGAGACGGTTTCTTGCTGTTGTTATTATTGTTACCGTTGCTATTATTATTGTTGTTGTTGCTGTTGTTGTTAGGATTTTCCAAATGATTCACTCCCTGCGGAATTCCGCTTTTTATTATTCACCGTAAATTTCGGGCTTAAGCACGCCGATATACGGAAGATTTCTGTATTTTTCGTCATAGTCAAGACCGTAGCCGACTATGAACTCGTCGGGAACAAGCGTACCCGCATAGTCCGCGTGAATGTCAGCCTCGCGGCGGTCGGGCTTATCGAAAAGGGTGCAGATTCTGATGCTGGCGGGATTTCTCGTTTTGAGCATTTCTCTTACATAAAAGAGAGTTTTGCCGCTGTCGAGGATATCCTCAACAAGAAGAAGGTCATAGCCCTCAAGGTTAATGTCGAGGTCTTTCTGGAGTTTAACAATGCCCGAGGTCTTGACGCCCGAGCCGTAGCTTGAAACGGACATGAAATCTATGCGGCAGGGAATTGTGATTGCGCGCATAAGGTCAGCCATGAAAACAACCGAGCCCTTGAGAATGCTTACAAGCAGAAGATTCTTGCCCTCATAATCTTCGCTGATTCGCTTGCCGAGTCCCTTGACTATTTCGTCTATCTGCTCCGCTGTGAAATAAAATTCTTTGATATCGTCCTGCATTGCCATTTTTCTTTTCCCCTTTTCAATAAACAATTTTTAATGCTTTTTGTGTTTCCTCCGATATTTTGCAGCGTTCAGCACATCCGAAGCCCTCAACCCAGACAACGCCCAAATCGTCAGCAAGGACGCACACGCCGTTTTTATCGGAAATTTTATTTTCCGTAAACAGTTTTTTCAGCGTTTTTGTGCAGTTTCTGCCCGCAATCCGAATTTCGTCGCCCGAAAGACGGCTTCTGAGCAGAAGCTTACCCGAGATTTTCTCATAGTCTAACACATTTTTGTGAACAAACTGTTTCGCGGATAACTCAAAACTATTAACAATCATAAATCTGACTGTTTTTTTCGGTGTAATTATTTCTTCGTCAAGGGAAAATTCCCTCTGCCAGCTTTCGGTGAGATTTTTTTCACCGAACGAGAGCACTCCGCGCTCAACGCTGACCTTTGTGCCCGAAAGCACCTGAGTTCTGCCCCCCGAAAGAATATCACACACATTTTTTATATGAACGGTCTCAGCAAACGAGCCCGTTTCTTTTTTTATAATGAACGCAACCGCGCGCTTTTGCAAAGCCGAATGGCACTGAGACAGGATTTTCGCGTCATATCCGCCGTTTTTCTCTGCGGAATGTACGATTTTTTCGGTCTCCGCCTGCCAGTAAGCGTCGTCCTCGTTTGCGGATTCAATCAGCCGCGCCGCCGCCTGCTCGAATGACGGGTTTATGAGCTTCAGCTGCGGAATGACATTGAGCCTCAGTCTGTTGCGCGCGTATGAATCGTCGCCGTTGGTGGAGTCGGTGATGAAGTCTATGCCTTTCTCGCGGCAGTAGGCTTCGATTTCAGCTCTCGAACACTCAATGAGCGGTCTTATAATATTGCCTCTCACGGCGGGAATTGAGCAAAGACCTTTGACCGACGCGCCCCTCGTGATGTTGAAAAGGAGGGTTTCACAGCAGTCGTTGAGGTTGTGCGCCGTGGCGACAAGAGCCGACTTATCTATGCTTTCAAAAAATTCATAGCGGATTTTTCTGCCGTATTCCTCAAGTCCCATACCTTCTGCCTGCGCCTCTTTTGGCACATCGCAGTGAAGCACTTTAAGCGGAATACCGAGCTTCTTGCAGAAATCAATGACAAAATCCTCGTCGCGCTGAGCCTCCGCTCCCCTTATGCCGTGGTTGACATGAGCGGCGGTTAGGCGAATGTTGTATTCATCTTTGAGCCGCCACAGAATGTGAAGCAGAGCGCAGGAATCCGCACCGCCCGAAAAGCCGACGATAACGCTTTTATTCCACGGAAGCATACCGTATTTTTCGACGGTATTTTTAACCTTACATATCATTTCTGATTTTCTCCATACCCATGAACAGAGTGTGGTCTGCGTCCCATACCATTTTAACTGTTTCGGTTGAGCCGTGGCGGTTTTTGGCTACAATAATCTCCGCCTGGTCGGCTCTCTCCTCCTCTTCGCCCTCGGAAGGCTCGTCATTGTCCTCATTTTTATAATAATCGGAACGGTAGAGCATAAGAACGATGTCTGCGTCCTGCTCGATTGAGCCTGATTCACGCAGGTCGGCAAGCTGAGGTCTGTGCGATTTGCCTCTGCCCTCAGTACCACGCGAAAGCTGAGCACAGCATACAACAGGAATCATGAGGTCTTTCGCCATCATTTTAAGCTCACGCGTGATTTCGGAAACCTGCTGAACACGGTTGTCCGTCTTTCCGCCGGGTCGGATAAGTCCGAGATAGTCGATAATAACGCACTCAACATCTTTCATTCGGCGTACCTTTGCTTTCATTTCGGCAACGGTTATTGAGCTTGTATCGTCAAAATAAAGCTCGCAGTCCGCAAGAACGCCTGTCGCCATGGCAAGTCTCTGCCAGTCCTCGGCATCAAGCTCGCCTGTTCTCATCTTGCTGCTGTTTACCCTCGCTTCGGTGGAAAGCACACGCATGGCAAGCTGTTCCTTTGTCATTTCGAGTGAGAACATGACAACCTTGCGCTTACCTATAAGCGAAACATTCCTCGCAAGGTTCAGAGCGAAGCTCGTTTTACCCATGGCAGGGCGCGCGCCGATAAGAACAAGGTCGGATTTATGAAGCCCCGTGATGATTTTATCGAGGTCGGCAAAGCCTGTGGGATAGCCCTTGTATAAATCCTTCTCCTCGCTCGTGAGATGCTGAAGCGTGGTATAAACATCGTTGACGATAATATCGCTGAGCTTTGACGGGCCTGTCATTCGCCTGCCCTGACGGATATTGTAAATCCTCTGCTCCGCCGCGTCAAGAAGCAAATCCGCTTCGTTTTCCTGCTCCGAGGCTTCGTCGATAGTCTGCTTCGAGGCGTTGATAAGGGTGCGTATGTAGTATTTTTCTCTTACGATATTGGCATATGACTCAACATTAGCCGTTGACGGCACGATTTCAGCGAGCTGAAAAAGATACTTTTTGCCCGACGCGCTGTCATAAATCTTTTCATTTACAAGGCTGTTGAGCACAACGAGCGGGTCGATTTTGCCGCCGCCCGCCTCAATGAGAGCCATTGTTCGGAAAATCTCTTTATGCTGAGGGAGAAAGAAATGATCAGCATTGAGAATAACCTGAACCTGCGTCATGCACGACGGCTCTGTGAGAATACAGCCCAGAACAGCCTGCTCCGCTTCGAGCGAGAAAGGCTGGCTGAGGGTGCCGTCGGCAGTGCTGTAATTAACATCCATTTTTTATTCCCCGTTTAATCAGTTTTCGCTGACCATTACAAAGAAATCAGCGGTAATGCCCTGATAGAATTTTGCCTGTGCAGGAAAAGTGCCGAAGGTTTTGATGTCCTCAACAGTGATTTTTCTCTTGTCGATGTCGATTGAGAACTGCTTTTTAACTGTCTCGGCGATTTCCTTTGCTGTAACTGAGCCGAAAAGCTTGCCGCTCTGACCTGCTTTTGCGGCTATTTTAACTGTTTTGCCGCTGATTTTTGCCGCCGCTTCGTTTGCCGCCGCTTTTTCAACCTCTATTTTGTGGTTCTGTGAAGCTTCTCTGTTTTTAAGCTCCGTCATTGCCTGAGCGCTAGCCTCAACAGCGAGCTTTCTCGGGAAAAGGAAATTTCTCGCGTAACCGTCGCTTGTGTTGACCATTTCGCCCTTTTTGCCTAAATTTTTAACATCCTGACTAAGAATTACTTTCATGCTTATACCTCCGTAATGTCAGTTTTCAAAAAACTTATCTATTTCACCAATCAGCATATCATAGACCTGATTTGTTGTTTCTTCCTTAAACTGAGCCGCCGCCATCGTCTGATGTCCGCCGCCGCCCAGAGCCTCCATAATAACCTGAACATTGACCTTGCCGAGTGAACGCGCCGAAACGCTCACCGTGTCCCCTGCCATGAAAATGACAAAGGAAGCGTCAGTGCCTTTTATATTAAGCATTTCGTCCGCCGCCTGAGCCGCGATAATTCTGACTTCATTCGGCTCGTCGCCGCAGATTGAAATTGCGCAGTTTTTATAAATCTGTGCGCCCGAAACGATACTGCTTCTGCTCTTGTATTCGTTAATGCTGTCCGCAAACAGGCTCTTTACCCTTACTGTGTCCGCGCCCGCGTCCTTGAGATACGCCGCGGCCTCAAAGGTGCTCACGCCCGCTCTGAGCACAAAATTCTTTGTGTCAAGCATAATGCCCGAAAGCAGAGCGTCGGCAATATAAGAGCCGATTTTTATTTTCTGTGGCAGGAACTCAATGAGCCTTGTTACAATTTCAGATGCCGACGAAGCCGACGGGTCAAGATAAAAGATAACCGCGTTGTCGATATAATCAACCGTCTGCCTGTGGTGGTCGATAACAACAATTGTTTCCGCTTTTTCCGCAAGCTCGGGGAATTCCATGAAGCCCTTCACATGGGTGTCGGTTATAACCGTCAGCGACTTTTTGCCCATGAGCTTTTTCGCCTTTTCGGGCATGATAACAAAATCGTCAAAGCCGTTTTTATCCATATAATCAAGGAGCGGCTTTGAAATGGATTTCTGCGCGTCGGTAACAATATAGGACTCCTTGCCGTAGGCTCTTGCAATGGCGGCTATGCCGTAAGCCGCGCCCATGGCGTCGAGGTCTGGGAATTTATGCCCCATGACGAACACCTTGTCGCTGTTTTCAAGCAGCTCGCAGAACTGATTTGAAACAAGGCGTATCTTAACGCGGCTCTGAGACTCAACGCTCTTTGAAACGCCGCCGAAGAATTCGTAATCCTCGCCCATTCTGACAACCGCCTGATCGCCGCCTCTGCCGAACGCCATGTCAAGGCTCTGCTTCGCCTGAACCTCGCTGTCGCTCAGTCCCCCGAGTGCGCCGACGCCGATTGAAAGCGTAATATTCAGCGACATTTCGTGATATGTGTAATCGCGTACAATGTCGAGAATGTCAAACTTTTTTTCTTTCATCAGCTCAATGTCGCCCGTCTGGGTGAAAATGGCAAAGGAATTGTCGCCGCGCTTGGTTTTAATGCAGTCGTAGTCCGCAATCCACTCTTCAATGAGCTTTTCAACGCCGTTTCTGATAGATGAGCTTTCAGACGCGCGGTAGCTTCGGTCAATCTCCTCCATGCCGTCAATGGCAACAAGCATGACGGCGGGACGGGTTGACATGAATTTCTCTGCGATAAGGCGGAGCTTTGTGTTATCCGCAAAGAACAGCAGCATTTTGCCGTCCTCCGCTTTCTGGGAATAAACCGTGAACTGCTTGCCGCCGCAGCGGAGATTCACGCCCGAGCTTTCCGCCTGCGTGAGAACCTCAAATCTCTCTTCAATGGCGGTCTGAAACTCGGAATAATTGATTTTCTCCGTCATAATATCGTCAAAAAGCTGATTATGCCACAGGAGCTTTCCCGTTCCGTCTGTTACAAGCACGGGAAGCGGAAAATCCTCGCTGACCTCGCCGTCCGCAAAATTATGCCCTTTGGTAACTCTCATGAGCATTTTCTGCTTCTTTTTGCGCATGACGGCGTAAAACACCGCTGTCAGCACAAGGAAAGCGAAAATCACAGCTCCCTCGGCTATGGCAAGGCGCTTGTCCGCAAGCACGGCGGTTATGACGGCAAAAACAGCCGAAACGATAACCGCGGCAATAAATATGGGAAAATCACGGATGAGATTTTTAATTTTCATCTCACACCTCCATAATTATGGAAAGTATCATTGGATTTCTGCCTGTTTTTTCGTACATAAGTTTTGAAACGGAATCTCTGACTTTATTTTTGATTGTTGACCAGTCGCGTACTCCGCGTTTCATATAGTCCTCAACAATATATCTCGCTGTTTCTCTCGCGTCGTCAATAATCTCCTCATTTTCGCGCACATAAACAAATCCGCGTGAAATTATTTCGGGACCCGCGATGATTTCGCCATATACGCTGTCAACAGAAACAACTACAACCACAAGTCCGTTTTCGGAAAGGCGTTTTCTGTCGTTAATAACAACATTTCCGACATCGCCTACGCCCGAGCCGTCAACGAAAATCTGCTCCATTTCGAGCTTGCCGATTTCTTTTATGCCGTCTTCCGATATTTCTATCTGAATTCCGTTATCCGCAACATAGATGTTTTCGGGAGCGATGCCCATGCTTTCAGCAAGCATTGCGTGCTTTCTCAGGTGCTTCTGCTCACCGTGGACGGGAATGAAGAATCTGGGCTTGACAACGCCCATCATGAGCTTCAGCTCCTCCTGGCAGGCATGACCGGAAACATGAATTCCGTCGGTCTTTTCGTAAATAACCTCAGCGCCGAGCTTCATAAGCTCATTGATGACATTGCTGACGGTTTTTTCGTTGCCCGGAATGGGAGTTGCGGAAATTATAACATAATCGTTAGGGCCTACATTGACCTTTCTGTGGTCTGAAAAAGCCATACGGGAAAGAGCTGACATCGGCTCGCCCTGGCTGCCCGTGGTAACGATTACCATTTTTTCCTCGGGGTACTGATTTATCATGTCAATGCTCACAAGCTGACCGTCGTCAACATCGAGATAACCCATTTCCTTGCCGATTGAGATTACATTTTCAAGGCTTCTGCCCGAAAGAGCGACCTTTCTGCCGAGCTTTTTCGCTACATTTATAATCTGCTGAACTCTGTGAACATTCGAGGCAAATGTGGCGATGATTATTCTTCGTCTGCCCGCTTTATTGAAAAGCGTTTCGAGAGACTCGCCGACCTTGCGCTCACTTTCGGTATAGCCCGAACGCTCCGCGTTTGTGGAGTCGGAAAGCATACAGAGAACGCCCTTGTTGCCGAGCTCGCCGAAGCGGTTAATGTCTATCATTTCGCCGTCGATAGGCGTGCTGTCAATCTTGAAGTCGCCTGTCTGAATTATCGTGCCTGCCTTGCAGGTAATCGCAAAGCCGAGAGAATCGGGAATTGAGTGGTTGACATGGATTGCCTCAACAGTGAAGTCGCCTGTTTTGATTGTGTCGCCGGGTTTTATAACATTGAGAACTGCACTCGAAAGGAGATTATGCTCTGCGAGCTTGCCCTCGATAAGACCGATTGTAAGGCGTGTGCCATAGACTGGAACATTCACCGCTCTGAGAAGATAAGGAATTGCGCCGATATGGTCCTCATGCCCGTGGGTGATGAAAACGCCGCGTACCTTTGAGATATTGTCTCTCAGATACGAAAAATCGGGGATAACAAGGTCGATTCCGAGCATATCCTGCTCGGGGAAAGCAAGTCCGCAGTCAACAACGATAATATCGTTTTCTGTTTCATAAACGGTGAGGTTCTTGCCTATCTCGTTGAGTCCGCCGAGGAAGCTGACCTTGACGGGTACGGCGGGAGCTTTCTTTTTAGTTGTGCGCTTCGCGCGCTGAACGGGTGCTTTCGTCTTTGCCTTTGAAGCGGCGGTTTTTGTTTTTTTAGATGTGCCTGCGCTCTTTGCCTGCGCGGATTTTGAACTGCTTTTTTTGGAAGTCTGCGGTTTTTTGCCGCCTGTGGTTTTAGCGGAGCTGCTCTTTGACGGAGCCTTTGTCTTGCGCTCCTTTTTTGCATCGTTTGGCATTATATTTAATTCCTCCGAATTGTACTGATTTTTTTGTATATTAAAGCATTGTATATGTATCCATATTAAATTACATTATATGATACTATTTTATTTGTCAAATGTCAATACGGGTAAGGGATTTATTGGGAAATTTAGGACGTTTCACTTCTTCACTATTCACTATTACATATTACTTCAAGCAACCCCCACCGTCAAAATCGGAGATTTTGCCACCTCCCCCGAGGGAGGCTGTTTGGCACCACTTTGGGGAGCTGTCAGCGAAGCTGACTGAGGGGGTAATCATGCGATTTTTTCTCGGGGTTAAACCCCGAGAAACGCGGGAGCGCAATGCGCCCCCCTACCGCCGAAGACGGGAATTTATATGAAATTCTCAAACGGGCGATTGATAATCGCCCCTACCGCGTTTTAATGAATAATGAATGATGAATCTTGAATAATGAATAATTGCGGAAAAGCTCCGCTTTTAAACATTTTATTCGGGACGCCCGGAGGTCGTCCCCTACAAGTTCAAGTATATCCGTACAATTTGTAGGGGTTGGCGTCCCCGACAACCCGCGGATTTACGAAAATTTCAGATAGAACACATACCGTGGAAAAGATTAAGAAAAAATTTCCGCATCGTCCACATAGCTAAAGAATTATATCTTTATTACCCCGAAAATAAAAGCGTAATATGTAAATTTACGGCAGAGAAATCATTCTCCGCCGTCTTTTTTGTTCATTTGCTTTAAAACATAGATATTTTCAGCAATTTCTTTATACACGGGCGCGCAGTCCTCGCCGCCCGTTGTGCCGTCCTCTTTGAGAATGACTACCGTGTATTCGGGGTTGTCCGCAGGGAAAAAGCCGCCGAACCACGTGCAGAGCCGCTCGGTTTTGTCGGGGTTGAACACTCCCGTCTGCGCCGTGGCGGTCTTGCCCGCGCTTTCAAAAAGCTCCGTATATGCCTTTTTCGCCGTGCCGCCCTTGACGACCTCTTTGAGCATATCTCTGAGAGTGTCGGCGGTCTGCTCGCTGAACGCGCGGATATGTGCTTTCGGCGTGAAGCCGTAAGTCCGCGCGCCGTTGACATCGGTTATCTCCGTTACGGTGTAGGGCTCGGTGTAATATCCGCCGTTGCCGATTGCCGAAAATGTGTTCGCGATATGCAGAGTTGTGGCGGTGAGCGTCCCCTGCCCGAACGAAAAAAGCGCGAGCTGACCTGTGGAGCGGAGCTTCTCGGCTGTGGGCAGATTACCCGACGAGGAAAAAAGTCCGTGCGCTATCTCAAACGGCTGACCGTAGCCTAAAATCCCCGCGGTTTCGACAAGCGGCTTACTGCCCGTTCTCTGCGCGAGCTTTATGAAATAACAGTTGCACGAGCAGGTCAGAGCCTTCTGCATATCGACAATGCCGTGCGCCGTGCCGTTATTGCAGTGAAAAACCTTGCCGTCAACGGTGCAGCTGCCCGTGCATTTTATCGAAAACGAGGGCGAAACGCCATTATCGAGCGCGCACGCCGCCACCGCCGCCTTGAAGACAGAGCCGACGGGATACGCGCTGATTGCCCTGTTCACAAGCGGCGAGTCGTCGTCCTCAAGGCTTTTGCCGACATCGTTTCTGTCAAAGGTCGGCACGGAAGCCATGGCGCGAACGGCTCCCGTTTTGGTTTCGCAGACGAGCACCGCGCCCTTTTTTATATCGGATTTTTCGAGCGCGTCCTCAACCGCGCGCTGAATTTCAGAGTCAATCGTGAGCTTTATGCCGCACTTTCTGGAATAATAAAGCTCGTTTGTCTCAATTTTTGCGCCGCCGATAACCTGCCCGTCCCCTCCGCAGGCAAAACCCGCGTAAAGCGGAATATCCGTTTTAAGGCAGGAGTCAAACGCGCTTTCGATGCCGCCGACGCCGACGCCGTCGGAATTCACATATCCCGTAAGGTGCGAAAGTCCCGCGTTTTCGGAGTATCTGACATATTTTCTGAGAGTTATCATGTTGCTGTCGCTGATTTCCGTGCCGTTTTCCGCTTTGGCGCAGACAGGCAATCCGTGGGCAATTGACTGAGCCGCCGCGTTGAAATCGTCCTTTTTAAGATGCTCACGCAGGATGGGAAGAACATCATACACGGGCTTTGCGGCGATATAAGTTTCGGTTTCGCGGCAGGTAATCCGCTCGCCGTTGCAGTCGAGCAGAGGCAGGCGCAGATAGTCGAGCGTGATTTTTTTGGTGTGCGATTGGGTGTATTGCGCCGCGTTGATTTTGGTGCTCAGCGTGAAAAGCCTCAGACACAGACCGCCCATGCAAAGGCAGAAAAGAAAAAAAGCCGCAACGGCTCTTCTGTTCATAACATCACCGAAAATATTATCTGCTTTCGGCGCAAAAAAATACGGCACAGGTCAGAACCCGTGCCGTAAAATCAGATTTAATTATTCCTGAAGCTCTTTTTTGTCTTCCTCAAAATTCTTGGACGCGTCAGCAATATCCTTGCTGAGCTTTTCAAGGAAGCTGTTGAACTTCTCGGAGCTGTCCATAAGCTCAGAAGCGGTTTTCTGCATCATTACAACATAATCAGCCGCGCTGTTGAGCTTTTCGAGCGTATCTTTCTTAACACTGCCGACAACAAGACCCGCCGACTGAATATAACTCTCGGCGTATGTTATGGAATCCTGAATAAGACGCTCGGGAGAAACATTGTTCTCTTTCTTCTTTTCTTCAACAGCGGCAGTGTTTTTGCTGTCAAGCTCCCTCTGTATGGAAGAAAGGCGGGTGTTCTTATTTTCGAGATCGGATTCGAGAGCTGTTACTCTTGAATTTTTAACCTCGAGCTTTGCTCTGAGAGTTTCAATTTCATCTTTCAGCTCTTTGATTTTTTCGTCTCTGGCATCTATTGCTTTTTTGGCTTCGGCAAGCTCAGACTTTGCTTTGGAAAGCTCGATGTCTCTCTCTCCGTTTTCGAGGGAGACGGAGCTTATATACTGTAAAACATCCGAACGGTTAAAGCCGCCGAATTTGGTTCGTCTGAAAAGAACTTCATCGCTCATAATAAGGTTACTCCTTGCCTGTAATAATTATTTTTCTTCGGGAATATCAGAAGTACAATGGGGGCACTTTGTAGCGTCAATGCTGATTTCAGATTTGCAGAAGGGGCAAACCTTTGTTGTGGGTGCTGCGGGTGCTGCTTCCTCTTCCTTCTTGAACTTGTCAGAAACCTTATTGATAGATCTTACAATAAGGAAAATGATGATAGCCATGATAAGGAAGTTGAGAATTGCGCTGATGAATGTGCCGAAGTTAATTGTTGCCGCGCCTGCGTCCTGAGCAGCCTGAAGAGTTGCATACTTGTTGCCGTCAAGAGCTACGAACCAGTTTGCAAAATCAACGCCCTTTGTAGCAAGGCTGATAACGGGCATGATAATGTCGTTAATAAGTGAGTTAACGATTGCCTGGAACGCGCCGCCGATGATAACGCCGACTGCCATGTCCATTACGTTGCCGCGAAGGATAAATTTTTTGAATTCAGCGACGAAGCCGCTGTCTTTGTTCTTTGCCAATTAAAACATCTCCCAAAATATATTTTATATATTATATAATACCGTTTTTCATTTGTCAATAAATACCTATAAAGTCATGGAGATATTTTTCATATATTCTGCCGCGAATGTGCAGAAAAATACAGATTTACGCGGAAATGAAAGCGGGCGATTGATAATCG
>JAZUFU010000136.1:0-74798 GCA_045640865.1 Acutalibacteraceae bacterium | reverse complement strand
TACGAAAGCGAGCCGATGTTCATTTCCTGCCGTATTCCGATAGGCTATTTTAAGATAAACACTCTTTCAAAGGCTGTTGCCTGCGATGAGGAGCTTGACATTTACACAGCGGAATTTAACGGAAAAATCACAACCGAAAAGGGATTTTATGAGTGCCGCTGCATAAGCGATAAAAACAGCGATGTTATCATATTAAAGCTCCGCTATGAGGGCGAAAAGCCGACCGTTGAGTATGTTCATCAGAAGGCAATGTCTCCCCGTCAGGCTCACATGATTGCCGCTGACGATTACAGGCGGCTGAGCAAGAATTATCCCGAGCCCAAAGAGCCTACGGATATTATCGACAACGGCATGAACACGCATTTTCAGCCGTATTTTTCATACGGCGGCTTTGCGGTTTCCTATAAAATAAATGAAATCAGCGAAAATGAAAGCATTGTCTTCATCTCCTGCGCTGAAAGTGAGGACGGCGATTCTTCAATCAAGGCGAGCATAGCTCTTATTGAAAACGCCGAGAAAGACACTGAAAAGCTCATAGCTCTTCACAGAGAAGCGTGGGCGGATTATTACTCAAAGAGCTTCCTTACTCTCAACGATAAGGAGATAGAGAAATTCTATCATCTTCAGATGTATAAACTCAACTGCGCCGTTAAAAAGGACGGCGTTCCGTTCGACACCTGTTCAGTCTGGCTTTATGAAAAAACAGCGTGGCCCGACGCATGGTGGAATCTCAATGTTGAGCTTTCATATTCTCCGCTTTATGTTTCAAATCATCTTGATGTTGCCCATTCGCTCACATCTTCACTCACAAAGAATTTTGACAGTCTTCGCAATAATGTACCCGAAAAATACAGACACGACTCCATGGGAATAGGCAGAGCGACCGACAAGAAAATCCGCGGCGTTATCCTTGAACCCGGCGAAGGTCAACCCGACAACAAAAATGAAATGGGCAACCTCACATGGGCACTGTATTACTGCTGGCAGGAATATCAGATGACGCTCGACAAGTCAATTCTTTCAGAGACAGTCTATTCCGCGCTCAGGGGAGCCATGCAGTATTACTGCCACTTCCTTTATAAGGGCGAGGACGGCAGACTTCATCTTCCACACACAGCTTCACCCGAATATATCGGTGCAAAGGGACCTGACTCAAACTATGATATGTCCCTTATGAACTGGGGCTTCAGAACGCTCCTTGAGGTCTGCGACATTCTCGGAATTGAGGACAGCGAAAAGGAAAACTGGCAGTATGTTATCGACAATCTTGCCGATTATCCTCACGACGATGAGGAGGGCTTCTACATTTCCTCCGAAACAAAATACGAGGTTTCTCACAGGCATTATTCTCATCTGCTTGCGTTCTATCCGCTTCGCGTCTGCAAGGACGAAAAACTGCTCAGAACCTCGCTCGAATACTGGCAGAGCAAGAAAAAGGCTCTTCTCGGCTACTCTCAGACGGGCGCGGCTTCCATGCGCGCAATGCTCGGCGACGGCAACGGAGCTTTGCAGCACTTAAACAATCTTTTCTGCGGCTTCATTACGCCCAACACAATGTATAACGAGGATGTCAATCCCGTTATCGAAACTCCGCTTTCTGCCGCGACAAGCATACAGGATATGCTCATTCAGTCTCACGACGGCATAGTTGATGTTTTCCCCGCAGTTCCCGATAAATGGACAGATATTCTCTTTGAGAAATTCCGAGCGTGGGGCGGTTTTGAGATAAGCGCAGAGAAAAAAGACGGCAAAACACATCACATCACCGTTAAAAATCTCTGCGGCGAAAAGTGCGTTCTTAAAGCGGATGCCGAGCTTGATTACGCTAAAAATGAAAACGGTTTATATGAAATTCAGATAGAAAAAGGTGAAAGCATAACTCTTTATGCTGTTTGAGCCTCAGGAGGTAAAAAATGTTCGTAAGCGAAAAATACAGCGGAAAATGCCCTGTTTCATTTGAGATTTTTCCGCCCAAGGGTGAATTTGACATTGACGGCGTACGCACGCTCATAAACGATTTAAAGGTGCTCTCACCCGACTTCATAAGCGTTACATATTCCGCAGGCGGCGGCGGAAACAGCAAAAAAACAATTGATATTGCGTCAATCATCAAAAATGAATTCGGCATTGACGCTGTATGCCACATGACCTGCATAAATTCAGACAAGAACGAGGTTCAGTCTGTCATTGATTCAATCAAGGCTAACGGAATCGAGAATGTTCTCGCGCTCAGAGGCGATATTGTCGAGGGCAAAACTCCCACGGACTTTCTCTTTGCAAAGGAGCTTATTCCGCTCATTAAAGAGAACGGTCTTTGCGCCGGCGCGGCGTGCTACCCCGAGGGACACGTTGACTGCTTCGACGAGGAGCTTGATGTTGAATACATGAAAGAGAAGCAGGACGCGGGCGCAGAGTTCTTTTTAAGTCAGCTTTTCTTTGACACTCCGTCTTATTACAGATTCATGGAACGCTGTGCGCGCCACGGCATAAACAAGCCGATTTCGGCAGGCATCATGCCCATGCGCACAAAGGAGCAGATTATGCGCTTCATTTTCATGTGCGGTGCGTCGCTTCCGAGGGGCATAATAAATCTTCTCAATAAATACGAAAACGACGCTGAATCGCTCAAGGCGGCAGGCGTTGAGTACGCTTCACAGCAGATAGTTGACCTTATGAAAAACGGCGCGCAGGGAATTCATATCTACACCATGAACAGACCTGAAATAGCCGCCGAAAATCTCAGGAGAATCAAGAATGAGGGACTTCGGTAAGGATATCCTTTACTGCCTCGGCTACGGCGAAAACGAGCCCGACGGCAGGACGGCTGAGCTTATTGAAAAAATAAAAAACGAAGCGGTATCCTCTCTCACGCCGAAAGCGGTTCACGGCACATTCAGAGTGTCCGAGCTGAATTTTTCGGGCAGAGATATTGCCGCTCATCTTGACGGTGTGGAGAAATGTATTCTTTTCGCCGCTACTCTCGGTGCGGAAAGTGAAAGAATGTCAGCTCTTTATCAGCACACGGACATGGAAAAGGCGGTCATTTTTGACTGCGTGTGCGACGCTTTTATCGAGGCGTTTTCGGACGAATACTGCGACGCTCTTTTAAAAGAATACAGAGAAAAAGGGCTTTACCTAAACACAAGATTCAGCGCAGGTTACGGAGACTTCGGCATTGAGCATCAGAAAGATTTTATCACGCTTCTCAACTGTGAGCGTTCAATCGGGCTGACGGTCAATGAAAGCAGTGTTCTCATTCCGCGCAAAAGCATAACGGGCGTCATGGGAATTTTTACTTCACCGCCCAAAGGCAGGCAGAGAGGCTGCGCCGCGTGCAATATGAATTCCACCTGTAAAATGAAAGGAAAAGGCAAATGTTTGAGACAGACAGATTTTTGATTATAGACGGCGGCATGGGCACAATGCTCCAGTCCCGCGGAATGAAAGCAGGGGAGAAGCCCGAGCTTTTCATACTCGAGAACACGGATATTCTTACGGATATTCACACTCAGTATGTTAAGGCGGGCGCGAATGTCATCACTACCTGTACTTTCGGCGCGTCAGAATATAAGCTCGGCAGTGCGGAGCTTAGTGAAAAGGTAATTTTCACAGCGGTGGAATGTGCCAAGAAATCGGGCGCGGAATATGTCGCTCTCGATATAGGCCCTGTCGGTACGCTCCTTGAGCCGATAGGCTCTCTTTCTTTTGACGAGGCGTATGATATGTTCGCTTCGCAGGTGGAGTCGGGCGTTAAAGCGGGTGCAGACCTTATTATAATAGAAACAATGTCCGACCTCCTCGAAATCAAGGCGGCGATTCTTGCGGCAAAAGAAAATTCAACTCTTCCCGTTATCGCCACAATGACCTTTGAGGGCGACGGCAAAACCTTCCTCGGCACGGACGCGAAAACCGCCGCGATTGCGCTTACATCTTTCGGCGCGGACGCGGTCGGCGTAAACTGCTCATTAGGGCCGAAGGAATTAAGCCCCGTTATTGATACTTTTCTTGAATACAGCGGTGTTCCCGTCGCAATGCAGCCGAACGCTGGACTTCCCGTTATCGAAAACGGCGAGACGGTATATAGAATCACGCCCGAGGAGTTTGCCGAAAAGAGTGCCGAAAAGGCTCTGGGCGGCGTGCGTATTTTCGGCGGATGCTGCGGAACAACGCCTGCTCACATAAAGGCTCTGAGCGAAAAGCTTCATGAAATGACTCCCGTTCAGCTTCCCGAAAAGCACTTCACGGCTTTCACAAGCGGAAGAAAAACGGTTATCCTTGATGGCAGAAACAGCGCGATAATCGGCGAAAGAATAAACCCGACAGGCAAAAAGAAGCTCAAAGAAGCTCTCAGAAATAAAAACTACGATTATGTCATAAACGAGGCTCTTTCTCAGGAGGACTGCGGCGCTGATGTGCTCGATGTCAACGCGGGACTTCCCGAAATAAACGAAAAAGAAACACTCGTTTCACTTGTTAAAGAAATTCAGACTGTCTGCGCTCTGCCTTTGCAGATAGATTCCTCCGACCCCGAAGCAGTTGAGGCGGCGGTGAGAATTTACAACGGCAAGCCCGTGATAAATTCCGTAAACGGAACTGAGGAAAGTATGGCGAAAATCCTGCCGATAGTCAAAAAATACGGCGCGGCGGTTGTTGCTCTTACTCTTGACGAAAGCGGAATACCCTCCACAGCCGAGGGCAGACTTGAAATAGCGGAAAAAATTGTCGCACGAGCCGAAAGCATGGGCATTTCAAGGGACAATATCCTCGTTGACTGCCTTGTGCTTACGGTTTCGACCAATCAGAGCGCGGTTAAAGAGACAATAAAAGCGGTTGCCCTCGTCAAAGAAAAGCTGGGCGTTAAAACCGTTCTCGGCGTAAGCAATGTGTCATTCGGCATGCCGAACCGCGAGCTTATCAACGCGGCGTTCCTTGCCGAGGCTTACGGCGCGGGGCTTGATATGCCGATACTCAACCCGATGAGCGAAAAATACCGCGAGGTTATCGCCGCTCACAAGGTTATCAATAATGAGGACATCTCGGGTGCGGAGTTCATAGAGAAATATTCAACCGCCGCTCAGAGCGAAAAGCCCTCTCAGCCCTCAGAAAAAAGAGATTTGAAGAATATAATCATCAGCGGTCTTAAAGGCGAGGCAAAGGCGGCTGTCGCCGAGCTTCTCAAAGAGAAAACGCCGCTTGAAATCATAAACGGCAGCTTCATTCCCGCGCTTGACATTGTCGGCGACGGCTTCGAAAAGGGAACAATGTTCCTGCCTCAGCTTATGGCGTCGGCGCAGGCGGTCAAAAACGGATTTGAAGCCATAACCGATGTCATGGGCGCGTCATCGCCCACAAAGGGAAAGATAATTCTTGCCACGGTCAAGGGCGATATTCACGACATAGGCAAAAACATCGTTAAAATGCTGCTCGAAAATTATGGCTATGATGTCATTGATTTAGGCAGAGATGTTGATCCTGCCGAGGTCGTCAAAGCTCAGCAGGAAAGCGGAGCGAAGCTTGTCGGCTTGAGTGCGCTCATGACTACAACGGTCAAGGCGATGAAGGACACTATCGACGCTCTCAAAGCCGCGGGCGCAGACTGCAAGGTCATGGTCGGCGGCGCGGTGCTCAATGAAGAATACGCCGCAATGGTCGGCGCGGATTATTATACAAGCGACGCAACCCAGTCCGCAAAGGTTGCCGCGGAGGTGCTTGACTGTGAATAATAAAAAATACGGATTTTTCCTTGATATTGACAACACGCTTTACACCAAGGGCGTTATCTGTCAGCAGAACAGAGACGCTATTGATTATGTGCGTTCAAAGGGGCATTTTGTGTTTATCAACACGGCGCGTTCCCTCTCGAATATTCCCGAGCCTGTCGCCGAGCTTCCCGTTGACGGCTTCGTAACAAGTATCGGCTGTAATGTTATCGTGAACTCAGAAAAGATTTTCAATGTTGCGTTCCCTCCCGAGCAGATTGCCGAGGAATTCGACTTCGTAACTCAGCACGGAATGAAAATGTTTGTCGAGGGCGAGGAGCATCTTATCGCCAATCCGTACTATGAGGGCTGGGACGAGTTCATAATAGTAAAGGACGGCAAAGAGCTTCTTGAAAAATACGGCAACGAAAATCTGCCCAAGGTTTTTATCGGCGCGGTGCTTGACGACGAGTGCAGAGAATATCTCGAAAAACGCCACACCGTTTTTCAGCATCCGCATTATGCCGAATATGCCGTTGAGGGCTGCTCAAAGGCGAGCGGGATGTTCCTTGCGGCGGAAAAATGCGGAATTTCAAAAGAGAACTGCGTGGCCATGGGCGACAGCGTAAACGACCTCGCCATGCTTGAAGCCGCCGGCATAAGCGTTGCCATGGGCAATTCTTCAGATGAGGTTAAAAAGGTCTGCGATATTGTAACCTGCGACGCAAAGGACGGCGGAGTTGCCGAAGCAATGATGCAGATTGTAAAATAATATACATTTTTTTGACAAAAACAGTTATTATCCATTGATTTGGAGCTTGTTTTAGTTTATAATTGTCAGTAATATGAAGTAATGCGATTATTTGGAGCTGATACAGTGAATTATCTTTTAGACGAAAAGCTGATAAAAGCAAATGTAGTAAACATTTCGTGGGAAAGAATAAATCTTTATATTGATGTCAAGGTGGAATTCAGCGCAAATTCCTCGGGCAATATCCCTCTTTCGTTTTACGCCGTTAATCAGAGATACGCGGCTAAGGCGAAGTTTGAGGTGCTCGAGATTTTTGAGGGCAATATTTACCGCCTTTATCTTAATGTTACCAATCCCGGCTATTCAAGATGCTTACAGAGAGGTCAGTATAATATTCATGTCTGCTATGAAGAAAATGACCTTGCCATCTGCATGGCTGACCCGTCCATTGTCAAGATAATGAACAACTTCTCACGCAGCTTCTTCTACACCGCAAAAACAAGAGTATATAATGTATTCTTTTATGTTGATGAAAATGACGGCAGCGACCTGCCCTTCAAGATGGATATTCTCATTTCCACCGCTTCGGGCATGGGTAATATAGACACTATCCCGACTTCTCCTGCCGATCTGGCGAACGCCACCGACCTTAAAGAAATCAAAAAGAAAAAACGCCACAAAAAATGGGCGCTGAAGCTTCGCAAAATTTATTACGCTTATTACAGATTCTATGCAAGATTCGGCAGAGCGGGCAAGCCCAAAATGCTCTTTATGTCTGAGCAGAACAGCTACATGGGCACAAACGAAGAGGCTCTTTACAAGCGTATGCTTGAGCGCGGACTCGACAAGCAGTATAAATTCACATTCTCTTTCAGAGAGGCTGTTACTCAGCATTACAAAATTAAGAGCTGGTTCAAGCTCATTAAAATGATAGCGCAGGCTCACACTATTGTCCTTGACGACCATGCGCCGATTTTTGAATGGCTCAATGCGGGCGAATATTCAAAGGTTATTCAGCTCTGGCACGCGGGCGCAGGCTTCAAGTCCTCGGGCTACAGCCGCTGGGGGCACAACGGCGGTCCCGCACCCTTCGGAGCGCACAGGCAGATTACCTACGGCGTTGCGGGCTCGCGCAAGGTTGCCCATTTCTTCGCTGAAATCTGGGGCATCAACAACGAGAATGTTCTGCCCACGGGACTTCCGAGAATGGACGAGTATCAGGACCCCGAGCACCGTAAGGAAATGAAAAAGGTTCTTTACGAAACATTCCCGATAGCAATCGGCAAAAAGGTTATCCTTTTCGCTCCCACTTACAGAGGCAAAAACAAGACCGACGCTCATTATCCCTATGAGCTGCTTGATTTTGACCGTCTTTACGATTTCTGCGGCGACGAATATGTTGTCATTTTCAAAATGCACCCGTGGGTTTCTCACGGCGCGCCGATAAAAGAGGAACAGAAAGATAAATTTGTTGACGCAGGCCCTCTTGCGAACATCAACGATATTTTCTATATCACGGACCTGCTCATAACCGACTATTCGTCAAACATCTACGAATATTCTCTTATGAGAAAGCCGATTCTTTTCTTTGCTTTCGATAAAATTCCCTATTCGTTCTCTCGCGGATTCCACCGTGATTACGATATTTACACTCCGGGCAAAATCGTTGAAACATTCGACGAAATGCTCGACGCGATAGCAAACAGAGATTTTGAAATCGAAAAGCTCTATGAATACATTGACGAGCAGTTTGATTACTTCGATTCCAACGCGAGCGACAGAATTATTGACTGGGCAATTCTTGAAAATCTGCCCGACGACATAAAAGAAGCGATTGTCAAAAGAGAAGCGGAAAACGAAAGAATCGCTCTGCTTGACTTCACACCGCCTGCTGAGGAAGAACCCGCAAAGGTAAGCGCGTTTAAGCTGTTCCTCGACAGCATCAAGCCCAAGCGCAAGCCGAAACCCGTTCACAGCACATCCGCGCCGAAGATTGCCGTAACCAACCCCGCAATCGCGCCCGAAACTGAAATGCTCGAGGAGGTTGTCGAGCCTATCGAGGTATCGTCTCCGATAGAAATACCCGAGCAAACAGAAACAACCGCCGAGATTATCCACGCGGAGGATGTATTCGGCAAGGCATCTGAGGACGCCGAAGAAGAAGCTGATGAGGAAGCGGCAGAAGAAAACGAAACCGCGGAAGCAGACGAAAGCTCTGAGGAAGAAACGGCTGAAGCTGAAGAAGAAAACGCCGACGAATCCGAAGAGGAAACGGAAGAAGCTGAGGCTGAATTCGAGGAAACAGACGAAGAGTCTGCGGACGAAATCTCGGAAGAAACTGAAGAAGAATCAGAAGAAATTTCAGAGGAAGAAACAGAGGAAAACGAAGCTGAATCCGAAGAGATTTCCGACGATGAAACAGAAGAAAATTCCGACGAAGAAGCAGACGAAACCGTTTCTGAAGAGCCCGAAGAAAATGCGGAAGAAGCAGAAGAAACAGACGGCGAAGCAGAATAAAATCAAAGGCATCAGGGAGCGCATTTGCGTTCCCTTTTTATATTCGGGGTATCATTAATATAATCATTTTGTGCTTGATGCGGAAGATTTATTGTAATTTTTCTCTTGATTTCCGCACAATCTTCCGTCTTCGGTTGTAGGGCTGTGGGCTTGCCCCAGCCGTGTTAAATTTTTACAGAAATTTTTGTCTTCATCGGTAGGGGCGATTATCAATCGCCCGTCTCGGATTTGCGGTAAATTTCGGGTTGTCGGGGACGCCAACCCCTACAAAATGCCTGTTTTAAACCGTGCTTGTAGGGGACGACGTCCTCGGCGTCCCGTTGTTTGAAATTTACGGCTGTCGCTGCAACGCCTCCGCAAAATGCACCGTCCGCGTCTTGAATATTCCATTATAATTTGCTATAATAAATCATCATCATTTTTTGGAAGTGTTTTTATGCAGAAAGAAATTAAAATACAGTTTCCCGAAAGCGGAAAAATAAAAATCCTCCAGGTCAGCGACCCGCAGGATATGCACATCGTCAGAAGTGCGATGATTAAAATGCTCAACACCGTCTATGACAAAATAAACCCCGACCTCGTCGTTTTCACGGGCGACAACATTCTCGGCAACCACATCGACGACCGCCTTATCGGCTCGGGCGTGCAGAAAAATCCCGCCGTTACAAAGCGCAGAATAAGAAAGGCTCTCAACCACATTCTGAAGCCACTCGACAAAAGAAAAATTCCCTACTGCATGATTTACGGCAACCATGACGACAAAAACTGCCTCACCAAAGAGGAGCAGGCGGAGCTTTACAAGGAGCATGAATATTTCACGGGGCTTAATTCCGACGAAAAAGACCTTGACTGCGACACCTACAACCTGCCGATTTACGACAGCAAGGGCGAAAAAATCGCCTACAATCTGTGGCTGCTTGACTCCGCGTGGCACGATAAGGAAAAAGACGAGAGCTACTGCCTTGTCAAGCCGCAGGTGGTTGACTGGTACAGGCGCAAGAGCGACGAGCTCAAAGCTCAGAACGGCGGCGAGCCTGTCATGTCGCTGATGTTTCAGCACGTTCCCGTCAGCGAAACCTGCACGCTTTTCACTCCCTGCGACAAGGACGATGAAAGAGCCGTTCCCGTCAAGGGCAAGGACGGCGAATACGCAAAGCTTGACCTTGAAAAGGCGAGGGGATTCGCGTTTGAATATCCCGATGTCTGCCGTCAGGAAATTGGTCAGCTTGACGCGATAAGGGAGCAGGGCGATGTCTGCGCGCTTATTTTCGGTCATGACCATGTCAACTGCTTCACCGCCGAGATTGACGGGGTGCACATAATTCAGACACCCGGCGCGTCATTCAGAAGCTACGGCAATATGCTCTCGCGCGGCGTGCGTGTGTTTGAAATCGACGAGAAAACTCCCGACGAGTTCACTACATACATTATAAATTACTTTGACCTTTTCGGCAAAAAGTTCCGCTCGGTTATGCGCTACATCATGGGCGCGGACGAAATGGAAAAGAAGCGCAATCTTATATGGGCTCTCCTTGCTGTTTTCGGTGTCGCGTTCGTTGTGTATATCCTCGGCTCTTTCCACCTGTTCGGTTTTTAATCTCGGGGTATCACGGTTATAATTTTATAATTGTGTGCTCGATGCGGAAGATTGGTTTTATTCTTTATCACGGTATGCACACAGTTTTGGCTTTGGCGAGTAGGGGAGCGCATTGCGCTCCTTTTTATATTCGGGGTATCACGGTTATAATTTCATAATTGTATGCTCGATGCAGAGGATTTGTTTTATTTTTTCTTTTGATTTCCGCACAATTTACCGTTTTAATCGGTAGGGGCGATTATCAATCGCCCGCTTTTTCCGTGTTGAACCACGGGAAAATTACTGCCGCCGCAATCAAATGCTGAATACACCGCCTGCAAATCTCTTTTCCGTTTCGGCAATTTAATCAAATTTTATTGACTTATAAGTACAAAATGCTCTTAACTGTATAAAAAAACTCAAAAAAGACTGAAAAAATTTAACTAATTCTCTTTACAAACTCAAAAAATTCTGTTAATATTAACATAATGACAATAGAGTAGGAGTATAGGAATAACTATATCTGCTCGAAAGTCTCAAATTTAATGGAGGTGCTTTAGATGAAACAGTCTAAGCGAATGTTATCGGTGCTTCTCGCTATCATTATGATTTGCTCCACCATGACCATCGGTGCGAGCGCAATGAAGGCGGAAATCACCTATCCGGCAGGCGGCTACGATGAGGTGCTTGACCCGGTTGTATCTGCCGAGCAGGCAGCTCGTATGATCCTCGACATGATCGAACCCTTACTTGCGGATATTGACGATATTGATATTAAAGTAATTGATGTACTTAAGCTTAACAGTATCGATAATATCCTTAATTCACTCGTAACGATTGATGACAGTACTCTTGCTGACATCGCCCTCGGTATTCTCGGCGGCGACCTTAATGACCTTAACCTCAAGGCAGGTAAGGTTAAAGACAGCCAAGGCAAATATTGCAGACGAAACAACACAACCTCAACAGACTTCGAGGTTCTCGGTGCTGTTCTTACAGTGCTTGAGACCAATGCGGACATCGTATGCAAGGCTGCATACGACGGCATTGATTTCGGCGCTCTCGAAACCTTCGGAGTATTCGGTGAGGACGACCTTGCGGCATTAAAGGATGTTCACGGTCTTGTTGTTACTCTCGTTGAAAAGCTTCTTGCAGGCGAAGAGTTCGAGCTTGAAATCGACCAGGAGTATCATTCAAACAATACTCTTGACGGTATTCTTCAGGACTTCATCGACAACAAGCTTGTAAAGCTTATCGTTGACCTTCTTGCTGACGACGGCGAAAACCCCGCAGCTGACATCCTCGGTCTTAACGATTATCTTGCTCCTGACGGAACTCTTACTCAGGACATCCCCACAACAACAGTATTCCCCAGCCTTACAGACGGCAATTTAGGCAGACTCAGCCTTAATCAGGACTCATTCTATGATTTCCTTATCAAAATCGTTAAGGCTGCTGTTAACGACATTGTTATTCCTTATGCAGGTACTCTTTTAGGCGACCTTATTGATGACGACATCGCGGGCGTTATTGACGCGGTTGTTGAAATTCTTGAGCTTGAAGTTGACCTTTCAGTCTGCACAACAGCAAAAGAAAAGGTTGATATGCTTCTTAACTACCTCCTTGTTGACGGCGGTATCAAGAAGTTCTTCCTCTTCAAAGAGGCAACCTCTCCCTCAGGCGTTCCTGTTAAATACCTTTCATTCGCTGACGGATTCTGGACAACTCTTACAGACCTTCTGAAGATTGCTCTTCCCATGCTTCCCGGTCTTCTTGGCGACGACTGCCCCAACTTTGATAAGACAGACGCTGAGATTTCAGAGCTTACAATTCAGGAATTCCTTACATACGTTCTTCAGAGAGTTCTTGAAAAATTCGTTGACGGCGTTGAATTCGCTGACGATTGCCACTCAATCAGAGAGCTTGCTTCACGCACACTCATCGAAGTATGTAAAGACCTTATGCCCGAAAAGAACTTTGAAGAAGAGTTTGAAGCAGGTCAGAAGGTTTATGACAGCGACGACTGCCTCACTCTCGGCGCATTTGTTATCCGTTACTACCTCAACGGTGAAACCACAATTCAGGACAATACTCCCGATTCTCAGATGAATCTTACTACAATGCTCAACACAGCAGCTAACTGGGCACTTGACAGATACGGTTCACTCTTCGGCTATGACCTTGCAAAGCATCCCAATGACTCTGTATGGCAGAAGGCTTATGACACAGCATTTTCACTGATTCCGCTCAACATCTTTGTAGGTGCTACTCCCGTTTCTGTAGGCGGCAAGCAGCTCTATATGCCCGGTGTTGCTGACTCAGCTTCAGGCCTTGAGAACCTTATCCTTAACGACATTCTCGGCGGCGTTCTTGAGTTCAACATTGAAGAAGGCGACCTTAACGATGTCGGCATCACAGGCCTTAACAAGATTCTTGCTCTTATCGGCCGTCGTGATGACTCTGAGCTCAACAAGCCCATTCCTCAGTTCCTTATGGACCTTGTTGCAAGACTCATTAACCCCCTGTTCGGTCTTCCCACAGAAAAGGCTGCAACAGACCAGCTTGCTCTTATTATCCCTTATACCTATACATCACTTGACCAGCTTGTAACAGCTAACAAAAACACAACTACTCTCAGCCTTACAAATACGCTCTATCGTCTTTGCAAGAACATCCCCTTCATCAACAAGGGTAATGGCAGCCTCTTCTACAAGGCATCTCCCATTATTGCAAAGCTCATCGGTCTCTGGGGCACAGACAAGGGCGACATCAGATATCCGTTCATTGATGAAAGCATCCCCTCAGACTTCAACGGCGGTAAGCAGTACAGCTATGAACAGCTCAAGGCTCTCTATGAGCAGTATGCTGACACCAACAATGAAGGCATAGAATATGACGATGACGCGTATTCATATTTCCGCATGGTTGACTTCAAACCCTTCCTTTATCTTGATTTCAAGAGCGCGCGCAGCGATGTAGGTTCACTTGTTTCCGATTATGAAACAGGCAAAGCTGATATGGAAACATTCAGAGCTGATGCTACAAGCGCGGCTTACAAGCTTCTTACAACCGTTCGCTTCATGAATGAAGGCTTCAACTATGACAAGTCAATTGAAGCTGACGAAAACAACTACGAAGTTAAGGGCGAAACAACAGCCAATGACAACCAGCTTATAAAGGTTATCAACAAGGCAGCTGCTCTCGGCGTTGAGCAGGAAGAGTATGCTGACGGCACAAAGAAATACACAGACAGATCATGGACTCTTTATTCAAGAGCAAAAGCATTTGCAGACAAGGTTGAGGCTGAGTATCAGGCAGCTGCAACTGCAGTTGACAGCGCAAAGGCTCTGCGCGACATGCGTCAGTCAAGAATCAACGAAGCAAGAAAGCGCCTCGTTGACGCAATGGCAGCTCTTAAGTCATGGGTTCCGCTTGCTGACTACACAGGACTTGATGCAGACATTGAAAACATCGCTTACAATGTCAGCTTGAGACAGTTCAGCGAAAAGGCAATCCAGAAGGTAATTGATGCTTACCTCGAAGCTATAAACCTTGACCGCGACTATGATATGGATGACCAGTTCGTAGTTGATGTTGCTCAGGAAAAACTTGCAGAAGCAATGGCAGACATGGAAGGCAGCCTTATCGACTTCATGATGCTCTGGGCTGACGGTTCAGAACAGTTCATCGACGAAGACAACAGCTATCTCTTCGGTCTTCCCGAGGGCTTCGCAAACGAAGTAGAGCTTGAAGAAAACGGCGGCTTCGATTCTTACATGGCTATGTTTGCTGCGGGCTTCACAGGCGAATGGGAACAGCTCATGCTTGGTATCGACAGCACATACGCAGGTAACGGTACAGGCTCTGTTATTAAGATGTACTCATACGAAGACGAAGCTATGGAGAACCCGAGCAAGACTGATTACACAGTTATCGTATTCGGCGATGTTGACGGCGACGCATACTCAAATGGTTGCGACAGCATTGTTCTCAAGGCTTACAACAAGGGTCTTCTTACAAATGCTCAGTTCGGCAAGGCAGCTCTTTATGCGGCTGACGCTAACGAAAGCGGCACAATTGATACTAAGGACGCAACCTTCTACGAGACAACAGGCCTTATGAAGACATTCACAAACCAGATGCCCGAATCACTCATCTACAAGACCTACGGTATTCTTGACAGACTCGGACTCAGAGAAACAGCATAAACCCAACAATAAAATCGGCGGCATCCGAAAGGGTGCCGCCTTTTGTGTCTCTTTATAAAAAAACGGAATTGTCAGTTTGGCGACAATTCCGTAAATTTTTTTATATGTTTATTTTCCGAGCTTTTCGGCAAAGTCAGCCATTGCCTTTGAGATTTCAATTCCCTGCGGACAGAGGCTTTCGCAGCCTTGGCAGCCGATACACGCCGACGGACGCTTTTCCTCGGGCATCGCGTTTATTCGCATGGGAGCTAAAAATCCGCCGCCCGTGAAGTTGTATTCATTGTAAAGCTCTAAAAGCGTGGGAATGTCAAGCTCCATCGGGCACTGAGATGTGCAGTAACGGCAGGCGGTGCAGGGAACTGAGTTTACAGAAGTCATTTCCTCCGCAATATCGAGCAGAGCCGAAAGCTCCCTGCCGCTGAGCTCCTTGCTTTCGCTGAAAATCTCAATGTTTTCTTTTACCTGCTCAAATTCGCTCATGCCCGAAAGTGTAACAACAACCTCAGGTATAGTCTGAATGAATCTGAACGCCCACGCGGCTGTGCTCTCATCGGGGCGCATTTCACGCAGAGCGGCTTCATATTTCTCATCGAGCTTCGCTAACTTGCCGCCGCGGACAGGCTCCATAACCCAAACGGGAATTTTATAGTCCTTAAGCAACTCAATTTTTTCTTTCGCGTCCTGAAAATCCCAGTCAACATAGTTCAGCTGAATCTGGCAGAACTCCATTCCCTCACCGTAGGCGGCGAGAAAACGCTCCATCGTTTCATAAGTGCCGTGAACCGAGAAGCCGAGATGATGAATTTTTCCGTTTTTCTTCTGCTCGAGCAGGTAATCGTAAATTCCGTATTTCGGGTCGAGGTACTGCTCAATGTTACGCTCACACACATTGTGAATAAGGTAAAAGTCAAAGTAATCCATGCCCGTTTTTTCGAGCTGTTCGGGAAAAATCGTCCTCACCTTGTCCATGTTGCGGACATCATAACCGGGAAATTTTGTTGCGATATAGTAGCTGTCGCGCGGATACCTGTTAAGCACTTTGCCCGTAACAATTTCCGAGTTGCCGCCGTGGTAGCCGTAGGCGGTGTCAAAGTAATTCACGCCGTTTTTTATGGCGTAGTCAAACATTTCGGCAACCTTTTCTTCGTCAATTTTCTTGTCGTCTCCGTCAATGAGCGGCAGGCGCATTGTGCCGAAGCCGAGCGCGGAGAGCTTTTTGCCCTTGAAATTCTTATAAATCATAGTATCACCCTTGATTAGTTTTGTTGTATGTCGCAGAGATAAACGCCTGTTTCGCCGTCGTATTCATCAACCATTACCGACACAAGCTCGTTTTTTGAGGTGGGAATGTTCTTGCCCACAAAGTCGGGGCGTATGGGCAGCTCCCTGTGCCCTCTGTCAACAAGCACGGCAAGCTGAATCGCCTTCGGTCTGCCTGCCGAGAATACGGCGTCAATCGCGGCGCGGACAGTTCTGCCCGTGTAGATAACATCATCGACGAGCACTATTTTTTTGTCGGTAATGTCGCAGGGGAAAAAGCTGTCGCCCGTGGTGGGCATTTCGGCAGTGAGCGAAAGGTCGTCGCGGTAAAATGTAATGTCGATGTACCCGACGTCAACCGCTGTTCCCTCAAACTTTTTTATGTTTTCCGCCAGCACCTGCGCAAGGGGCAGACCTCTGCGCTTGATTCCCATAAGGCAGATGTCCTCAACGCCCTTGTTTTTTTCTATAATTTCATGGGTAATTCTTGCCATGGAGCGGCTGACCGCCTGTTCGTCCATGATTTTTGACTTGTAATCCATTTTAACAACTCCGTTTACGGCTGTTCGGAAATCGGGAAGTCCTGCTCCGAATACTCAACCGAAATAAAATTATTGCGCGGAACGTATGCCCATTTGAATCTGAAAATATTGCAGAAGCCCTCAATCGGTATGTAAAGCTGGTCGCCCTGGCTTCTATAGACGGGAGCGTTGAGCCTGAACTCCTCACCGTCGGCGATGGCGATGTCGCTGTTTTCAAAGAAAGTCGCCTTGTGGCGCATGAATTCGCAGGTAACCTTGCCTTTTTCCTTGAGAACATAGCCGCCCGTGAATGTGCAGAGCGTAGCCATCGGCGCAAACCATGTGCCGTCCTTCTGCTCAGGGGGAGTGCGCACGAGGCACAGACCGAGGTCAACGCCTTTGAACATCATTCTCGTCCTGTTGAAAATCGGAGCAACAGCGAACGGCTGAATTTCATCCTTGTCCTTGTCAATCGTGCATTTATCGACGATTCTGCCGTCGTTGAGCACGGAGGTCAGCGTCATTTTGTTGCCGTCAACTTCAATAATGGCAACCATCTGATTTTTCTCCTCCTGCGGATAAAACGCGGGGTGCCATACCTTGGCGAGCGTTTTTGAGCCCGGGGGATTCTCGTTTGCGTTGCCGAGCATATAGTGAATCGTTCCCTGCGACGGGCGGTCAAACATCTCCTCGTTGCGAATGGGATAGCTTCTTGAGAAGTTGTGCTCGTGGCCCGAGAACATAATGTCGCACATCTCCATGCTTTCTCTCATCATGGGGTAAGCGTCGTCGTTCTGACTTTCGGGGCCCGAATAGTAAATCGGGAAGTGATATGTGCCGATTTTCCATGTTTTATTCGTTTTGCTCAGATCGTCCTTGAGCCAGTCGTTGACCTCCTCGGGGCCGTTAACACCGAGGACTGCAAAATGAACATTGCCGTAATCAAATGTATAGTTTTCGGTTTTCCAGTTTTCGGGGCCGTCGTATGCGTAAGAGCCTTTGAACTGCTTGTCAAAATATTCCGCGGGCTCGGCGTAGTATCTGCCCTCGCATTTTTCTTCGGAGTAAATCTTAAATCCGCGGTTGTCGTGGTTACCGACACTCATCATGTAGGGAATATGCTCGATAACGCCCTTGACACCGCTGAACATTCCGTTCCACTGAACCTCGTGCTGACCGCAGTCCGTGTTGTCGCCGCCTGTGAGAATGAATCTTGTGTCGGGGTTTTCCTCAAGTACTTTCGTCAAAAATTCGCCGACCTTTGAGTAGTCGGGCTTGTTGAACGGCGAGCCCTTCTGGTGGTCTGAAATCGCGATAAATTTGAATTTTGTGAGGTTTTCGGGCTCTGTGGTGAAATAAAACTCCTCGCTGCGCACCTTGTCGCCGCCGCAGGTGTAGTAATATTTCGTGTCGGGCTTCAGCCCCGTGATTTTTGCCCAGAACAGATTGCTTGTGTCAATGTCGCTTTCAAAAACCTCCGTAACAGCGTCGGTGCGGAAAGTTTCGTCCGTTCCGTCCTCGCGGCAGAGCACATAGCCCTCTTTGACGGAAACATCTGTGCGCCAGGTAACAGTCATTGTGGTTTTGGCATCGTCAGAGATGCTCAGCATGATGTGGTCGGGTGCTTCGGTTGAGCCTCTGACAGGCTTCGGTCTGGTGTTCATATAAAAACCTCCTCAAATCAGTCAATGCTTTTAGCTTAAGGAGACTTTAAATAAATTTCACCGTGATTTAATGTAGGGGCGATTCACGAATCGCCCGTTTCTCTCCCTCAGTCAGCGTTGCTGACAGCTCCCTCGTCAGCGGGAGCTGGGTAAGCCTCCCCTTGACAGGGGAGGTGGCGCGGCTTGCCGCGTCGGAGGGGTAGATACAGAAAAGCAATTATTACAAAGTGATGAAAAAATCCTGAGCCTTAAGCCTATTACACTAACTTGATTGTACCACAGACGGCGTTCTTTTTCAATCAAACAGGGCAAATTTACGCAATAAAAATGAAATATGAACTTTTTGCCGTGATGTGTTGAAAAACGGAACTCGAAATGATATAATTTAACGGGGTGATTTTATGATTACAAAATTTATATCATTGATACTTTCCACAGCACTGCTCGTTCTTCCCATCCTTTTTCAGAATGCGGCAAACAAAAGAACGGACAAAGCCGAGCAGATTGAAAGAATCGCTCAGCTTGAAGAAGACTACAAAAACGGCAAAATCGCGCCTGTCGATATGGCGTCATTCTTTGACGGCGACCTTGAGGCGGAGCTTGAAAACGGCATAAAGTTCAACGAGCTTTCGTATGTCGCGACTCATAACAGCTATCAGAAGGACGAAACAGAGGCGGCGAAAAAGGTTTTTGAGAATCTTTCACAGCTCACATTCGGTCTTGTAAATAAGGAAAAGGCTCTGTTTGAGAGTGAAACTCTCACTCAGCAGTTCTCAAACGGCGTTCTCAGCGTTGAGATTGATGTTGAACCCGTTGTCAAAAAGGGCGTAACATCGTTCGTCTGCATGCACATGCCCGTCTGGAGCGCAGGCACAACCTGCTATGACTTTGCGCTTGCGATGAAAGAGATTTATCTCTGGAGCGAAAACAACCCGAACCATCTGCCGATTACAATTATCATTGAGCCGAAGAAATATGCTCTTCCCGTCAACGGAATGAAGAAGTTTACAGTTCAGTACGCCAACGACCTTGACGCTATTATAAGAGACACGCTTAAAGAAAAGCTCTTTACTCCCGCGGATATGCTCCGTGATTACGAGAGCTTTAGAGATATGCGCCTCAATGACGACTGGTGTAAGGTCAGCGACCTGCTCGGCAAGGTAATGATTCTTCTCCACCCGTGCGACGCGACAACCGACTACATCGCGCAGGATTATTCTGTAAGAACGCAGGCGATGTTCCCCGCGCTTACATACGGCAACAAGAATGACAGCTTCGCGAGCTTCCTGCTTATCAACGACCCGATTACGGCTAACGACACGAGCGAGGAAATCATCGACAACCTCAATTTTGTTGTCAGAACAAGAGCGGACGAATATCTGAAAATTACCGACGAAAACAGAGAAAAAGCAATCCTCAGCGGCGCGCACATAGTTTCAACCGACTATCCGCCGAGAGACAGGGGAACGGACAATCTGTTTACATTTGCAAACGGCAAAACCATAAAGAGAAATAAATAACGGAGAACGGCTATGGGCGAAGTTAAGGTTTTAAACTATAAATATCTTGTCGGCGCAGCGAATGTCGGCTACAAGAGCAACAGCTACTCGGGCTCGCTTACCATGAATCCCGACAGCCACAACGCTCTGGACGAGGAATTCAAATACAGATTTTTCCTCAGAGATGTTGACGGCGAGCTTAAGGTCGTGGCTCAGTGCTATGTCGGCAATGTCGCTTTTGACATTGTAAACCCCGAAAAGATACAGGAGCTTGTCTTTGAGGGCAGCGACGACGGTGTTGATAAAGCCCGTCAGTGGGTTCAGGAGGCATATAACGCGATTAAGTCAGAAAATGATATCCGAACCACGCCTTGAAACGGATCTTTTTCCGCTTAACGGCGTTATCGTCATTGCAAGGCGTTAGCCTTGCGGCTTCCTCTGCCTTGTTAAACGAAAAAAACTCTCGTTTCAAGGTCGAAGATTTATTTTGTTTTGCGGTACTTAGCTGCAAGAAAGGCGATTGACGCATACTGTCGTATTCGGAATGAGCCTGCCGCCGCAGATGAGTGCTGCAAAGCAAAATAAACGGGTTCGGACATTATTTTTTGACTTTATGGAGGACAGATAAGATGAAAAAGACAGCTTCAATCATTCTTTCGGTTATAATGCTTGTGTCCGCTTTTTCATTCTGCGTCAGCGCAGAGAATGAAACAGGCGAGCTGACAATTCTCAGCTATAATGTTGCGGGACTTCCCGATATTAACTGGCTTCTCGGCAAGGAAAGCGTTGATGTGCGCGGCAATCAGAAGCAGCTGGGCAAAATGCTCAATGACTGCGGCTGTGATATTATCGCCGTGCAGGAGGATTTTTCCTACCACAGAAAGCTCGTCAGGGGCATGGACAACTACCCTTACAGGACGAATACAACGGGCGGAGTTCCCGCGGGCGACGGACTTAATGTCATGTCGAAAACTCCTATATATAATGAAAAGAGAATCGCGTGGGACGAGGCTTTCGGCATCATCGACCATGGCGCGGACGAAATGGCACCCAAGGGCGTGCTTTACTGCGTGATTGATTTAGGCGGCGGTGTGCTTGTGGATTTCTATGACATTCACGCTGACGCATACGGCGACGAAGGCTCTGCCAACGCGCGAAAGGCTCAGTTCAAGCAGCTTGCGGATATTATAAGCGAGAGGGGAACGGAACGCCCCGTTATCATCACGGGCGATTTCAACACGAGCCTTAATTTTGCGCCGACCTGCGGACTGCTTGAAAATCTCATTGAGCCGTGCGGCTTGAAGGACGCGTGGACAGAGGTTCACAACGGCGGAGATTATGTTGACTATTCCTATTATAAGGAGCTTTACGGCCCGACATGGGAGGACTCGTGGGGAACTTACGACTCGGTTGAAAAATTCTATTACCGCGACGGCGACGGCGTGGAGCTCAACCCCGTTGAGTTTAAGTATGAGGAGCTTTTCAACGCCGACGGAGCATCAATCTCCGACCATTCATCGGTTTTCATTAAGTTCACATACGAAAAGACCGACGCTTTCACTGAGAACACCGAGGCTCTCAAGGTTGTGAAGCCCGACATTTTCGGCAGAATTTTCAAGTTCATCAAGTGCATCTTTACGGATTTGTATAAGATTTTCACCAACTTCGACGAGCTTGTAGGGTATATCAAAGGCTGAAATATAACAGTTAAACAATAAAATCAAAACCGCCGGTTCAACCGGCGGTTTTGATTGTGTATAAGACCGGAACCAACCGTAGGGCAGGGGCTTGCCCCTGCCGAAAATCGTACAAATTTCAATGCGGCAGGGGCAAGCCCCTGCCCTACAATATTCACCGTTAATTTTTGCACAATTTTCCATTTTTGTCGGTAGGGGCGATTATCAATCGCCCGTTTTTTATATTCGGGGTAACACGGTTGAAAAATTGAAATGGTGTGGACGATGCGGAAATCTTGTAATAATCTTTCTCACGGTATGCGTCTTATCTGAAAATCACCGTAAATCTGCGGGCGAACACAGTTCGCCACCACAAAAGAGTGAATTATCTTCAAATTCTGCTTGTAGGGGAGCACATTGCGCTCCTGCCTTTTATTTTCACAAAATTCCCGTTTTCGGCGTGATTGTATGTTTTTGAAAAAAATTTATTTTTTTGTATATTTATGCTTGACAATTGCAGAGCATTAGGATATAATGATAAGACCATTATAATGGAAATTGTGTGTCTATAGGTATTTTTCCATTGTTGAAATATGACAAGAAAATACCTTTTTACAAGATTTACTCACCATAAATCATGGGCAAAACATAAAGAAACGGAGTGGATAATCAATGGTGAAGGTTTCTCCTGTTACCAACGGCAAACGAGTTCGCAACAGCTTCAGCAAAATCAATGAGGTTATGGAAATGCCCAATCTTATTGAGATTCAGAAGGATTCTTATCAGTGGTTCCTCGATAAGGGTCTTAAAGAAGTATTCAGAGATATTGCGGATATCACTGACTACACGGGCAACTGGATTCTGAAGTTCGTTGACTACAGAATGGACGACAAGCCTAAGTACAGCGTAAGAGAGTGCAAGGAGCGCGACGCTACCTACAATGCTCCCATGCGTGTTACTGCGCGTCTTCGCAACAAAGAGACAGGCGTTGTCAAAGAGAGCGAGGTTTATATGGGCGACTTCCCGCTCATGACCGACAGCGGCACATTCATCATCAACGGCGCGGAAAGAGTTATTGTTTCTCAGTTGGTTCGTTCCCCGGGCGTATATTACGATATGACGCACGACAAAACGGGTATTGAGCTTTACAGCAACACAGTTATTCCCAACCGCGGCGCATGGCTCGAATACGAAACCGACGTTAACGATATTTACTATGTCCGCATAGATAAAAACAGAAAAATTTATATCACAACCTTCATCCGTTCGCTCGGTCTCAGCTCAGATGAGGATATCCGTAATTTCTTCGGCTATGACCCCAGAATTGAAGCAACTCTCGAAAGAGACGAAACTCAGAACACCGAAGAAGCTATCATGGAGGTTTTCAAAAAGCTCCGTCCCGGCGAGCCCACCACTCTTGAAACAGCAAAATCATATATAGACAACCTTTTCTTCGACCCTTACCGTTACGACATTTCAAGGGTAGGAAGATACAAATACAATAAAAAGCTTTCACTTTCCGACAGACTTGTAGGCGCAACCCTTTCTCAGCCCATTGCCAACGCACTCACAGGCGAACTCGTTGCAGAGGCAGGCGAGGTTGTTACCAAAGAAAAGGCATATGCCATTGACCAGTCGGGTGCAATGGAGGCTTATGTTGCAGTAGGCGACAAGGAAATCAAGGTTATTTCAAATGGCATGGTTGAAATCGGCGAGTACCTTCCCCAGTTCACCGTTGACCAGCTTGAAGCAATCGGCATCAACGAAAAGGTTTCTTTCAGAGTCCTTGCTGAAATCCTTGAATCCTGCGAGGATGACGACAGCATTTTAGAGGCTCTCCGCCTTCGCTGCGACGACCTTATTCCCAAGCACATCACAATAGACGATATTTTCGCGTCTATCAACTATATAAACAGTATCGCGTTCGGTATCGGCAAAACTGACGACATCGACCATCTCGGCAACAGAAGAATCCGTTCAGTCGGCGAGCTCCTTCAGAACCAGTTCAGAATCGGTATTGCCAGAATGGAAAGAGTTGTCCGCGAGAGAATGACACTTCAGGCGCAGGAAGATGAAGATAAGATAACTCCGCAGTCTCTTATCAATATCCGTCCCGTTCTTATGGCTATCCGTGAGTTCTTCGGCTCATCTCCGCTTTCTCAGTTCATGGATCAGATTAACCCCCTTGCCGAGCTTACTCACAAGCGCCGTCTTTCAGCTCTCGGCCCCGGCGGTCTTTCACGAGACAGAGCGGGATTCGAAGTTCGAGACGTTCACTACAGCCATTACGGCCGCATGTGCCCCATTGAGACTCCCGAAGGTCCCAACATCGGACTTATTTCCTACCTCGCAACATTCGCAAAAATCAATAAGTACGGCTTTGTTGAGGCTCCCTACCGCAAGGTTGTTGACGGTAAAGTTCTTGACGAGGTTCGCTACATGACAGCGGACGAGGAAGACGAATACATCGTTGCTCAGGCTAACGAACCCCTTGACGAAAACGGAATGTTCATGAATAAGCGCGTTATGGCGCGTTACCGCGATGAGTACCATGAAATGGACAAGATGCGCGTTGACTACATGGACGTTTCGCCCAAGATGGTTGTTTCAGTTGCTACAGCAATGATTCCCTTCCTTGAGAACGATGACGCTAACCGCGCACTCATGGGTGCTAACATGCAGCGTCAGGCAGTTCCGCTTCTTACAAGCGACGCTCCCATTGTAGGCACAGGTATGGAATACAAGGCGGCTGTTGACTCAGGCGTTGCCGTTCTTGCAAAGAGAGCAGGTCAGGTTATCCATGTCAGCGCGGATTCAATCGAAATCAAGGCTGACGAGGACGGACTTACAGATAAATACACACTTATTAAATTCATGCGCTCCAACCAGAGCTCCTGCGTAAACCAGAGACCTATCGTTGAAATCGGTCAGCACGTCAACGCAAAAGAGGTTATCGCGGACGGTCCCGCAACAGACCACGGCGAAATCAGCCTCGGCAAAAACGCGCTTATCGGCTTCATGACATGGGAAGGCTACAACTACGAGGACGCCGTTCTTATCAACGAAAAACTGGTAATGGACGATGTATATACTTCAATCCACATTGAAGACCACGATATCGAAGCAAGAGACACGAAGCTCGGCGCAGAGGAAATCACAAGAGATATTCCCAATGTCGGCGACGACGCTCTTAAAGACCTCGACGAGCGCGGAATTATCCGCATAGGCGCAGAGGTTCACTCAGGCGATATCCTTGTAGGTAAGGTTACACCCAAGGGCGAAACCGAGCTTACACCCGAAGAAAGACTTCTCCGCGCTATTTTCGGCGAAAAGGCAAAGGAAGTCAGAGATACTTCACTCCGTGTTCCTCACGGTGAATACGGTATTGTTGTTAATGTTGAGGTATTCACAAAAGAGAACAGCGACGAATTAAGCCCCGGCGTAAACAAGGTTGTACGCTGCTACATCGCTCAGAAGCGTAAGCTTTCAGTCGGCGATAAGATGGCGGGCCGCCACGGTAACAAGGGCGTTGTTTCAAGAATTCTTCCGCAGGAGGATATGCCCTTCCTTGAGGACGGCACACCGCTTGACATCGTTCTTAACCCCCTTGGCGTTCCTTCCCGAATGAACATCGGTCAGGTTCTCGAGGTTCACCTCGGCTTTGCCGCGAGACATCTCGGCTGGCGCGTTATGACTCCTGTATTCGACGGCGCGCACGAAGAGGATATCCAGTATCTCCTTACAAAATCCGCTTATTACAGATTCGGCGACGAGTTCATCAAAGAGCTTGTTGATGAATATGAAGCCTCAAAGGGCAGCGCGGGATTCCTGCTTGACGAGCTCGTTGAGTTCGTTGAGAGCAGAGCAACAGACGAAAAATATGCGGCTGTTCTTGAAAAAGTCCGTATCGCAAGAGACGGTAAGTCAATCCTTACTGACGGACGCACAGGCAGAAAGTTCGATAACCCCGTTACTGTCGGCGTTATGTACTATCTGAAACTTCATCACCTTGTTGACGATAAGATTCACGCCCGTTCAACAGGCCCGTACTCACTTGTTACTCAGCAGCCTCTGGGCGGTAAAGCTCAGTTCGGCGGTCAGCGTTTCGGTGAAATGGAAGTCTGGGCACTTGAAGCATACGGCGCGGCTTACACCCTTCAGGAAATTCTTACAGTTAAATCAGACGATGTTGTCGGTCGTGTTAAGACATACGAAGCAATCGTCAAAGGTAACAATGTACCTCAGCCGGGTATTCCCGAATCATTCAAGGTTCTCGTTAAAGAGCTTCAGTCTCTCGGTCTTGACGTTAAGGTTTATGACGCAGACGAGCAGGAGATTGACCTCCGTCAGAATTTTGACGACGAGCTTGGCTTCGGCGCGGCGGACGACAAGGCGTTCACAAATGTTAACGACGCTGAGTCAGCGGCAGGCTACAGCCTTGAAGATGAAGACGGAAATCCGATTTATGAAGAAGACAATGAAGATGAATATGATGATATGGAGTTTGAGGACGGAATAGACGATTCCGAGTTTGAACCCGAAGAATCATACGATGACGACGACTATTTTAATCAGCAGTAAAACAATTCATCTTTCATAAAGAAACACTAATTTCACAGTAAAGGGGAAGTTACATTGGAAAACAATACCTTTGAATCAATAAAAATCGGGCTTGCGTCTCCTGACCAGATTCGTGAATGGTCATACGGCGAGGTTACAAAACCCGAAACTATAAATTACCGTACCCTTAAACCCGAAAAAGACGGCCTTTTCTGCGAGCGTATTTTCGGACCCACCAAGGACTGGGAGTGCCACTGCGGAAAGTACAAGAGAGTACGCCATAAGGGCATCATTTGCGACCGCTGCGGCGTTGAAGTTACCAAGTCCAAGGTTCGCCGTGAGAGAATGGGACATATTGAGCTTGCCGCTCCTGTTTCCCATATCTGGTATTTTAAGGGTATTCCCTCAAGAATCGGTTTGATTCTTGACATCACACCCAGAAGCCTCGAAAAAGTTCTTTACTTCGCTTCATATATCGTTGTTGACCCCGGCGACACACCGCTCGAAAAGAAGCAGATTCTTGACGAGAAGACATACAGCGAATACCGCGAGAGATATGAAGACGACTTTAAGGCAGGCATGGGCGCAGAGGCTATCAAGGCACTCCTTGAAGATGTTGACCTTGACGAGCTTTCAGATGAGCTTCGCGAGGAGCTTAACAGCAACTCAGGTCAGAAGAGAACAAAGGCTCTCAAACGCCTTGAGGTTGTTGAAGCATTCCGCGCTTCGGGCAACAGACCTGAGTGGATGATAATGGACGTTGTTCCCGTTATTCCTCCCGAAATCCGTCCCATGGTTCAGCTTGACGGCGGACGCTTCGCCACATCTGACCTTAACGACCTTTACAGACGCGTTATCAACAGAAACAACCGTCTTAAAAAGCTCCTTGAATTAGGCGCACCCGAAATCATTATCCGCAACGAAAAGAGAATGCTTCAGGAAGCTGTCGATGCTCTTATCGACAACGGCCGCCGCGGCAGACCTGTTACAGGCCCCAACAACCGCGCTCTCAAATCTCTTTCCGATATGCTTAAGGGTAAGCAGGGCCGCTTCCGTCAGAACCTTCTCGGTAAGCGTGTTGACTATTCAGGCCGTTCCGTTATCGTTGTCGGTCCCGAGCTTAAGCTTTATCAGTGCGGTCTTCCCAAGGAAATGGCTCTTGAGCTGTTCAAGCCCTTCGTTATGAAGCGCCTTGTTCAGACAGAGGTTGCGGGCAACGTAAAATCAGCCAGAAAGATGGTTGAAAAGGCAAATCCCGCTGTTTGGGACGCACTTGAAATAGTAATCAAAGACCACCCCGTAATGCTCAACCGTGCTCCTACACTTCACAGACTCGGTATTCAGGCATTCGAGCCCGTACTCGTTGAGGGCAGAGCTATCAAGCTTCATCCCCTTGTATGTACCGCTTTCAACGCCGACTTCGACGGCGACCAGATGGCTGTTCATGTACCCCTTTCAGCAGAGGCACAGGCAGAGGCACGCTTCCTCATGCTTGCCGCCAACAACCTGCTTAAGCCCTCGGACGGACGCCCTGTTACAGTTCCCACACAGGATATGATACTCGGCTCTTACTACCTTACCCTTGAAAAGCCCGAACCTGGCGAAGGCAAGGTATTCCGCGACATCAACGAGGCACAGATGGCTTATGATGAGGGCGTTATCGGTCTTCATTCAGCAATAAAAATCAGAATGAGCAAGGAAATCAACGGCGAAACCGTTACAAAGCTCGTTCCCACCACACTCGGACGCGTTATCTTCAACGACCCCATTCCTCAGGATTTAGGCTTTGTTGACAGAAGCGACCCCGAAAACGCATTCAAGCTTGAGGTTGACTTCCTCGTTAAGAAGAAAGGCCTCGGTGAGATTATTGACAAATGTATCCGCAAGCACGGCACAGCTATCGCGGCTGTAATGCTTGACAAGATAAAGGCACAGGGCTACAGATACTCAACCAGAAGCGGTATCACCGTTGCGGTCTGCGACGCTACAATTCCTCCCCAGAAGGCAGAGCTTATTGCTGAGGCTGAGGGCAAGATTGACAAGGTAAACAGGAACTATTCAAGAGGTCTTATTACCGACGCCGAGCGTTCAGACAGAGTTATTGAAATCTGGGAAGACTGCACAAAGAAAGTTGCAGATGAGCTCAAAGCCAACTTTGACAGATACAATCCCATTAACATGATGCTTGATTCCGGTGCCCGTGGTAATGACTCACAGCATCGTCAGCTCGCAGGTATGCGCGGACTTATCGCGAATACAGCAGGTAAGACAATCGAAGTTCCCATCAAGGCTAACTACCGTGAAGGTCTTAACATCCTCGAGTACTTCATCTCCTCCCGTGGTGCGCGTAAAGGTCTTGCCGATACCGCTCTTCGTACAGCTGACTCGGGTTACCTTACCCGCCGTCTTGTTGACGTTTCACAGGAATGCATCATTCACAAAGAGGACTGCGGCTGCACAGAAGGCATCATGGTTTATGATATTTTCCACGGCAACCGTAAGATAGTTGACCTTCAGGAAAGACTTTCAGGCCGTTTCCTCCTCAATGACTATGTTGACGAAGAAACAGGCGAGCTTATTCAGAGCAAGGATGCCATGATGACCGACGCTGACGCCGCAAGAGTTGCGTCAAAGGTTAAGGCTGACTTCCAGAAGAAGATTGACGAGGGCAAATTCCCCGAAACAGAAATTCCCAGCATTGCAATCCGTTCGCTCCTTACCTGTAAGGCTGACCACGGCGTATGCATCAAGTGCTACGGCGCGAACCTTGCAACAGGCGAAGCTGTTACAGTCGGCGAAGCAGTCGGCATCATCGCGGCTCAGTCAATCGGTGAACCCGGTACACAGCTTACAATGAGAACGTTCCATACAGGTGGTGCGAAGGACGCAGGCGATATTACACAGGGTCTTCCCAGAGTTGAAGAGCTCTTTGAAGCAAGAAAGCCCAAATCACTCGCGATTCTTGCCGAAATCGACGGCGTTGTTTCAATCCGTGAAATCAAGAAGAGCCGCCACATCGTTATCACAGGCGAGGACGGAACTGAAAAGGCATATCTTATCCCCTACGGCTTCCGCGAGGTTGTTCAGGAGGGCGACAGAGTTACAAAGGGTCAGGCTCTCACCGACGGTGCTCCCAACCCGCACGATATACTCGCAATCAGAGGCGTTGACGCTGTTCACGATTATCTTATCCGTGAAGTTCAGATTACCTACCGTACTCAGGGCGTTGATATCAACGACAAGCACATCGAGGTTATCGTCCGTCAGATGATGAGAAAGGTTAAGATTACCGATCCCGGCGATTCAGACCTTCTTCCCGGAATTCAGATTGAAAAAGCAGAATTCTACGCAATCAACGACGCAATCGCAAAGAAAGCAGAGGAAGAGGGACGCGAGCCCATCTTCGCACAGGCTGCTCCCACACTTATGGGTATCACCAAGGCTTCTCTTGCAACTGAGTCATTCCTTTCCGCCGCATCATTCCAGGAGACTACAAGAGTTCTCACCGACGCGGCTATCAAGGGCAAGGTTGATCCTCTCATGGGTCTTAAGGAAAATGTTATCATCGGTAAGCTCCTTCCCTCAGGTACGGGTATGCGCTGCTATGCTGATGTTCAGATTAACCCTGCAAGCTACGATTATAATGTAGTTCCCGAAGAAAATATCTGAATTTCCTATTGACATTTGGAAAATAATATAGTAAAATACTGTACTGTATGTTGAGCAAAACGGCTTTACCGCGAAAAATAAGCGGTAGAGCGTTTTGCCTTGACTATATATTTTTTGAAGAAAGGAGATGTTTGTGTTTGCCAACCTTTAATCAGTTAGTTAGAAACGGCAGAGAAACACAGGAAAAGAAGGCTAAGGCACCCGCACTTTTAAAGGGACTTAATTCTAAGAGGAACGTTATGACCGATCAGAATTCTCCCCAGAAGAGAGGCGTTTGCACAGCAGTTAAGACAGCTACTCCCAAGAAGCCCAACTCAGCTCTTCGTAAGATCGCAAGAGTTCGTCTTACAAACGGAATCGAAGTTACTTCATACATTCCCGGCGTAGGTCATAACCTTCAGGAGCACAGCGTTGTTCTTATCCGCGGCGGCCGTGTTAAAGACCTTCCCGGCGTTCGTTACCATATCGTTCGCGGTACACTTGATACCCAGGGCGTTAACGGCAGAATGCAGGCTCGCTCAAAGTACGGCGCAAAGCGTCCGAAAGCGAAGAAATAATCAGTATCTTCAGGTTACAGATATTGGTTAGTTAATCAGACAGAATCTTCTTGCAGGCTGCGCAGGAAACTGCGTAACAATGTGAGATGTGTATATATATTATACGCCTCTCCATTGGCGCCACGGGGTTTTGTCACTCGAGTACCTATGATATCATTATTATGAAGGAGGGAAGCGAAGTGCCAAGAAGAGGCCAGATAGCAAAACGCGATGTTTTGCCCGATCCGCTTTACAATTCAAAGTTAGTAACACGACTTATCAACAGTGTTATGTATGATGGTAAAAAAGGTGTCGCTCAGAAAATTGTTTACGATGCTTTTGAAATCATCAAAGAAAAGACAAACAAAGATCCTCTCGAGGTCTTTGAAGCAGCTATGGAGAATGTTATGCCCGTACTTGAGGTTAAGGCTCGCCGTGTAGGCGGTGCTACCTATCAGGTACCCATCGAGGTTCGTCCCGACAGAAGACAGACTCTCGGTCTTAGATGGATAACACTCTACGCTCGTCAGCGTTCAGAGAGAACAATGAAAGAGCGTCTTGCAAATGAAATTATGGATGCTGTTAATTCAACCGGTTCAGCATTCAAGAAGCGTGAAGATACTCATAAGATGGCAGAGTCCAACAAGGCTTTTGCACATTTCAGATGGTAATTTGTTTTACGCATATTTTTGGTTTTTGACTCGCCGTGAGGCGATTATGGAGGTTTATAATGCCAAGAGAAGTATCGCTTGAATATACAAGAAATATCGGAATCATGGCACATATCGATGCAGGTAAAACAACTACCACAGAGCGTATTTTGTATTACACAGGTATCAACCATAAGATTGGTGAAACCCATGACGGCACAGCCACCATGGACTGGATGGCACAGGAGCAGGAGAGAGGTATTACAATCACTTCTGCTGCTACCACCTGTTTCTGGCAGGGCTCTCAGCACCAGTATAAGAGACACCGTGTAAACATTATTGATACTCCCGGCCACGTTGACTTCACAGTTGAGGTTGAGCGTTCACTCCGCGTTCTCGACGGTTCTGTTACCGTTCTGTGCGCTAAGGGCGGCGTTGAGCCCCAGTCTGAAACAGTTTGGCGTCAGGCTGATAAGTACCATGTTCCCAGAATGGTATATGTTAATAAGATGGACATCATGGGCGCAGATTTCTACAGAGTTGTCGAAATGATGAAAGACCGTCTTAAATGTAATGCTGTTCCCATTCAGCTCCCCATCGGCGCGGAATCCACATTCAGAGGCGTAATCGACCTTGTTAAGATGGAAGCTGAGGTTTATTATGACGATCAGGGTAAGGACATGAGAAAAGAGCCTATCCCTGACGATATGCTTGAAATAGCTCAGAAATATCACGACGAGCTCATCGAAGCTGTCGCAAGCCAGGATGACGAGCTTATGGAAAAATTCTTCGAAGGCGAAGAAATTACCATAGACGAAATCAAGAAGTGCATCAGAAAGGCAACTATCGCCAACGATATGGTTCCCGTTACATGCGGCACATCATACCGCAACAAGGGCGTTCAGATGCTCCTTGACGCAATCATTGATTATATGCCCGCTCCCACTGATGTTGAGGCTATTAAGGGTGTTAACCCTGACACGGACGAAGAAGAGGAAAGACCTTCCTCAGACAGCGAGCCTTTCGCGGCTCTCGCTTTCAAGATTGCTACCGACCCCTACGTTGGTAAGCTCTGCTTCTTCCGCGTTTATTCAGGCACTGTTGAAGCAGGCACAACCGTTTATAACTCTGTTAAGGGTAATAACGAGCGTATGGGCCGTCTGCTTCAGATGCACTCAAACAACAGAAAGGATATCGAAGTTTGCTACGCAGGCGACATCGCCGCTGCTGTAGGTCTTAAAAATACCACAACAGGCGACACACTCTGCGACGCAAAGCACCCGATTATCCTTGAGTCAATGGAATTCCCGGAGCCTGTTATCCGTGTAGCCATTGAGCCCAAAACAAAAGCAGGTCAGGAAAAGATGGGTATTGCCCTTGCAAAGCTTGCCGAGGAAGACCCCACATTCCGCTGCTATACAGACGAAGAAACAGGCCAGACCATCATCGCAGGTATGGGTGAGCTTCATCTTGAAATCATCGTTGACAGAATGCTTCGTGAATTCAAGGTTGAGGCAAATGTAGGTAAACCTCAGGTTGCTTACAGAGAAACAATCACCGCTCCCGCTGATGTTGACTGCAAGTACTCCCGTCAGTCGGGCGGCCGCGGTCAGTACGGTCATGTTAAAATTAAAATCGAGCCCAACCCCGAAAAAGGCTTTGAGTTTGTTAACTCTATCGTCGGCGGTGCTATTCCCAAGGAATATATCCCCGCTGTTCAGGCCGGTGTTGAGGGCGCGATGCAGTCAGGCGTTCTCGCAGGTTATCCTGTAGTTGACGTCAAGGTAACACTTTACGACGGATCCTTCCACGAGGTTGACTCCTCTGAAATGGCATTCAAGATTGCCGGTTCAATGGCATTCAAGGACGCTATGAAGAAGGCGGCTCCCGCTCTTATGGAGCCCATTATGAAGGTTACTGTTATTGCTCCCGACGAGTATCTCGGCGATGTTATGGGTGATATCAACTCACGCCGCGGTATGATTCAGGGCACAGAAACCAGAACAGGCGCAATCCAGGTTAACTCTTCAGTACCTCTTGCGAATATGTTCGGTTACGCTACCGACCTCCGTTCCAAGACTCAGGGACGTGGTCAATATACAATGGAACCCAGCCATTATACGGCTGTTCCGAAGTCTATTTCCGACGAGATTATAACAACTCGCTCAAAAGGCTGATTTTTTTCAAAATAATACTTGCATTTTGTGCATAAACTTGTTAAAATGTTTGTGTGCATACGCATATAATACGTAATTTAGTTAGGAGGAATCCCCAATGGCAAAAGAAAAATTTAACCGTAGTAAGGCTCACGTTAACATTGGTACAATCGGACACGTTGACCACGGTAAGACAACCCTTACAGCAGCTATCACAAAGACCCTCGCTATGAAGGGCAGCGCTGCATTTGTTGACTATGCAAACATCGATAAGGCTCCCGAAGAGAGAGAGCGTGGTATCACAATCAATACAGCTCACGTTGACTGCCCCGGCCATGCTGACTATATCAAGAACATGATCACCGGTGCTGCTCAGATGGACGGCGCTATCCTTGTTATCGCTGCAACAGACGGCCCCATGGCTCAGACAAAAGAGCATCTTCTCCTTGCTCGTCAGGTTGGCGTTCCCTACATCATCGTATTCATGAACAAGTGCGATCAGGTTGACGACGAAGAACTCATCGAGCTCGTTGAAATGGAAATCCGTGAAACTCTTGACGAGTACGAATTCCCCGGCGACGACACACCCATCATCAAGGGTTCAGCTCTTAAGGCTCTTGAGTATGCAGGCAACGATGTAAACGCTCCCGAAATCGCTTGCATCTGGGAACTCATGGAAGCTGTTGACAGCTACATCCCCACACCCGACCGTAAGGCAGACCTTCCCTTCCTTATGCCCGTTGAAGACGTATTCACAATCACAGGCCGTGGCACAGTTGCTACTGGTAGAGTTGAGCGTGGTCAGCTTAAGACAGGCGAAGAAGTTGAAATCGTTGGTCTTCAGGACGAAAAGAAAAAGACAGTTGTTACCGGTATCGAAATGTTCCGCAAGATCCTTGATTATGCAGAAGCAGGCGATAACATCGGTGCTCTTCTTCGTGGTATTCAGAGAACTGAAATCGAAAGAGGTCAGGTTCTTTGCAAGCCCAATTCAATTCATCCCCACACAAAGTTCGCTGGTCAGGTTTACGTTCTGAGCAAGGATGAAGGCGGCCGTCATACTCCCTTCTTCAACAACTATCGTCCTCAGTTCTATTTCCGTACCACAGACGTTACAGGCGTTATCACTCTTCCCGAAGGCACAGAGATGTGCATGCCCGGCGATAACGTTGTTATGAACGTTGAGCTTATCACTCCTATCGCTATTGAAAACGGTCTTCGTTTCGCTATCCGTGAAGGCGGCCGTACAGTAGGTTCAGGCGTTGTTACTGAAATCCACGAATAATAACAGTAGTTTACGGTTAAACTAATCAAACAAATCGCGGCAGTCCGAAAGGGCTGCCGTTTTTTTATTTTGGGCTACCACGGTTGAAATTTTGTAATTTTGTGGACGATGCGGAGGCATTGCCATAATCTTTCTCACGGTATCTGCTATATTTTCGGATTTCGTGTGTAGGGCAGGGGCTTGCCCCTGCCGTTTTTTATCGTCGTGGCAACACGGTTGAAATTTTTGAGCTTTGTGGACGATGCGGAGGCTTTGTCGTAATCTTTCTCACGGTATGTATCCTTTCTTAAATTTGCCGTAAATCAGCGGGCGAACACAGTTCGCCCCTACATAAAATGTGAACGATTTTCAAATTACGCTTGTAGGGGAGCGCATTGCGCTCCCGCTTTTTCCACAATCACCAAATTCTGTCGGTAGGGGCGATTCACGAATCGCCCGTTTTTTATATTTGGGATATCACGGTTGAATTATTGTAATTGTGTGCTCGATGCGGAAAATTATAAACAAACTGTAAAATATCTCAATAATGGATATATTTTCTTGAAACAGTCAACAATATGTGATAGAATATTTAAAATGCAAAATTTTACGCTCGGCGACTATATAAATGTGAGGAATTGATTATGAAAAAGAAGGCAAAAGAGAAAAAAGAGAGCAGGCTCAGCAGATTTATCAATGACAATATATACATTATTACCGCGTTTATGTGCACGGCGGTGCTGATGCTTGTGGTTTATTTCTGCAACGATGTTATCCCGTTCGGCAATAAAACCGTTCTGAGAATGGATTTATTCCACCAGTACGGCCCGCTTTTTGCCGAGCTTTTTGACAGAATCAAGGGGCTTAAAAGCTTTGCCTATTCGTGGACATCGGGCGGCGGCAGCAGTTTTCTGGGTAACTACTACAACTACCTTTCAAGTCCTGTCGCGATTATAATTCTTGCTTTCGGTCATGAAAGAATCCCCGAGGCAATCGGCGCGATGGTGCTTATCAAATGCGCTCTTTCCGCTTCAACAATGGCGTATTACCTCAAAAAGACCTTCAACAGAAACGATTTCACAATCACTGCTTTCGGCATTATGTACGCTTTCTGCGGATTTTTCGTCGCGTATTACTGGAACATCATGTGGATTGACGCGATGTATCTTCTGCCCCTCGTTGTTCTCGGAATTCAGAAGCTCATTGACGAAAACAAGGCGAAGCTCTATGTTGTGAGCCTGTTCATAACCTTTATCGCCAACTATTACATGGCGTTTATGGTCTGTGTTTTTGCTCTTATCTACTATTTCGTTTACTATTTCTCAAATCATTCCTTAACAGGGCGCACGGCTGAGCTGAAAAAATATGTTGATAAAAACGGCAAAGTCAAAACAAAAACCTTTGACACAATCAAAAAATCCCTTTTCATCAACCGTTCAGTCGTTTTCGGCGTATGCTCTCTCCTTGCGGCGGCTCTTGCGGCGTTTGCGCTGCTGCCCACTTTTATTATCCTCACTAACTGCTCCGCAACATCGGGAGTTATGCCCGAGGAGCTGAGCACATACAATGTTGTTTTCGATTTCCTCGCAAATCACCTTGCCTCGGTTGAGCCGACTATAAGAAGCAGCGGCGACCTTGTTTTGCCCAATGTTTATTCGGGCATGCTCACGCTTGTTCTTCTTCCGCTGTTCTATTTCTGCAAGAAGATTTCCGTGCCCGAAAAGGTAATGACCACCCTCACTCTCGGATTTTTCTTCCTCTGCTTCAACTTTAATATTCCGAATTATATAATCCACGCGTTTCACTTCCCCAATGACCTGCCGTTCAGATTTTCGTTCATCTATTCGTTCTTTATCATCATCACGGCATATAAGGTGCTTATGAATATCAGAGAGTTCAGCGGCAAGGAGCTTCTTGCCGCAGGACTTGCGGTGATAGTATTTATTATTCTTGTCGAGGTCAAAGGACAGGCGAATGTTGATGAAAACACCGTGCTTATCAGCATAGTTTTCACCGTGGCTTATACCTTTGTTCTCTGGCTTTTCAAAAATCCCTCTTATCATCAGCCGACGGTTGCTATCCTGCTTATGTGCTGTGTATTCGCCGAGGCGGCTGTTGCCGAGACGGAAAGATTTGAGATTACACAGGAAAAACCCAATTTTGTCAACGGATATGAAGATTTCGTCAAGCTGAAGAAGGAAATTGATAAAAGAGAAAACGATGGCTTCTACCGCATGGAGCTGACAGAGCTGAACACTCTTATGGACAACTGCTGGTTCGGCTACAACGGAATGTCAATGTTCTCCTCAATGGCGTATGAGAGCTTTGCCAATATGCAGGACGATTTAGGCATAAAGAGCAACTACATCAACAGCTTTGTTTACAATAAAAATACCCCCGTTTATGATGCAATGATGGGGCTTAAATATATCGTCAGCAACAACGACACGAAGCTCAACCCCGATTATTATGAGTTCGTTGCCTCATGCGGCAAATTCACCGCTTACGAAAATAAATACAGCCTGCCCCTTGCATACTGCGCAAATAAAATTCTCAAGGACTGGCACTCGAGCGATTTCGGCAATCCTTTTACAAATCAGACGGAGTATATAGAGTTTGCCACAGGCGTGAAAGATCTTTTCACAGCGGTTGATGTTTCAGATTCTTCATTTGAAAATATAAATGAGACCGATTCATTCTTCACGGGTATGCTCTTCAATTTCGTAAAGGAAAGCTACGGCGAAGAAGCCACGGCAAATGTAACTTACGTTCTGCCCGAGGACGGCAATGTTTTTGCCTATGTTGACTCAGATGAGCTTGAAGAAGCGACTATCACCTGCGGCGAATTCAACCTTACGCAGGATCTTTCAGAAGCATATATTGTTGATTTAGGTTACCACAAGGCGAATGAAACCGTTGAAATAAATATGCCCATCAGTGAAGGCAATGACAACGGCAGCATTGAGTGCTATGTTTACACCCTCAATGAGGAAAACTTCAAAAAGAGTTATGACATTTTAAAGGCTAACGCCATGAAGTTTGATTCCTTTGAGGAAACAAGCATGAGCGGCAGAGTAACAGCTCCCGAAAACAGCGTGCTTTACACCTCCATTCCTTATGACAAGGGCTGGCAGGTTACGGTTGACGGCAAAAAGGCTGATACATTTGAGCTCAGCGACAAGGCTCTGCTCGGCGTAAATCTCACCGCAGGTGAGCATACCGTTGAATTCTCATACCATGTCAGAGGTCTGTTTGTCGGTGTGTGCATTTCGGCAGGCGCGCTGCTGTTCATAATTCTTTTCCTCATTTTCAGAAAAATCGCGCTGAAAATCAAGGACAGAAAAAAGGCGGTTTATTTCTCGGCGGTCAAACCCGAGGACGCAAAGGGCATTGACGACCTGCTTGCTAAGATGCCTGTTTCAGAGGATTCAGCTTCGGCTCAGAGTGAAGAGCCGTTTGTGGTCGAGCTGAAAGATATAGTTCCGCCCGAAGCTGACGGAGCTGACGCGGAAAGCAGCAGGGGAGAGGAGTAAAAATGAACAGATTATTGTCTCTCATTCTGTCGGTGCTGACAGTTTTATTCCCCGTTCTGACGGGTGCTGATACAGGTGATTATGAAAAAATGACGAGCTTTAAGGATTCTTTATACGTTCTTTTCAATAAAAAAGAGGTTACGGGCGAGTACCATACAGGCGAAAAGAGCACCGTTGTTTTTGACGAAGGCCAGCCGTTTTCGCTGAGTGAAACTGTTACGCTCACAAAAGAAAAGGGTAAGGATTTCAAAATTCTCACCCTCGATGATATTCATTTTTCCGATTACGGCTACAGGGCGTTTTTCTCGATTTTCAATGTCAATAAGATTAAACGCCTTGTTAAAAGGACGAATCCCGACCTTATCATCATGCCGGGTGATTTTGTCTGCGGAGGGGACGGCAATTCCGACTTCTACTCAATTCAGCGCATAACCGATTTAATGGAGAGCTTCGGTGTTCCGTGGGCTCCTGTTTTCGGCAATCATGATGATGAAACGAACTGCGACCTCAACTTCCTTGCGGACACGATGATGAAATCCCCTCACTGCCTTATGCAAAAGGGCGACGAGCGCATGGGTGTCGGCAACTATATAATAAATGTGGTTGAGGACGGTACAGAAAATATTGTCGAAAGTATTTTTATGATGGACTCCCACCACTCACAGCCGAACGAGCTTCAGCAGAAATGGTTTAAGCGCGCCGCCGAGGGCATAAACGCTCTCACTCAGGGCAAAGCAGAGATTTCTCTGTTTATGCACATTCCTATCCCCGAGTATCAGACGATGTACGCCGAGGCGTGGAACAGCGAAAAGAAGTGCTGGAACGACGGCTACGACGCATACGGCGCGGCTCACGAGACAGTCTGCTGTGAGTTTGACGCGGACGGTAATCCTTATGACCGCGGATTCTTTGATATTATCAAAGAGGTCGGCGCAAAGTATGTTTTCTGCGGCCATGACCACATGAACGATTTTTCAGCCGTTTATGAGGGCGTCCGCCTTACATACCTTATGAAGCTTGGTCAGTCCTCGGGCTTCCAGCCGTTCTTTGACGGCGGCAGTGTTATCACAATCGGCGACAGCGGCATCAGCCGCATAACCCACATAATCACGCTGATTGACATAATGATAAACCTCGTCGATATTGAAATTAAATAAAACTTGTGCGGATGCTTCGGCATCCGCATTTTATATTCGGGGTAACTTGGCTATAATTTTTAATCTGTGAGGACGATGCAGAAATTTTGTTATGGTCTTTTTTGCGGTATGTGTTCTATATGAGATTTGCCTAAAATCTACGGGTTGTCGGGGGCGCCAACCCCTACAACCGCACAGCTCATATTGAGCTTATAGGGGACGACCTCCCGGGCGTCCCGTTGCTCAAAATTTCTGCAATCTTCCGTCCTTGTCAGTAAGGGCGACTATCAATCGCCGGTATTTAAAATCTAAAACATTTATGCGAATTGTAACCCCCTCAGTCAGCTTCGCTGACAGCTCCCCAACGGGGCGCCAATTAGCCTCCCTTGGGGGAGGTGGCAAAATCTTTGATTTTGACGGTGGGGGTTTCTTTAAGTAAGATGTAATAGTGAAAAGTGAAGAAGTGAAATATGGAAAGTAATTATCACTTCCTACCTGAAAAATCTTCCAAATTCGACTTTTTTATTGTATTTATCTTAAAATTTTGGTATAATTATTATTATGGATTTATTGCTCAGGAGGCACTTTATGAAAAAGTCATTTCTTTCCCGCCGTCCGCTGTGCGTTCTGCTGATTTTCGCGGTCGTTTTCGGCGTTTACGGCGTTTTCCTGCTCGCGAAAGGCGACAGTCAGAATATATACGCTCAGATACGCCCGGGCTATACCTTTGAAAAAGCCGAGGTCAGATTCGGCGCGGACAAGAAACAGGAAAAGAGCGATATTATTTCTGTTGAGTCCGTTGAAGATCACGGCAATTATGTCAAGGCAACAGTCAAAGCCGTCGCAAACGGAGACGAAAATGTGTGCCTTGTGGTTGACTCCCGCGCGGAAGACGGCTCAAAAGAGACGCTCTATGAGCAGAATCCCGTCAAGGTAAGGCTCAACAATATAATCATCAGCAATATTACAGACAGGTTTTACACAGTGCTTTTCGTTCTTGTTTTTCTGCTTGCGGTTTATTATGCCTATTGTTTCGGGAATGCTGTCAAAACGCGCAGATTTTCGTATGACACGCTGTTTTTCCTGTCGGTTGTGCTGTTCTTCGTCATGATGCTCTGCCTGTGGGCGAGCGCGTCGGCGTACTCATTCCGCGAGTTCCACACAATTTCATCTCAGCAGATTTATTCCGTCAATCAGGATTTCACCACATTCCTCACCCTCGGCACTTTGCCGCTGATGATAATTTTTGTCATTTCAATGACGGTGAGCAACATTGTCCTTATAAAAAAAGAGGGCTTCCGCCCCTCAAACTCACTCGGAATAATCACGGGCGCTGCAATGTTCGTCGGTATCGCGGTCATTCTTTTCCTCTACTGGCTGAAGCGTGAAAAAGCGTCGGAAGTTCTGTTTGACCCGAGTCAGCAGAAATATCTCGTTATCGTTTCGGTAATTTACTCGGTTGTAACCGCGCTTTATGTTCTGTTTGTGATTCTCCTCACAAGTTCAATCATTTACGGAATTTACGCATCGAAATATACGCCGAAGTACGACAAGGACTACATTATAGTTTTAGGCTGTAAGATAAAGGACGACGGAACGCTCTATCCGCTTATCAGGGGCAGAGTTGACAGAGCCATTGAGTTTTACGAAACTCAGCTTAAAAAGACGGGCAAGGCGGCGTGCTTCGTGCCGTCGGGCGGTCAGGGCAGCGACGAGGTTATGCCCGAGGGCGAAGCCATGAAAAACTATCTCCTCGGCAAGGGAATCCCTTCCGAAAACATTATGGCAGAGACAAAATCCGCCACAACGAGAGAGAATATGCGCTTTTCAAAGGAGCTTATTGACGCTCAGAAAGAGAATGCTTCAATCGTATTTTCAACAACGAGCTACCATGTTTTCCGAAGCGGTGCTATTGCCTACTCAAACGGCATAAATATTGACGGAATAGGCAGCAAAACAAAGTGGTATTTCTGGCCGAACGCTTTTCTGCGCGAGGTTGCGGGCATTTTCGTCAGCCACCCGAAAAAACAGCTTCTTATCGTCCTTCTTATCGCTCTGTCGGTAGGTCTCGGCAGCTTCTTGTACTCTCTTGTGTAAAGGAATGATAAAATGAATATGTATATCCCCATAGCGATAATCGTTGTGTCAAATATTTTTTATCATGTCTGCTCAAAGTCTATGCCCGAAAAGCTCAACCCCTTTGCCGCTCTGACGGTAACTTACCTCGTCGGCGCGGCGGTGTCTGCGGTGCTGTTTTTCGTGCTCAACCGAGGGAGCAACTACTTCGAGGAGCTCAAAAACATCAACTGGGCAACATGGGTTCTCGGTATCGCCATAGTCGGGCTTGAGGCAGGCTCGGTTTATATGTATAAGGCAGGGTGGAACATCAGCACAGGTCAGCTTGTCCACAGCTCAATTCTCGCAATCTGCCTTATTCTCGTCGGCATAATCTTTTATAAAGAGCATATCACCGCGTCAAAGGCGGCAGGCATCGCAATCTGCATGGTGGGGCTGTTTTTTATAAACAGATAACAGAAAATTTGACAAAATTCGCGCTGTGTGATATACTTACCGCCGTTACTATTTTTTCGGGGGATAAATAATGAAATATAATTTTATGTTTTTTCTCAACAGCGTTCTCTTCGGCACAGGTCTTGCAATGGACGCTTTTTCAGTTTCAATGGCAAACGGGCTCAATGAGCCGAAAATGAAAAAGAGAAAAATGCTCGCTGTCGCGGGCACATTCGCTGTTTTTCAGACGCTTATGCCGCTTCTCGGCTGGGTGTGCGTTCATACAATCGCGGGCGTGTTCAGCTCATTTCAGAAGTTCATTCCGTATATTGCGCTTGTGCTTCTGTGCTACATAGGCGGCAAAATGCTCTTTGACGCGTTCCATAATAAAGACAGCGAGGACGAAAAGCCTGCTGTCGGCGCGGCGGCTCTGCTCGTGCAGGGCGTAGCGACAAGCATCGACGCTCTTTCCGTCGGCTTCACAATTGCGGACTACGACTTCAAAGCCGCTCTGATTGAGTCGTTGATTATCGGCGCGGTTACGTTTGCAATCTGCCTTGGCGGTCTTGTAATCGGCAAGAAGTTCGGCACAAAGCTCAAAAACAAAGCCTCAATCCTTGGCGGCGTAATCCTCATCGCCATCGGCCTTGAGATTTTCATAACGGGGATAATTAAATAAATTGTAATCTTAATTAGCTGAAAATCAGCTCTCCTTTGCACAGGGAGGGCTTTTTTATTTGTACAAAATCACTTTTTTTACGACGAGAAAATATTTATTATAAACAAAATCTTTACAATTTTGAAAAACAATGTTATAATATCAAAGAATATATATGGAGAGATGATTTTTTGGCAAACTCGGTTGACAAGCAATATGAAAAAATGACGCAGACACCCGTCGGCAAGCTCATCGCAAGCCTTGCCGCGCCGACAGTTGTGAGCATGATGATTTCCATGATTTACAACGCGACAGACACTTATTTTGTCTCAAAGCTCGGCGTTTCCCAGAGCGGCGCAACGGGAATTGTTTTCACCCTCATGGGCATAATCCAGGCGTGCGGCTTCACATTCGGCCACGGCGCGGGAAGCAACATCAGCCGTCAGCTTGGCGCGAGGGATTTTGATTCAGCCAAAAAATACAGCTCAACGGCGTTTTTCTACGCGCTTTTCACAGGCATAGTTATCGGCACTTTCGGGCTTATGTTCTTAAAGCCGTTTATGAGAGTTGTCGGCAGCACTGAGACGATTCTGCCCTACGCAATGGAGTACGGCAAGTTTATTCTCATAGCCTCTCCCGCTCTTGTAACCTCGTGCGTCATGAATAACATACTCCGATATGAGGGCATGGCGAGCCTTGCAATGATAGGTCTCACCACGGGCGGCGTGCTCAACATGGCTCTTGACCCGATACTCATTTTCAAATTCAATATGGGTGTTTCGGGCGCGGGTCTTGCGACAGCCGTTTCACAGTACATCAGCATGGGAATTCTGCTTAGCGTTTTCCTTATGAAAAAGACGCAGAGCGCGATTTCACTGAGATATTTTACATTCAAGCCGAAAGTAATTGCCAACATAATCGCCACGGGCATTCCGTCGTTTGCGAGGCAGTCCTTGAATTCCGTTTCAAACATGATTCTCAATATCACCGCCGCCCCTTACGGCGACGCGTGCATAGCCGCGCTGAGCATTGTTTCAAAGTGCTCAATGCTGATTTTCAGCGTCGGCGTCGGTATCGGTCAGGGCTTCCAGCCTGTCGCTTCGTTCAACTACGGCGCGAAGAAGTTTGAGAGAGTACGCAAAAGCATATTCTTCACTCTGAAATTTGACACGGCGGTTGTCGGCACTCTTGCGGCTGTGATGTTCATTTTCGCCCCGCAGGTTATCTCAATTTTCAGAAGCGAAGCGGAGATTATCGCCGTCGGCAAGCCTGCGCTGAGATATTTATGCGCGGCAATGCTCGTTCTTCCGTCGGTCATGCTTGCGAACATGACATTCCAGAGCATCGGCAAGTCGGGCAGAGCGTTTTTCCTCGCCTGCTGCCAGAACGGTCTTTTCTACATACCGCTAATTCTTCTTTTAAACAAGCTGGCAGGGCTTACAGGTCTTGAGCTCGCTCAGCCGTTTGCCTATGTTGCCGCGGCAATCGTTTCTTTCCCGATGCTTATCGCGTTCGCCTCAAAGCTCAAAAAGCTTGCCGCAGAGCAAAGCGCACAGGAAGTAAATCAGAATTCAGACTCTCAGAATAGCTGAGGCTGAATTTCTAATAATAAAAACAATACATGTTCTTTCAGGAGGTATTCTTATGAAAATCATGGTAGCGTCGGACATTCACGGCTCTGCGTATTACTGCGAAAAGCTTGTTGAAGCGTATAAATACAGCGGAACTGAAAGACTGCTGCTTTTAGGTGATATCCTTTATCACGGTCCGCATAACGACCTCCCTGTTGATTATGACCCGAAAAAAGTTATAAAAATGCTCAACCGCATTTCAAAAGAAATTATCTGCATCAAGGGCAACTGCGACAGCGAGGTTGACGACTCCGTGCTTGATTTCAACATCATGGCGGATTACGCCATTCTTTTTGAAAACAGGCGTATGATTTTTGCCACTCACGGGCACGAATACAACGAAAAGAAGCTGCCTACCCTTAAAGAGGGCGATATTTTCCTCTACGGGCACACCCATGTTCCCGTATGCACTTCTTTGGGCAGAATAAACATCATGAATCCGGGCTCGGTGTCAATCCCGAGGGAGGACAGCTGGCACGGCTACATGACAATTGACAACGGACTTTATAAATGGTACGACTTTGACGGCACAGTCCGCATGAGCGTTGAATAAAAAGGAGCACTTACACAATGAAACTCTGGGCAGGAAGATTCTCAAAAGAAGCAGACAAGAAAACAAACGATTTCAATTCCTCAATCGCGACGGACAGCCGTATGTACTATGAGGACATCACGGGCAGCATCGCTCACGCGACCATGCTCGGCGAGCAGGGGATAATCAGCAAAGAGGACTGTGAAATCATCACAACCGAGCTTGCGAAAATCCGCGACGAAATAACCGACGGCACAATTAAAATTGACCCCGACGCGGAGGATATACATACATTCATTGAGCAGACGCTCACCGCGCGTGTAGGCGACCCGGGCAAGAGACTTCACACCGCAAGAAGCCGCAACGACCAGGTTGCGACAGATGTAAGGCTCTACCTCAAAAAGGAATGTGCTACACTCAGAACTCAGCTTGAGGAGCTTCTTACCGTCCTTGCAAAGAAAAAAGAAGAATACAGGCACATGGTTATGCCCGGATATACTCACCTCCAGCGCGCTCAGCCCGTTACTCTCGGCTATCATTTCGGCGCGTATATTGAAATGTTTAAGCGTGATATAGGCAGACTTGACGACGCTGTTAAGAGAATGGACGTTTCACCCCTCGGCAGCGGCGCGCTCGCGGGCACAACTTACCCAATTGACAGAGCACTTTCAGCGAAGCTTTTAGGCTTTGAGGGCGGCTACACTCTCAACACTCTCGATGGCGTTGCGGACAGAGACTTCTGCGCAGAAATCGCATCTGCCATGTCGCTTATCATGGTTCATCTTTCCCGCTTCAGCGAGGAAATTGTTATGTGGAGCTCGTGGGAATTCAAATTCATTGAGCTTGACGACGCGTTCTCAACAGGCTCAAGCATCATGCCGCAGAAGAAAAATCCCGACCTTGCGGAGCTTATCCGCGGCAAATCTGGCAGAGTTTTCGGCGACCTCAACGCGCTTCTGACAATGATGAAAGGTCTGCCCCTTGCCTACAACAAGGATATGCAGGAGGACAAGGATCTGACATTCGAGGCAATCGACACAGTAAGAATGTGCCTTACGGCGTTCATTCCGATGATAGACACAATGACCGCGCTTCCCGATAACATGAGAAAAGCGGCGGCAGGCGGGTTCATAAACGCCACAGACTGCGCCGACTATCTTGTGAGCAAGGGACTTCCGTTCCGCGACGCGTACAAGGCGACGGGCGAAACGGTTGCGTTCTGCATTAAGAACGGCTATACCCTCGAAACGCTCCCGATTGAGGAGTACAGAAACATCTGCGAGCTTTTCGACGAGGGCGTGTATGAGGCGATTAACCTCGAAACCTGCGTAAGAAAACGCGGAATATTTGATATGTAAACATTTTTCACGGAGGGGCGCGTTTGCGCTCCTTTTTTGTTGAACTGAGCATGTAGGGCAGGGGCTTGCCCCTGCCGAAAAAATATACGAAAATTCAGCAGGGCAGGGGCGATTATCAATCGCCCCGTTTAAATTTTTGTGTTGATCTTTCGTGCAGATAATATTCCCCAATGCCGCCGCACATAATATCTTTGTAAAATAATGCAAAAACGAATATTCTTTTTTGTCAATTTGAACAAACCGGTAATAATTAACAGTACAACATATACAAAGAATTGTTGACACAAGAGCAAAAATATGATAGTATAACTTGGATTATGTTTTGAAAAGGAAGTGAGCTGAATGCATTTTTCAGATATCGGTGTTATCCTCGGCGATGTATCGCGCGCGGAAATAAAACACTTCACAAAAGATCCCCTTAAAGCGCAGAAGAGCGTACTGAAAAAAATCATCCGCCGCAACAAAAACTGCGAGCTCGGCAAAAAGCTTAACCTTAAAGATGTTCATTCAATAGAAGACTATCAGCGTATCGTTCCTCTTTCCACTTACGCGGACTATGAACCATACGTTGACCGCATGATAAACAACGGTGAGGACAGACTGATGTTCTCGGGCAAAAATTTCCATTACGCTTCGTCCTCGGGCTCTGTCGGCAAGCCGAAAATCCTGCCCAAGGGCATGAACGACCTGTGGAAGATGCAGTGCATCGGATTTTCCGTTTCAATCGCCACGGCTTACCATTATATGAAGGACCGCGGCATCAGAATGAGCAACCAGGTCGGCCCCCTTGCGCTCAACCTTTCGGGGCATAAGCTCAAGGACGGCAAGCAGTGCAACGGTGCGGGGCAGATTCCGCTGAGATTCCTCAGATTGCTTCTCCCGTTCTTCTGCACATCTCCCTTATCCCTGCTCTATCCGAGCCTTGATGAAAAGCTCGACACGTCATATCTCCATCTCCGCTTCTGCCTTGAAAACAAAAAGGTCAGCTATCTCGGCTCAATCGTCGTAACTCTGCTGACAACAATGTTTGACTATCTTGAAGAGAACTGGGAAATGATGTGCGACGACATCGAAAAGGGCATTATCAACCCGAATATAGACATTCCCGACCATCTTCGCAAAAAATATCAGAAGAAATTCAAGCCCAACCCCGAAAGAGCGGCTGAGCTTCGCGAGATTTTCAAGGGCGGCTTCGATGAGCCTGTCGCGCCGAAAATCTGGCCGGGGCTTCAGTGGGCATACGGCATGATGGGCTCGAATCTTTCCGTTTATGTTGATAAGCTCAGAAAGGTAATCGGCCCGAATGTTCCCATGCACAACATGGGCTACGCCGCCGCCGAAGGCTTTTTCGCCGCTCCCATGGAGCTTGATGTAAGCGACTATGTTCTTCTTCCGTGGTGCATTTTCTTTGAGTTTCTCCCCGTCGATGACCTTGAAAACGGCGCGGACGAAAACGCAAAGCCTCTTCTCATAAACGAGCTTGAAGTCGGCAAAAACTATGAGATGATAGTTTCCAACTTCTCGGGACTTTACAGATACAAAATGGAGGATGTTGTTCACGTTACAAGAATGTATAACAACACTCCGCAGATTGAGCTTCTGTTCAGACAGAATCTTTCAATGAACGTGGCTAATGAAAAGACCACAATCGACATGATTGACGCCGCCGTTCAGAATTCCGTCAAGGAAATGGGCGTTGAATATAAGGGCTTCAGCTTCTACCCCGATTTTTCAACAAAGCCGCCGAGATACACGCTTCTCATTGAGCTTAAGGACGGCGCGCTTGACGAGGACGGCAGGCAGAAGTTCATTAAAGTGCTCGACCATCAGCTTGACGAAATCAACGAAAAATATTATAAATACCGCCGCTGGGGTATGCTCAACACGCCTGAGGTGCTTTTCCTTGAGGAAAAGACCTACACAGGCTACAGCGATATGCTTGCGGCAAAGGGCATCGTGCTCAATCAGATTAAACCTGTAACGGTAATCAACAGCGAAGAAAGAAAAGACTATTTCCTTTCTCATGTTATCAATAAAAATTCCTCAGCGGTAACAGAGTGGGAAGAGAGCAGGAAAGGATAAATCGTATGAACAGATTTGTTAAAAGAGCAATTTCCCTTGTACTGACACTTATTCTTATTTTCTCAATTGCAAATATAGCATTCGCCGAGCAGGAAAAGCCTGTTCCCCTCGTTTATGTCAACGGCGAGGGCGCACAGCTTGTTGTTGAGGAAGACGGCGTTAAGCGCAGTCTTTTCCCCTTTAAGCTGCCCGCAGATTTTGTTGAGACTACGGTTAAAGACAACCTCGGCATTTTTGCAAAGGCGTTCTTCACTCAGAAGTGGGACGATTTCTGCGATGTTATCTATGATGTTGTTACCGACCTTTACAGCGAAATCAAGCTTGACGAAAACGGCGAGCCCGCCAACGGCTCAAGAACTGACTGGCAGTGGAGAATTCACGGCCTGTACGGTCAGAAAATGACAGGCAATCACGCTTCGCTTAAATATAATTTCTATTATGACTGGCGCGTTGATCCCTACAAGACAGCCGAAACGCTCCACGAATACATTGAGTATGTAAGGCAGGCAACAGGCTCCGACAAGGTTGCTCTTTCGGGCAGATGCCTCGGCGCGTGCGTTATTGCCGCATACATGGAAAAGTATGACGGCGAATATGTTTCCGACCTCATTCTTTATGCGAGCGCACTCAACGGCGCAACTCAGCTTTCAAAGGCGTTCTGCGGTGAAATCAAACTTGACGCGGACGGCATTGAGAGATATCTTTACGATATGGAAATCACCGCCGATGAGGATATTGATACTCTCCTCAGAGCGTTTGTTACAACCTTCAACGACACCTTCGGGCTTGATATTGCCTGCTGGGCGGTGAACAATGTCTATAGAAAAATTTATATGGACATTGTTCCGCGTCTTCTTATCGACACATTTGCAACCTTCCCCGGCTACTGGAGCATGGTAAGCGACGAGGATTATCAGAAGGCGAAGGATACTGTTTTCCACGGCGCGGACATGGAAAAATACGCGAACTTCATAAACATTATAGATAATTACCACTATAATGTTCAGTGCAAGGCTGAGGAAAACTTCAATAAGTACATAGAAAACGGCATTGATGTTTTCAACATAACAAAGTACGGTTATCAGACGATTCCCGCGACCGAGAACGGCGATATTCTCTCCGACGGTATCTGCGATGTATATAGTGCTTCAATGGGCGCAACAGCCATGGATGTCGGCAAAACATTCAGCAAAAAATATCTTAAACAGGCGGCTGCAAACGGCACGGATAGTTTCATTTCTCCCGATAATCAGATTGACGCTTCAACCTGCTTCCTGCCCGAGCGAACATGGTTTATCAAGAACATTTACCACAAGGATTTCCCGAATGTTGTTGACGGACTTTTCAATGAAATCATAAACAATGAGAATTTCACCGTAAATTCAGATGAAAACTATCCTCAGTACCTTGTTTATAACAAGACTGACGCGGGCGAAACACTCCTGCCCATGACCGACGAAAACAAGAACACTGACGACAAGTACAATGTTTCTTTCTTCAAGGCACTCGGCATGCTTTTCAAGGCTCTTTTCAATGTGATTAAAAATTCAGCAAGCAAATAATTCAGCGGAGGTACAATATGGCTGACGGAAAAATCAAGGCGACCGTAATCAAAAGCGTTGCCGCGCTCTTATGCACGGCGATTGCCGCTTATTCGGGCATAACCACAACAAACAAAATATGTGAAAACAATCTTAAAATAAGCTCAGGCGCGGTCGAAAAAGCGGACAACGGCACTTCCTCCGTTCAGCAGTCGGACGACTGGCAGTACGCCGATACAACGGCTGACGAAACAGCAGTTTCGGACGATTTCACCGCCGACACCGATGACGGCACTGCCGACGCCGAGGTTTATGACATTCCTGAGGATAACACATCATCTCAGGGCGGCACGACGGAGCAGAAAACTCAGAGCTCCAGTCAGAAAACCGAAGCCGCCAAAAAGAAAATCACCCTCACGGGCGGTCTTTCAAGCAACAAGAAAGAGGAAGTTCTCGAATATTACAAGCTCGTTTCAAAGAAGAACGAAAAACTGCTTTATCAGAAGACACTTACCCTTGTTTCAATAGATCAGGGCAAAACACTCAATATCAGCGATAAATGGATGGAACGCTTTACATCTGTAGCCAAAAAAGCTCTTGCCAAAAACACTGTTGACAACGAGCCTTACCCGGGCAAATATGAGAATATCCGCCCGTCAGACTGGCAGTCGGCAACAGCTGTAAACGACGGCACATACACCACGCTCAACATCAAGGTAGTGCCTCAGACCGACGGCTATGACGGCAAGATTTTTGAGGGCACCTGCGGCAGGTCGATGAGCGTGCTTGACGGAATTGACCGTGCGCTTCAGGACATGGTTGCGTTCAAGGTGGATTTCAGTAACACCGACATGAAGATTTACTATCAGAATCCCGTAATCAAAATGAAAGTTAAAAATGCCACAGGCGAGCTTGTTAAAGGCGGCTGTGAGTGGAGCTACCGCACCGTGGTTGATATTCAGTCAATGGACGCGAGCTTCATCGGCATTAACATCTCCCTCAAAGAAGCGGGCGGAGTTGTAGATTACTCGGTTAAATACTAAAGTTAAAACAAAGACGGGCAGTCATTGCGAGCGGAAGTGCGCTCAATGCGGCAAAACGTATAAAACGATGTATCTGCTTGATGAGGTAAACGAAAAAATGCCCTTTTGACAAGGGCATTTTTTTATTACAGTTACTTTTTTATCCGCACTCACTTATACAGAGCAATTGTTTCTGCTGAAATTCTTTTCATTTCCTCCCGTACGGAATCCGGAGACAGAATCTCACATTCGCCCGAAAATCCGAAAAGCCATGAATAGAACTGCTTGCTGACGGTTATATCGGCGGTAACGGTAAAATATTCGCCGCCGACCTCAGGCACAAGTACCGCGTTCATACCGAATCTGTCAAGCACCACGCCGACGAGATTGTTTCTGAATCTTATTTTGACCTTAGTCTCCTCGCCGTGATACATACTGAAAACCTTTTTGTTATATGATGAAATATCAATTTCATCAAAAATCTTATGCCCTTTCCGCCTGTTTTCCGTGGCGGAAAGGTTTTTCATTTTGTCAACTCTGAAATGCTTTATTATGCCCGCTTCATCGTCAAAGCCTAAAAGATAATAGTTTTCGTCCTCCCATATAAGGCAGTACGGGCTGATTTCATACACTTTGCCGCCGTGCCGCAGGATACTGTTTTTGTGAATATCGTATTTGATATACCTGAACTTTACAGTTGTGTCTTTGACTATTGCATTTGAAATGTGGTCTATATTTGAAAAAATATTCGTCTGCTCCGTCTTGACCCTGTTGTGAACAACGACCTGCCTGTGAAGCTGATTCGCGTCATATTTATTTGTCAGCTTCTCAAGCTTTTTAATAAGCTCAAGGCTCTGATTTTCGGTTATGAATTTTGAGCTTTGCACTGAGTCAACAAGCATTTTGATTTCTGGCAGGCTGAACTCGGCAGAGTCATAATAATATCCGCCGTTTCTGCCCTTGGCAAGGCATATATCCTCACCGAAAAGCTGAAGCTGAGCTATGTCGTCATAAACTGTTTTGCGCTCAACCTCAATGCCGTTGGCTTTCAGATAAGCTATCAGCTCGGCGACGGGAACAGGATGCTCGAAGTTTGAATTTTCGCGCAGATAATCCCTTATATAAAGCATTTTAAGCTTCTGATTTGCGCCCTTTGCCACTCTCAGCACCTCTTTTTGTCCGATTTATTGTACCTTTATTTTATTACGCTTTTCCGTTTCAGTCAAGAAAAATCTGATCCGATGAATTTATCGCATTGATGAGCAGGTAGTTTTTGTCTATGGCGGCAAAGCTGCTTCTGCCCTTGAGCCTTTCGCTGTTGAGAATCATACGGAGCGTTATGAGCATTGCCGCCTGATGAGCGCAGATGCACGGCTCGGGGTAAAGACAGTCGCAGTAAATTCCGCTGACGGTTGTGCCGTCAAATTCAAAGTCAACGGTACGCCAACCGTTGTCCTCCTCAATATATGCTCTGCCTTCGCCGTCCTGCAAAGCGATATATGTAACCTTTCCGCCTTTGCATAAATCAATCGCATCGTCAAGAGCGTCCGCGTCAACATAATCGGATTTTTCAAAATCCGCAAGCTCGACAGACCAGCCCTCACCGTAAATTATTTCGCCGCCCTTCGGCTCTTCGTCGGGGTCGGGAGGTGAAATTATCGACGCGCCGAATTTATCGGGAGTCATGTTCGTGTCGAAGCTGACCATTTTGCCGTTCACATTGAAGAAGCTGCCTTTGATTGCGGTCTCAGGTCTGGCAATGACCTTTTTGTAGTCCGCTGTATTGATTCTGAAATGATAATTTACATTTGTAACAAAACCTTTGACGCCGAAAAGCTTACCCGAAACGAAAACCGCGTCATCGCATTTAAGGTCAAATTTATCGTTGTAGTAGCTGTATGCTCTGTTTTTGCTCGGGAAAAACACCTTAACAATCGACCTTACGGGCTTTTCTTCCTGTGCTTCCGCGGGAATGACAGTGATGTTTTCTTCTTTTGTGTTGTTGTCAGAAAATCCTATAATCTTTTTCATGGTCATTACCTCCTTTGTTGACTTTATTATATATGAAAAACAGTCCGTAAAAACGGACTGTTTTGTGATTGCTTCAGAAATATTCAAGTGTCAATCAGAACTCAACAACAAATCTGTAATTCTCCGCCCATTCATCTTTGATGAAATTGCGTGCCTTGAGGATAATTCTGTTGCTGTAAACCTCCATTGTCATGCCCATACCGCCTTTGTCGTTGCATTCATACTCTGTCTCGTCGTTGTATTCAACGCTCGGCATGTTTATGTAGCACACATTGCCGCTCTGCTCAAATATCGCGGGCGAGAATGTGTGGCAGTGTCCGCTGAAAAACAGTATCGGCTTGTCATAATCGGCGTGGCTTTTAAGAATATTGTCAACCGCCGACGGAAGATTTGAGCCGTTTATTCCGTTATGACCGCTAAGCGGCAGATGGCTTAACACAAACACGGGCAGTCCGCTTTCGGTTGCCTTGTCGAGTGTGTCGCTGAACCAGCTGAGTTGTTCGTCTGAATAGACAGGCAGATTTTCGTGCAGGTCAAGTGCTTCCGTGCCGAGGCATATAAAATAATAGCCGTCAATCACTTCTGAATAATAAACATTTTCGCTTTCGATGCCGTTATGTTTAAGATATTTCAGAAACAGCCTTTTCGCTTCGGGGTAATCGGGGTCGGCACTTTCATTCCACGAGTCGTGGTTGCCCAAACAGGCTACGGTATGCTTCGCCTTGATATAAACTTTCTGCAGAAGCTTCTGCGTAGCGTAGTCCTGCCTTGTGCCGCTGTTTGTGATGTCGCCGATGTTCAGAAGCACATCAATGTCCTCACAGCTTTCGCGGATGCCCGCATAAGCTATTCGCAGGTTGTTTGTCCTGTCGCGGAAATTGTTTCTGTCCGCGTGAGTGTCAGAAACGACAGCGCAGTTGAGGATAATTCCGTTACCCTCGGGCGCGTAGGATTTCACCTGCCCGAAAATGTTGGGCGTGAGCGAAAAAATCGTCTCCAGCGTAATAATAATTGATACTATAAATTCAAGAACAGCGTTCATAATGTCTCCTTATGCCTGCCGAAGCAGCTTCTCAAACACAATTTTTTCATTCGGGATTTCGTCCGCAGGCAGATATTTTATTTCGCTTCCGCAGGTAACGGTGATGTACTTTCTGTACTCCTCGTTTTCGGGCAGAAGTGCGCCGTTTCTGTAGCACAGACACCCGCCGCGCGAGCCGCATTTTTCAATGGAGTCAAGCTCCGTCCTGCAAAGAGAAAGCATGCTCAGAACGGTTAATCTGAACGAATAAAGCTCGCCCGCAAACGAAGCGTCGCTGACAGTAATCTTTTCAAAAAATCCGTCAAGCAGATTTTCAAGCTCTGCAATCAGCTCCGTTATTTTTTCGCTGTCTCTGAAAATTCCCGCCCTGTCGGACATTTTCAGCGTCAGCTCTTTTTTTATTTTTTCAAAGCTCGGTGTCGCTGAAATTTTCGGTGCAGGGAGCAATTCTGTTTCAACTTCGGCAAAATCAATATCGCCGATTGTTTTCGCAAGGTACTGCGCCGCGCGCAGACCGCCGACCTGCGTGTCGTTGAGCGCGCTTCCGCCGGGGCGGCAAACACCGAATTTTCCTGCCGCTTCGCCGACGGCAAAAAGATTTCTGACGGAGCTTTCAGAGTTCGTATCCGTGCGGATTCCGCCGTTGTTGTGCTGAGCGCAGATGCCGATTTCAAGCGGTTGAGTGCCCAAATCAATCCCGTGGCTTCGGTACAATTCCACCGCTTTCGGGTTGAGCTTCTGGAGCCGCTCAAACGGAGTCGCACCGAGACAGTCGGCGTTTTGCAGATATTCGCGCGCTTCCTCGCTGAGCTTCAGAAAATCAAAGCCCATCGGATTTTCTGTATAATCAATAAAAACTCTGTTTCCCTTTTCAAGCTCTCTGAAAATCATAAGGTCGATTTCGGATGAACCGTTTATTTTTTTTGAGTCAAACGGCCATTGGTAGCCTTTGAGAAAAACCTTTGAATATGTTTCGTGGATGTCCTCGCTTTCTGCGAGAAATTCTTTCTTCTCTCCGCTTTCGGTCAGCGAAAAATACCTCGGCACAACCTGCTGATAGCTGCCCGAAAGATTCCACCTCGGGCGCAGTGATGCTATGCCGTACTGCCATTCCTGAAAATTCTGAAGCTCAGCCCCTGCCTCAATCGCAAGTCCTGTTGCTCCGCGCTGACTTTCGGGATAGACCGAGCGGCTGTAAATTGCCGCAGGCGCACCTGTGCAGAGAATAACCGCCTTTGCATAAATCTTTTTAAATCCGTCAGCGGTATGGCATACAACGCCGAAGCATCTGCCGTCTTTTACGATAAGTTTAACAACACGGTGTCCGTCAAGAATTTCCGTGCCGTTTTCCATGACCTTTTTCTGCAAGGCCTCGGTCATGTATTTCGAGGTGAGAGGGCCTGCGGAGGTCGCTCTCATGGTGTTGTCGTGGTCTGTTCTGTAGCCCGCGTACCTGCCGTAGCCGTCCGTCGGGAACGGAACACCAAGCTCTGCAAGGCGCATGAAACAGCGAGTGCTGTTGGCGGCTTCCGTGAGGGCGTCGCTTCCGTTCATTGAGCCGCCCGAAAACAAATCCCGTGCCATTTTCATAACGCTGTCTCCGCCGTCGCTGCAAAGGTCGAGCTTATAGTAGGTCTGCTTGTCGCTGCCTGTATTTCTTGATGTGCCGCTGTTTATGCCCTCTGTAACGATGCAGATATTTTCAATTCCGAATGTGTGAAGCCAGTCGGCGGTGCTGAAGCCTGCCGCGCCGCTGCCCACAACAATAACATCATAATTTCTCATAATCTTCTCACGCTGAATCCGCCGTCCGCGTTCAATACCGTGCCTGTGCAGAAGTCGAGCTTTCCGCTTGCCGCCGCCTCAACAGCCGCCGCAACGTCGTCGGGCTGACCCATACGCTTAATCGGCGTAAGTCCGCCGTCAATGAGCTTTTCATATTTGCCCTTGACAACCTTTGTCATGTCTGTCTCGATAATTCCGGGCGAAACCTCAAAAACGCTCACCCCGTACTCAGCAAGTCGAGCTGCATAGAGCTTAGTGAACATGGAAATCGACGCCTTCGAGATGCAGTATTCCGCTCTCTCCGTCGAAGCGGTGTAGGACGAAACGGAGCTTATGAAAACAATGCGCCCGAAGCCCTGATTTTTCATTATATTCGCCGCCGCCTGAGAAACGAAAAATGTGCCTTTCTGATTTATGTTGAGCACATAATCAAAATCTTCCTCGGTGATTTCAAGCATATCCGTTCTGATTTTCGGCGCAACGCCTGCGCAGTTGACAAGCAAGTCAACCGCATTTTCTTTTTCCATTCGTGCTTTCAGATTTTCTCTGTCCGCTTTGTCGGATATGTCGCACTTTATAAACTCAGCCTTGCCCTCAGCGGCAAGAGCTTTAATTTCGTCCGTTTCACTCCTTGAGGCAACAAGGCATTTGTAACCGCTGTCAATGAGCTTTTTCACAACCGCAAGACCTATTCCGCGGCTTCCTCCCGTAACAACTGCAAACATATTATCACTCCCTGCCGAGAACATATTTTTTATAAATAGGCATATAGACTTCTTTGTCCCTCATCGGACAGCCTGCAACCGCGCCGTGGCGCATAAGCTCTGTGCATTTGCCGCAGGCAAGGCAGCATTTTGACTTGTCGGGTTTGCCGTTTTTGAGGAAATCTGCGTAAAATGTCGGGTAGCAGAACGACATTCTGCCAAAGCCAGCGAAATACGCCGCCGAGTCCTCAAGAGCCTTTTCTGCGTAGTCAATACAGTCCGCGCCGAGATAGGAAAGCCCCGACATGATAAGCTTCACGTTCGGAAAAGCCTGCTGAAGCTCCTTTGTTATGCGGTAAATTCTCTTTTCGCCGTCCATGCCGTCCTCGGGCGCATTAAGGCACGGTCTGTTGATGTGGGGGATAAGATAGGGATTGCCGAGGGTGAGATTGATAAGCTCAATGCCCATGTCCGCAAGGCGTGAAATTATCATTTTCGTCTCGGTCAGGTCAATCTCGTTCTTTTCGTTTACGCCGAAGCCGTAGGGATAATCAAAACAGTCGCAGGCGTTGAGGCGTGTTGTAACAAAAAGGCTGTCGCTCTTATTTTCAAAAACAGCCTTTAAGCAGTCAAAATAAAGGCGCGTTCTGTTTTCAAAGCTGCCGCCGTATTTGCCCTCTCTGCTGTATGCGCTGAGAAGCTCGTTCATAAGGTAGCCGTGGCAGCATTTGACATCAATTCCGTCAAAACCCGCGTATGACGCAAGTCTTGCCGCCTGTGCGTATTTTTCAACAATTCCGTCGCAGTATTCATCTGTAACAACTGTGTAGGGGAGGTCTTCCTTGCCTTTTTCCCACAGCTCGTTGTGGTAGGCTATTAGCGGCTCGGGCGTGCCCGAGGGCTTGCTCCACCTGCCGCTGTTTGTCGCCTGCATGATAATAAGCGGCTCAAATCCGCAGCACTCGACGGCGCGTTTTTTAATTTCGGCAACAAGGCTTCTGAAGCTTTCTTTATTGCTTTCATTTAAATAGAGCTGACGGGGATTGGCGCGGCACTCGGCTGAAACGGCCGTTGCCTCAAACCAGATAATTCCCGCGCCGCTTTCGGCAAATCTGAAATAGCGGCGGCGTGTGAGCTCGCCGATTCCGCCGTCGGGCGCGGAGTCGCAGCCCTCCATGGGGTGAAGCACAACTCTGTTGCCGACCTCTCTGCCGTAAATTTTTGTTTTTTCGTTAAGAAGCATATTACCACTCCCGAGATATATTTCTTTTCCAATATATTATAACTCAGCAAAAGATTTTGTCAATTTTTTATTCGATACAGTACGGCTAAATTTTTTTGTTCAGGCGGCAGTACATTGTTACAATTAAAACTTTATATTATGAAAACACTGAAATAGAGTTATCGCATTTATTCGGCTCCCTTGTGCAAAGGGAGCTGGCTGCGAAGCAGACTGAGGGATTGTTTTTTACCGTCAGCACTCATTTGATTTCAAACAAGACAATCCTCCCGTCGCACTTCGTGCGCCACCCTCCTTTACACAAGGAGGGCTATTAAAAACAAATTTTCTCGGTAATATTGCTTTTTTTGTAATGATGCCAAACATTAAATTTTGGATGTTACAGAGTAGCAGGCGCGATTATCAATCGTCCGTTTTTTGCCGAAATCCCACAATCAACCTGCCGCATATCATAAAAAAACAGGGCTGCTTTCACAGCCCCGTAAATAATAAAATCAATAGTGGCACTCACCGCATACGCAGTAACGGTTTGTGTTGAAAATCTTGCAAAGGAAAATATAAACCTTCCAGAGAATCTGAAGCACAGGCTTGTCCGTGTGGCAGAGACATCCGTCGTCAAGCGCGGGATATTGAGGAGCGGAAGCCGCCGTACCCTTGTTTACCTTGTTGACTTCTTTTACTGAGTAAACGCCGTCTTCGCTGTACTTGATGAAGCGGAGCTTGTCGGCTGTGAACTGAATGAAGCCGAGTGTGAGCACGTCGGTTGAAGTCTCTGAAACGTGGTTATCTGAGTAGCCGATGTAGCCGCAGTTTGTGTAGGTGAAGCTGAGAGTTTCCTCTGTGTAGCAGTCCTCGCCTTTTTTGTCGGGAAGCGGAATGCGGATTTTTTCGCCCGGAGCCATGAAGTTTACAGAGCCGCCGATGTAATCGTCATAAGAGCTTGAATGGTTATGACCGAAAATGAAAGCTATGTCGAGCTTCTTACCCTTTTCGTTGAGCACATTGAAGATGTATGAAGCGTACATATTGTCGCCGTAGCTGTTTCTGCCTGTGTGGTGGAGCGGAACGTGAGTCATGACGATAACGGGACGCTTGTCGCCTGCGCTTATCATTTTATCAAGGTTTTCCTCAATGTCAGCGGCAACAGCCTTGACGCCCTTGTCCTTGCGCATGCTCTGCTTCCACGGGAAGTCGTTTTCGTTGATGACATAAAGGCAGTATGTGCCCATGTCATAGAAGCCTGTCTCGGCAAATTCATCTTTTTTGTTGTCGTGATTTCCCTGAATGCAGACTACCGAAGCGGGGTCATTGTCGGGGAAAGCGTTGAGATAAGTGCCTCTGATTTTTGAAATGCCGGGAACGGCGTTGTCAAAAAGCACCATTGTGTAGTCGCCGCCGACGAGCATGGAGTCCGCCGTGGGCATGCCGTCATTGATTGCGATGTCGAGAATCTTGCCGAAGCGGTCATACGCCTCGTTGCCTGCGTGCTGGAAGTCCGACGCGGTAATGATTGTTGCGTAAGCGTCCTTTGCGAATGTGTCCGCGCCTGCCGCTGAGCCTGCCGCCGCGAGGGAGAATACCATAATCAGCGCAAGAACGGCTGAGAGTATTCTTTTAGTCATTTTTTTCATAATCACCAGTCCTTTAAAATATTCTGAACAAAATGTCCATAGCTAAATTATATCATTTTTGCAGATTTTTGCAACAACATAATGCTATTTTCTGAACACAAACAGATACTCATGAGCAATCAGTAGGAAATTATATTTTACGCTGTTGGTTTTCCAGTATCCCGTTGCTTTGCAGTTATGCTGTTCTTTGATTATCAGTTCTTTCAACTTAAAGCCTGCATTTTCAAAAATACGCATAACATCAAATGACATAGGAATCATGCAACCGTTTTTGCGCGTATCGCCCATTAAAACAGCGCAGAATTTATCTTTTTTCAGAACACGATAGCTTTCCTCGGCTACAGCATTCATTTCTTCAAGAAAATCTTTAACTTTCAAATGTGATAAATCTTCTTTAATATCTTCACTGTATCTGATAATATCGGCGTAAGGTGGATGAGTACAGATGAGATCAATGCTTTCATCGGGAACAAAATCAAGATTTCTTGCATCACCTTTGTGTATATAGACCTTTCCGTCAGCCCCCTCGTGCTCAAAATCAATCTTTTCCCGACATCTTGCAAGAGCGGTATCATTCACATCAACACCGATGATATTTCTGTTAAGCAGTTTTGCCTCAACGAGTGTTGTGCCGCCGCCTGCAAACTGGTCAAGTACCAAATCGTCCTCTTTTGAATATCTGAGAATAATGTTCCTCGGAATATACGGAGACCAGTTACCGCGCCATTTTGCGTCGTGTGTTGCCCAGTCGCCGCGTTGAGGGAAAGACCAGTGAGTAGTCATTTCAAGTTCAAAGTTTTCTGGCTCCCATTTTGTTATTTTTTTTGACATTATTTGAAAACCTCGCTGATAATTCCGTTTTCTAAATCGTGGATATTGTAAATATGATCCATTACATCGAATGTTTCTTCGAGATTATTTCTTGCGCTTGTCCAGCCTTTTCCGTCAGTAAACCAGACAAATGTAAAGCCTTCAATTTCTTCAGTTTCCCATGCAAGAGTTTTATAACTGCGTGCGGTTTCATTAAGTTTACTGCCACTGCTACCGTAAAAATTGGTTTCGATTCCGTAAATCATATCAGATGTTTTAATTACAAAATCAAAACGCTTTTCCATTTTACCTTGATTTGAAATAGCTGACAAATCTATATTCCATTTATCCGTAATTTGATGAATATACATTTCTTTAAAGTAAGTAGTCCCTTTAGTAAAGCCGGCTTTTTGAATAAAGCTTTCAACTAAATCTTCCATAAGATGTCCGCCGCGATTTTTACGCCCGTTAGAATCAAGACCTACCTCAACACCCGTAACATAATCAACAAGATTATTGATTATGTGGTTTTCGAGTAAATCAAAAAGACCTGTTTTGCGCATAAAATACGAATATTGCTCCGCGTTTTGGATTTCACCGCTTTTTCCAAGAGCAAAGATGTAGTCGATTCCGCCGTTTTCGTCCTGACAGTATATTTCTTTTTCACGCTTTGCGATTAAAATGGGAACAGCCTTTATTGTTTCGGGATATTTTTTTAACAATGCGATAAAGTCCTGCTCTATATTTTTTGAACCGATTAAAGAATTCAGAATATTTAATTCCACTTTAATTGAATCGACATTCTTATAAACCTTATCAAAGTCTGTATAGTATTTATAGTCGGCAATATTTTCTTTAAATAATGAAAACCAGTTATTAAAATCTCTTGACATTTTTTACCCTCCGTTAAAAATTTGATATAAGCAATTCTTTGATTTTTCCTCTTGATTCGCCGTTGCAGTTTATCATTCGGGTGGCTTCGACACGCTTTATTCTGTGCGCTGAGTATATGTTATCAAAGAAATCATCATCGGTATCTGAATTTTTCGGATCTGAATTGCTGACAATAATTTTTGCGCCTTTTTTGTGCATTTTATCAATAAAAGCTGCAAGCTCAATTTGTTTTTCGTCATCGAAAAGGTTTTCCGTATATGCGGTAAAGCTCGCAGTATCAGTTATAGGACGGTACGGAGGATCAAAATAAGCAAATGTTTTTTCGTCTATGAAATCAGCGGATTCTCTGTAATCTCCGCATACAATTTTTACATTCTGTAGCTTTTCTGACACTGCTCGAAGATTGGCTTCATCGCAAATCATCGGATTTTTATAAGCCCCCATAGGAACATTAAAAAGCCCTTTTTTGTTTACGCGGAACAGACCGTTGAAGCAGGTTTTGTTGAGAAAAATCATAAGCGCAGCTTTTTCTGTGTTGATTTTTTTATCTCCGTTTATTTTCAAATGATTAAAACGATCGCGCTTTGATGAATAGTAAACTTTTCTGCTTTCCGTATCAAGCGGATTAAATTCATTTTGCATAGCTGACAGCATAGCAATAAGAGCGTCGATATTATCTCTGATAACAATATAGGTGTTAATAAGCTCAGCGTTAATATCGCTTATGTAAATTTCTTCTAAGTCGTATTTGTTCAGAATATCAAAAAGTACAGCACCGCCGCCGACAAAAGGCTCAGCGTATTTAGTGATTTTTCCGTTTCCAAAAGGATAATATTTTTCAATTTCAGAAATAAGCTGACCTTTGCCGCCCGCCCATTTTAAAAATGGCTTGACTTTTTTATCATCGTTTTTTTCATAACGGGTGCTTCTGGCATCATCGGGCTTTTCTGAATTTTTGGGTATAATCCACATATTCCCGACCATTTCGGCGTTTTTTATTCTGTTTTCAGAGCAGAGAACAGCAACGCGTCTTTGAGAAATCCCCCATTTTTCAGCCGCTTCTCTTGCAGACATAAAATCCATAGCAATACCTCCTAAAAACAATATCATTATATTCCATATCTCGAACAATAGCAATATCATTTTTGAAAAAACATAAAAAAACACAGACAAAATCTTCGGTTCTGTCTGTGTGAATTTATTTATGATTCTTTGGTGAAGAGGTTTTTGACGGAGGTTTTTATCCACTCCCATACCTGCTTCAAGACTATTCCGAGCGACTCAAAGAAGCTGCGCTTGTATCTTTCGGTCGTGTTATGATTTTCCTGCGTCATGGGTACGGGATTCCAGTTATCCAGCACCATAAACTGCGGGTATTTCTCGTCCGTGTCAACCGTCATGCCGTGGGCGTTTACTATTTCGTGAATCAGCGGATTGACTTCAGCGGGGAATGTCTTATGCTCAAGATTCTTTATAAACCACGTTCTGTCGGGGAAAAGGCAGGTTGAAGCGTCAATCTGCTTGTCGGGGGAGATATATTTGCTGTCTTTGTCCTTGCCGCAGAGGCAGAGCGTTGAGTTCATCTTGGCGGTTGTCGCGCCCATGGAAGCCTCGTAAACCGTGCAGTAGGAGTCCGAAAGCTCGTCTGACGGCTTGCTCAGAGGAATAGGCTGATAGCCGTATTTCGTGATGTTGGAAACAACGATTCCGCGCTTCTCATACTCTTTCAAATGCTCGGGAGCCTTAACCATGACATTGTAATGGTAGTTGTCGATTATATCAATGAACGGTGCCCATTTTTCCATGTCGGCGTTGTGGAAAACATTTTCTTTCGCTCTTATGTAGTCGCTGTCGCTGACCATGCTCCAGTAACCCGGCCAAGTGCCGAATGAGTCAATGAGAATCTGCGGCAGAATGTCAAGATAGATGTTGTCCCACACATTGTTGACCGCCCAGCAGAGGGTGTCAAGTCCGTAAATTCCGTTGAAAACCGTTATGAAAGCCTGAATAAGCTCCTTTGAAAAGTCGGCGATTGAAATGTCAACATCCGACATGAATCTGTCAATTCCGTCAGCGTCAAGGTACATATCGCCCGAGAAGAGCTTGCTGCATATTGTCGCTCCGTTAAGCGCGCTCGCGTAAAAAACGAGGTCGGTAACATACTCGCAGTCGTATTTATCCATATACGCGGCGGCTATGCACGCACCCAGACAGCGTCCCGTTATCGCAACATGGTCCTCGCCCGTAACCTCGAGAACATCTTCAATGAACTGATGCAGGTCGTCGGCAATCTTGTAGGGGTCCATGCGCCAGTCATAGAAAAATTCATACGCATGCGTGGGATATGCGCCGTCCTGCTTTTCTTTAAGCAGGTTTTCTTTGCTGTAAGTCCAGCGGCAGGTGCTTCCGTTGGGAGCTTCGCCGTTTTCGTCAAGGGCAAGCTCGTGATAATAGGGAGAAATCGTGTCGCGCACAAGGTCGCCGAACTCTTTCCACTCCTGCGTGAAAACAGCCTTTGCGAAAACATCAATGTTATCTTCCGCAACCTGAATAAACGAATCAACAGGCAGATTTACGGGGAAGAGTGTGCGCTCAGTGCCGTCCTCGTCCTTAACATAAATATCACAGCCCGAGCCGATAATGTAAATCATCGGAATATCAGTGCCTTTTGAGTTATCTGAAGCGAATGCGGGAACGCAGAAAACAGAGCCTGCAAGAATAACGAAGCTCATAAACGCCGAAACGGCCTTAATGAATATCTTTTTCATAACAAGTCTTCCTTTGTTTTATTATTCTTTGTAGCGTTATTTTTTGATTTTGTCCTTTATGAATTCCATGTAGCTGCGCCAGTCGGCTCTGCCGAAGAAGTGCGTGCCGTCCCTGAGATGATAGCATATATCGCCCTCGGCAAATCTTTCGCCGCACTCGGCAGGCTCTTTCTTGCCGATGAAACCTTTAAGTCCGAGAAGCTCCCACGCGGGGGACGCACCGATACAGCTCAGCTGTCCTGAGTACGGGTCAGCCCATAAATCCTCTGTCGCGTTGCCGACGCAGACAAACCTCGGCGCGCAAGCGGCAATTACAAAATGCTGGTCAAACGGCATTTCGTCGGTTCTGCCGACATATTTAAAATAGTTTCCGCAGAACCAGTACGGGAAATGCTCCGTGATTTCCTTAATGCTTTCCGCGCCGTCATGCTTTACTCTTTCGTAAGCCGCGCCGCAGCAGCCTGAATCGTTGGAGCAGGCAAAGCGCACTCTTTCATCATTCGCGGCGCACCACAGAGCTGTTTTGCCGAGCCTTGAATGACCTGCGACAGCGATATTCTCAGCGTCGATTTCGTCTCTTTCAACAAAATAGTCAATTGCCCTGCTTATGCCGAAAGCCCACAGTGAAATTTTGCCGAAGCCTGTGTTTTCGTCTCTGTCGTACATCGCGGCAAGTCCGTCGGTGAAGTCATCATTGTCGCGCGTGATGTCGTTATAATATATCTGCGCGAGCGCAAAGCCGTTGTCGATAATCTCCTCAACGGGGCAGTATTTATGATACCTGTCCGCGCTGAAATTTATCATGATTATCAGCGGATATTTTTTGTCTTTGTTAGGCACGAAAAACCTCATCGGGAACGAAAACTCTCCCTTGGGCGTGTCGAAGCTCAGAGTGATGATTTCTTCATACGCATGACCGGAACAGCAGCGTTCCTTTAACCTCTCGGCTTCGCCATGCACCTTTTCGGGTGCAGGAGGAAGAAAGCCGTATTCCTCTTTGCTTAATATATCTACAATTTCTTTTCGTCTTTTAATCCAGTCGTCGGCACCGGTGAGCTTTGTGCCGTCAGCAAAAGTGAGAAGCTCGGGTGAGAAAACCATAACAATTCTCCTTTACCAAAAATTGTCAACATACATAAATTATTATATCACAGAAGTTGATTTTTTTCAAGTAGGGATTAGTTAATAATCAAAAAAATGCAAAATGTTCATTAACTATATGAATGATTATAAACTGTATGCAGAGTTTAAAACTGAAAGCACGATTGCTATAAACACGGGAACGGGCGATTGATAATCGCGCCTGCTTTCACTTCACTATTATTTCTTCCTTAAAGAGCTGCCCCTCCGTCATTACTTCGTAATGCCACCTCCCCTGACAAGGTGAGGCGTGTTCGGCGCCCTCTGACGAGGGAGAGATAAAGCGGGATTTGACAAACGGATGCCGTGTGAAAAATCAAATCAAAGCCTCCGCATCGTCCACCTAATTACAAATTTTCAACCGTGTTACCCCGACGATAAAAACGGGACGCCCGGGAGGTCGTCCCCTACAGACTCGGTATAACGATGAATTTTGTAGGGGTTGGCGTCCCCGACAACCCGCTGGTTCACGAAAATCTCGGACAGAGCGCATACTGTGAGAAAAAGCATTACAAAACCTCCGCATCGTCCTCAGAATAATAAAATTTCAGCCGTGGTAGCCCGAATATAAAAATTCAACCGTGTTACCCCGACAACAAAAAATGTTAATAAAAGTTGTTGAAAATTTCTGACAGGTATGATATACTTACTCCATAATCAGTATTTATGCCCTGTTTTTGTTGATACTGAGTTCGCTTAAGAAAACGGAGGGAATAAAATGAACTCATTTAATGAGTTGTGGGAAATGGTAAAAGAAGAATGTCAGTCTCTCGTTTCCGAATCTATATATAACGTATGGTTTAAGGATATGGAGCTTATCAGCTTCGATGAGGAAAAGGTCGTTCTTGCGGTTACAGGCTTTAAGAAAAAGGTTATAGAAAACAGATTCATGGATAAGCTCCGTCAATCTTTCTATAACATCATGGGCTTTGACATCAACATTGAGCTTATCGAGGCCGTTGTTTATACCGAGGACGAAAAGCGCACAGCTGACGAAAAAGGCACATCAATCACGGGCGGCGACCATCAGAAAGATACTTTCGAGTCTTTCGTTGTCGGCTCGTCCAATAAATTTGCGTATGCTTCCGCTACAGCCGTTGCCGCCAACCCCGGCGACGCTTACAACCCGTTCTTTATTTACGGTAATTCGGGACTTGGCAAAACGCATCTTCTCTCCGCTATCTGCCACGAGGTTAAAAAGAACAACCCCGACGCGAATATTGTCTATACAAGCGGCGAAGCGTTCACAAACGAGCTGATTCATTACCTTGCTCTGGCAAGAAACAGCACAACTCCCAACACAATGGTTGAGTTCCATAATAAATACCGCAACGCAGACATTCTCCTCGTCGATGATGTTCAGTTCATCGCGGGCAAGGAAGCCACGCAGGAGGAGTTCTTCCACACCTTCAACGCACTTTCAACGGCAGGTAATCAGATAGTTCTCACCTCGGATATGCCTCCCAAAGAAATCGCGCTGCTTGACGACAGACTCCGCACCCGTTTCAGCATGGGACTTATGGCTGACATTCAGCCACCCGACATTGAAACGAGAATGGCAATTATCAAAAGAAAAGCAGAAAATCTCAATCTCATTCTTCCCAACGAGGTTGTTCTCTACATCGCTCAGAAGCTCAAGGACAATATCCGTCAGCTCGAGGGCGCGGTCAACAAGATGAACGCTTATGTTACCATGCAGGGCATGCCCACAAGCATAGGCACGGCGCAGGCGGCTATCAAAGATATTCTTGTCGATAATCAGCCTCAGCCGATAACTGTTGATGTTATCGTTCAGGAGGTTGCGAGAACCTATGGCGTTTCGGCGGCGGATATCCGCTCAAAGCGTCAGGACGCGGGCACGGTTGAAATGCGTCAGATGTCAATTTACATAGTCCGCGAGCTTACGGGAATGTCAACCAACGCAATAGGCAAGGAGTTCGGCGGCAAGAACCACACCACGATTCTTTACAGCCTCTCTCAGTTTGAGGACAAGCTGAAGAGCCGCTCAGATTTGAGAGAAAAGGTCAAGAACATTATGAAAAATGTTCAGGAAAGACGCTGACAGTTATAAATCCACATAAATCCACGGAGGAAATATTATGGGTCTTTTTGAAAAATTCAACAAAGGTCTCAGAAAAACAAGAAACAGCATGTCGGGAGCTATTGACACAATGCTCCACGGCAAAAATGAAATAGACGACGAGCTTTACGAGGAGCTTGAGGAAATCCTCATCATGGGCGATGTCGGCATGAACACCGCCGCCGAAATCTGCGACAAGCTTCGCGATTATGTAGCTAAAAAGAGCCTCAGAAAGCCCACGCAGGTTAAGGACGCTATCCGCGCAATAGTTGCCGAAATGCTCGAGGGCGGCGAGGACATGGGACTTATTACACTCCCGTCAATCATACTTGTTATCGGCGTCAACGGCGTAGGCAAGACCACCACCATAGGCAAAATGGCGGCAATGTATAAGGCGCAGGGCAAAAAGGTTATTCTCGGCGCGGCGGATACATTCAGAGCCGCCGCCATTGAACAGCTTGAGGAATGGGCAAACCGCGCGGGCGTTGACATTGTCAAGCATAAAGAGGGCGCTGACCCCGCCGCTGTTGTTTATGACACAATTCAGGCAGGCAAGGCAAGAGACTGCGACATTATTATCTGCGACACCGCAGGCAGACTTCACAACAAAAAGAATCTCATGGACGAGCTTGCGAAAATATACAGAATAATCGACAAGGAACTTCCGTATAATGACCGTGAGAGCCTGCTTGTGCTTGACGCAACAACAGGTCAGAACGCTGTCAACCAGGCAAGGGAGTTCAAGAATGTTGCCGAGATTACGGGCATTGTGCTCACGAAGCTTGACGGCTCAGCCAAGGGCGGCGTTGTGCTTGCTATCAAGAACGACCTTAAAGTTCCCGTTAAGTTTGTCGGCGTCGGCGAGCAGATAGACGACCTCCAGCCGTTCAGCCCCGAGGCTTTCGCGCAAGGACTTTTTGACAACGAGGTAGTCCGCGACGAGGAAGAAGAAACAGAAGAAACCGAAAACGGTGAAGAATAATGAAAATACTTATCGCAACTCACAATAAAAACAAAATTGCCGAGCTTCAGCGCATACTCCTCCCCCTCGGAATTGAGCTTGTAACCGACAGAGATTTAGGGATAGAGCTTACAGAGGTTGAGGAAACAGGCACAACATTCGAGGAAAATTCATTTATTAAATCCGAAAGCGGCTGTAAAGAGAGCGGTCTGCCCTGCATAGCGGACGATTCAGGTTTAGCGGTGGATTATCTCGACGGTGCACCGGGCGTGTATTCCGCGAGATATTCGGGCGAGCACGGCAATGACGAAATGAACATAGACAAGCTGCTTTATGAGCTTCGCGATGTTCCCGACGAAAAGAGAACGGCGCGTTTCGTCTGCGCCGCGACCTGCGTTTTCCCCGACGGCAGAAAGATTTCCGTCAGCGGAGAATGTGAGGGCGTTATCGCTCACGAGCGGCACGGAAACGGCGGCTTCGGCTATGACCCGATTTTTATGGTTGGCGGCAAATCGTTCGGTGAAGCCACCGCAGAGGAAAAAGACAGCCTCAGCCACAGAGGAAAAGCGTTCCGCAAATTGGCACAGGAATTGGAGAAGAATATATGACAGAAAAAATGACAAGTAAAAGAAGAGCCGAGCTTCGCGGTCAGGCAAACACCCTCGAGCCGCTCTTTCAGGTCGGCAAAGGCGGAGTTTCAGACGCTCTTATTGCTCAGACCGAGGACGCGCTGAGAGTTCACGAGCTTATCAAACTCAAGGTTCTGCTTGAATCCGCGCCCGACACACCGAGAAATATCGCGGAGGAAATCGCCGCGAAAACAGATTCTCAGGTCGTTCAGGTTATCGGCGGCTCAATGATTTTTTATAAAGAAAATCCCGAGCTTCGCGAAAAGGAAGCTCAGAAGAAAAAAGCCGAGAAAAAAGCAAAATCCACAGGCAAGGGCGCAAAGGATTTTTCAAAAAAATATAAGGCTGCCAAGAAGTCAGAGAATAATTACGGCAAAAGATAACAATAATTGAGAGTGAAAGGAGTTGTGATTATGGCTGATAATAAAAGCACCCCCGTTGCGCAGAATAAAAAAGCATATCACGACTACTTCGTTCTTGAAGAATACGAGGCGGGCATTGAGCTTTTCGGTACGGAGGTCAAGTCGGTGCGGCAGGGCAAGGTGAATCTCAAGGATTCGTGGTGCAATATCGTCAACGGCGAGATTTTTGCCAACAATATGCACATCAGCGCGTATGAGCACGGCAATATCTTCAACCGCGACCCTCTGAGAGTCAAGCGGCTTCTGATGCACAAGAAAGAAATCAACCGTCTTTACGGCACGGTGAAGCAGGAGGGGCTTGCGCTCATTCCGCTTTCTGTGTATTTTGTCAACGGCAGAGCGAAAATGAAGGTCGGTCTGTGCAAGGGCAAAAAGATTTATGACAAGCGCGAAACCGCGGCAAAGAAAGACGCGGCAAGGAATATCGAGCGCGCGTTAAAGAATAAATAATTAAAGTTCTTCAGCACCCAAAAGTCAGCATAAGGAACACTGAATGAGTGCTTATGAATAAAAACATGGGGATGAAAGGATTTCGACGGGGATTTTGAACCATGATAAGCGGGTAGTGGCGCGGAACCACTTAAAAAGCCGTAGTTTATTAAAATAAACGACAACAATACTAAATTAATGGCTGCTTAACGCGGCCCATCCTGCTCAGAAATACCACGGTCTGAGTGAGGGTGTCAATCAGTGGTGAATGTGAATGCGGGAGTTGCCTTGTACCGCATCACGGCTCAAAGGCTACCGTAGGAGAAAGCCTGTTTACCGGCGTTCTCTGAGGGGAATCCCAAATGATAAACTACACCCGTAGAAAGTTGTGGGAATAGGTTTTCGGACGCGGGTTCGACTCCCGCCATCTCCACCAAAAATCGACAGGTCTCGACAGAGGCTTGTCGATTTTACTTATTCACTCTTCACTCTTCACTGAAACTTTCAGTCGATTTTTGGAAGTAAAAAGTAACAGTTAATAGTGAAGAGGTTTCCGTGAATTCTTGACAAATGGGTATAAATCTGATACATTGTAATCGGTAGTTGATGTTGCTGAGCCGCCGCTACGGAATTATTCCGCAAGTGCGTCAGCCGAGACATCGACTACTTTTTTAAAATTCAAACTATTGCACCCAAGGTGATTTTTTATCATAATTACTTTTATCAGGCAAAAGCATAACCTCTGTAATGACCGATTGGTATCATTGCAGAGGTTATGTGCATTTATTCTGTTTTTCTAAAATACCATAAGAAATGTATTTCATCGGTACTGAATTCATTATTTTTATCATCAAATACATTTATTGCATCTATTAAATATGTAAATTGCTATATTTTCCCTTTTTCAAAAGAGTATCCTTTCGGATTATTAATACAAATACAATTGTAATAATTTTTCATCGTACATTACCTTATAGTATTATTCTATATTTTACGGATATACTCTCCTATTTTAAAGCCACCCGACAAACTCAAAATAATGCCTTTCCCTATATACCATTCCGGTATTCCATTACCAAATCTGATAAATGGTGTTCCGGTAAGAGTGAATTTATGCCCGTAATTATCAATTACTGTATCATCTATTCTTAATGGTGTTATGTCTGAAGTGACCATTACAATTAGCCTTGGTTTACTTCCTTTTAAATTCAGGCAAAACGATTCCATTATTTTATAGTATTTTTCCCCATTAATTATTTTTATCCTTTTAGGGTCTTTTTTGTACTTCTCATAAATACAGTCAGTATCATCCTTAAATCCGCCGTAAGGACTTTTAAAATGACTGAAAACCGGAATTGGTTCAGGCTTTTTTGCTTTTTTCATGTTTCAGTACTTCCTTTATGTTTCTGATTTCATTATATACGATGTAATCCTATTGTCAATCAATAATTTTTCTGAAAGTATAGTCAAGTACCGAATATGGGATTGTAATAGAAATGAAACAGAAAAACATTTAAAAATATAACATAATCAACAATAATAAAAGTTAGTTTAGAATACCATACGCATATACGCACAATCACACGATTGCAATGCGTATAGTATTCATATTTGAGTCTGAACACAAAAGCGCCGCACGAATGTGGCTAAGATAATAGATAAAAAGTAATAGATAACATTTAATAATGATGCACTATTTAAATGCGCTTTTGTATTATTATCTATCCACTATTATCTATTATCTTTTATTTTACAGAGGTGAAAACAATGTCATCAAACAGTATTATATTGGAAAAATCTCTTGACTTTGCTGCAAGAATAGTTAAGCTGAACCGTTATCTTGTCAATGAGAAAAAGAAACTGTTATTTCAAAACAGATAATACGAAGCGGAACTTCTATCGGCGCAAATGCAAACGAGGCGATTTATGGCTCTTCAAAAGCAGACTTTATTGCCAAGCTTCAAATCTCACTCAAAGAAACAGCCGAAACAGAATACTGGATTCGCCTGCTGATAAAAACAGATTATATAAGCGAACAGGAAGGCAATTCATTATTGAACGACTGCCTTGAAATAAAGCGCATATTGATTTCATCATTAAAAACCGCAAAGGAAAACAAATGATTTCTGCAATTCAAACAATTGCATCTAAAGTGTTTTTTATCAAAATACTGTCATTAAACAAAAACGGCAGAGCCCGTCAGAGCTCCGCCGTTTTTTCTTATAATTTATCCGCAATGTCGAGGATAAGTCTTTCGGTCTTTTCCCAGCCGAGGCACGCGTCGGTAATGGATTTACCGTAAACGCCATCGCCGATTTTCTGATTGCCGTCCTCAATGTAGCTCTCTATCATGAAGCCCTTGACGAGCCTGCCGATGTCGGCGTTGTATCTCCTGCTGCCGAGAACCTCTTTTGCGATTCTTACCTGCTCAAACGGATTTTTGCCCGAGTTTGCGTGGTTGGTGTCGATTATCGCGGCGGGATTTTTCAGTCCGCTTGCGGCGTAGGTTTCGCTTAAGCTTATAAGGTCTTCATAGTGATAGTTCGGTATCGTCTGACCGTGCTTGTTCATGTATCCTCTGAGAATGGCGTGGGCATACTCGTTGCCCGCGGAGTGAACCTCCCACCCTCTGTAAATGAATGTGTGCTTGTGCTGAGCGGCGGTGATTGAGTTCATCATGACCGAAATGTCGCCGCCCGTGGGATTTTTCATGCCGACGGGGATTTCAATTCCGCTCGCTGTGAGCCTGTGCTGCTGATCTTCAACGCTTCTCGCGCCGACGGCAACATAAGCAAGCAGGTCGTCAAGGTATCTGTGATTTTCGGGGTAAAGCATTTCGTCCGCGCAGGCAAAGCCCGTCTCCTTGACAGCTCTCATGTGGAGCTCACGGATAGCAACGATTCCCTTGAACATATCGGGCTTCTGATCGGGGTCGGGCTGGTGAAGCATGCCCTTGTAACCATCGCCTGTAGTTCTCGGCTTGTTTGTGTAAATTCTCGGAACGATAAAAATTTTATCCTTTACCTTTTCCTGCACCTCGCGAAGCCTGCCGATGTAATCAAGCACGCTGTCGTCTCTGTCCGCAGAGCAGGGGCCGATAACAAGCAGAAATTTGTCGCTCTCGCCGCTGAAAATCTTTTTAAGCTCGTCGATTCTTTCATCGACGGTCTTTTTTATTTCGGCGGTAATGGGGTACATTTCCTTGACTTCTTTCGGAATTGTCAGCTTTCTTTCAAAAATCATGTTCATAATTTTGCCTCCTTATTTATCAAAAAGCGCTCTGCGTTCTGTGGAGCGTATCATTTTTTCTTTCATGCGGTCAATGTCCTCATCCTTGAGTATGTTGTAAAATTCGTTGAACTCGCCGATGAATTTTTCCATCTGAGCAAGAAGAGCGTCCTTGTTGAGCAGGAACAGTTCGCTCCACATATCCTCGTTTATGCGCGCGATTCTCGTAAGATCGCGGAAGGAGTCGCCCGTGTAATCCACAAGATGCTCGCTTTTGGAACAGGTCATGAGGCAGACGGCGATGCAGTGGGTAAGCTGAGAAACAAAGCCTATCATCTCGTCGTGAGCCTTAGGCGGCAGAGATGAAATTCTCGCAAAACCGAGCGTCTGACCGATGCCCTTGCAGATTTCAATTGCGTCAAAGGTGTTGGAATCCGTCGGAACGATGATGTAGTTGGCTTCTTTAAAGATTTTATCGTCGCTGTTGCGCACGCCATAGACCTCTTTACCTGCCATCGGGTGAGCGGCGATGAATTCAACATCCTTACGAAGCATTGACTGAATGTCATAAACTATGCACGACTTGACGCCTGTAACATCGGTGATAACCGCTCCGCTTTTGAAAAGGTGCTGATTTTCCTCAATCCACTTTTTGAAAACGTGCGGATAAAGGGCGAAAACAACAATATCCGCGCTGCCGATAAGCTCAGCGTCAGGCTCGGTCGAGCCCTTGTCGATAAGTCCGTTTTCGAGCGCAAATTCGATTGAGTCGGGGTTGGTGTCAATTGCGTTCACCTTGTAGCCGCGCCTGTGAAGTCCTTTGGCGTAGCTGCCGCCGATAAGACCGAGACCGACTATGAGAATTTCAAGTTTTTTGTCAAGCTTCATAATTTATTTTCACTCCTGTTTTTTTGAGTTCTTTGAAAAAATCGGGCCAGCTTTTTCTGACCGCTTCGTATCCGTCAATCTCTCCGCCCGTAAATGTGAGCAGATACGCCATCGACATCGCGATTCGGTGGTCGTTGTGAGAGCTTATCGGCTCTGACGGTGCTTTCAGCCTTGCGGGATTTACGGTAACCTCATTTTCACCTGCTGTAAGCTCCGCGCCGACTTTTTGTAGCTCCTGCTGCATGGCAGTGATTCTGTCGCTTTCTTTCATGCGAAGCCTTGCGGTGTTCGTGAATTTCCCTCCGCTGTGCTTCGCGGCGAAAGCGAAAAATATCGGCGCAAGGTCGGGGCAGTCAGCTAAATCAATCACAGAAAATCCGTTTTTGAGATTTTTCATGTGCTCAACGCAGATTTTGTCGCCCTGCAAGCTGTTTTCGTCCGTCCCCGTGATGCTTATCGGGGCTCCGCTCTCTTTGAAAGCATAAAAGAACGCCGCGTTTGACCAGTCGCCCTCCACCGAAGCGGAGCGGGGAATGTATTTCTGATTTCCTTTGATTTTCAGCGTAAAGTCGTCGGTAAATTCAGCCGAAACGCCGAATTTTTTTAAGGTGCTGAGTGTCATATCGACATAAGGTCGGCTCTCAAACGGCGGAAGAATTTTGATTTCACTTTCCGCTTTGAGAAGCGGCAGAGCAAAAAGCAGACCGCTGATAAACTGACTGCTGATGTTACCTTTGACATTAAATGCGTCTGCCGAAAGTCTGCCGTCAAATGTGATTTCCGTCTCTGTACGTTCGATTTTTATGTCCTGCTTTTTGCAAATTTCATCATAAACATCGAGCGGTCGGGAGAGCAGTTTTTTACTGCCCGTGAATGTAATTTTTTTGCCGCTGAGAAGGCAGACGGGAATAAAAAATCTCAGCGTGCTTCCCGATTCACCGCAGTCAAAAGCTTTAGTACCGACATAATCAAAGTTTTTGATGCCGTCAATTTCAACCGAGCGTTCAGCCTTTTTGATTTTACAGCCGAGAGCTTTCAGACAGCGGAGAGTCGCCTCAATATCCTGCGAAAAATCTATGTTTGAAATCACGCTTTTTCCGCCCGCAAGTCCCGCGCATATCAGCAGTCTGTGCGCGTCGCTTTTGGAGGCGGGGGCGGCGATTTCACCGCAGGGCGTGGATTTTTCTATCGTCAGCTTCATTTTGCGTCCTCCGAAAGAAAATCAATCGCCTGCAAATATCCCTGGAACCCCTGACCTTTAATCGTTTTCGCGCAGGCAAGGCGGATGTAGCTGATTTTTCTGAATTCGTCCCTTGTGTCGGGGTCGGAAATGTGCACCTCAACGGTGGGAATCTGTACGCTTTTCACCGCGTCAAGGAGCGCAACGCTTGTGTGAGTGTAGGCGGCGGGATTTATCACAATTCCGTCAAAAACGCCGTAAGCCGCCTGTATTTTATCGACCAGATCGCCCTCGTGATTTGACTGATAAAGCTCAACCTCAATGCCGTTTTTATCGCAGTGATTTTTTATCATCTCGCACAAATCTTTGTAGGAAGCCGAGCCGTAAATCGCAGGCTCTCTGATGCCGAGCATATTTATGTTCGGTCCGTTGATAACAAGAATTTTCATTTAAAATGCTTCCTTTCTATAACCTGCGCCGTGATGTCGGGCGTTGAGGTAATTTCGATTATTTCATCTGCCGTGGCTTTGTAGATTTCGTACCGCTCATTGTATCTCTGCTTTATCGCCTCTGCGGAGGAAGCAAGCGGTCTGCCCTCCGTGGGTAAAAGGTCGCTGAGATTTCTGTCAAGGAAATAAATTTTTCCGTTCATTTTAAGAGCGTCGATGTTTTCTTTTTTTAGAATCGAAGTCGGATCGTAGCCATGTCGTTCTGTGAGCCAAGGAG
>JAZUFU010000135.1:0-37244 GCA_045640865.1 Acutalibacteraceae bacterium | reverse complement strand
CTCTGTGCGGACAGCCCGCGCACATAACGGGAGGACGCATGGGAATATTCTCGTCAAGAGTATAGCCGTTTTCGCGCTCAACGCCTAATTTATCGGCAATAATCGTCTGGCTCAGCTCGTCAATGCAGCCGAAAAGCTCCTTGCCCTGAACCTTGACGCCGATATTATTGCAGTGAGCCTCGATAATTCCGTCAAGCTCCTCGATAACGATTACTTTTTCAACAGAAGAAGCGAAGTCGATTATCTTTTTAACAGGCATCGGGTTAATCATGCCGAGCTTGAGCACGGGGTATTTGTCGCCGAAAACCTCTTTTGCGTACTGATAGCAGGTTGAGGAAGCGATAATACCCATTGATTTGTCGCATCCGTCCTCAACTCTGTTAATGGGATCAGTCTCCGCAAGCTCAGTCAGAGCCTTTGTCCTCGCCTCAACAACAGGGTGGCGTTTTTTGGCGTTGCCGGGCATCATTATGTATTTTGCGCCGTTCTTTTCGTAGGGCTTCTGCTCAATTTCCGCTCTGTCGGAGGTCTCAACGATTGACTGGGAATGTGCGATTCTTGTGCACATTTTTATGATAACGGGAGTGTCGTATTCTTCCGAAATTTCATACGCGCGCTTTACGAATTCGAGGGTTTCGCCCGCGTCTGACGGCTCAAGCATGGGAAGCTTTGCCGCTATGGCGTAATGGCGTGAGTCCTGCTCATTCTGTGATGAGTGCATGCCCGCGTCGTCCGCAACGGCAATAATCATACCGCCGTTTACGCCTGTGTAGGAAATTGTGAAAAGCGGGTCGGCGGCAACATTCATGCCGACGTGCTTCATGCCGCAGAAAGAGCGTTTGCCCGCAAGGGACGCGCCGAAAGCGGACTCCATGGCGACCTTTTCGTTGGGAGCCCATTCAGCGTATATTTCTTTATATTTTGCCGCGCACTCCGTGATTTCCGTGCTCGGAGTACCCGGATAGCTTGAAACAAATCCGCAGCCTGCCTCATAGAGACCTCTTGCGAATGCTTCATTGCCGAGCATTAAACATTTCATAATTTATCAATCCTTTAGCCTGTAATCTGCGCCTCAACAAGACGGCCGTGGCAGTATTTTTCTCTGAGTACGGGTTTCTCAATCTTGCCCGTGGGGTTACGCGGAACTTTGTCGAATATAATCTGATTCGGGCGTTTGTATCTCGGAAGCTCCATGCAGAACTCGCGGATTTCTTCCTCTGTGCAGGTCATGCCCTCTTTGATTTCTATAATCGCGGCTGTAACCTCGCCGAGACGGGCGTGAGGAACGCCGATAACGGCAACATCCTTGATTTTGTCATTCTTGCGCAGGTGGTCTTCAATCTGAACGGGATAAATATTTTCACCGCCCGAGATAACAACATCCTTTTTACGGTCAACAAGGTAAATGAAGCCGTCCTCGTCCTCTTTCGCCATGTCGCCTGTGTAGAGCCATTCGCCCTTTTTGATTTCGTCTGTTGCTTCGCGGTTCTTGTAGTAGCAGATCATTACGCCGGGGCCTTTGACCGCAAGCTCGCCGACCTCGCCCTGCTTGACGGGATTGCCGTTTTCGTCGATAATCTTTGTTTCCCAGCCGTAGCCTGCCTTGCCGATTGCGCCGACCTTGTGAACATTCTCAACACCGAGATGAACACAGCCGGGGCCTAAGGATTCGCTCAGACCGTAGTTGGTGTCATACTGATGATTCGGAAAGTATCTGAGCCATCTGTGAACAAGGCTGGGGGGAACGGGCTGTGCGCCGATGTGGAGAAGTCTCCACTGGTCAATGAGGTGGTGGCTGAGGTCGATTTTGCCGCTTTCGATAGCATCAAGAATATCCTGCGCCCACGGAACGAGAAGCCATACGATTGTGCATTTTTCCTCAGTAACCGTTCTGAGAATCCACTCGGGCTTAACGCCTCTCAAAAGAACAGCCTTGCTGCCTGTAATGAGACTGCCGAACCAGTGCATTTTTGCGCCTGTATGATAAAGCGGAGGAATGCAGAGAAAAACATCGTCGTGAGTCTGACCGTGGTGAGCCTGCTCGCATTTGCAGGAATGAACGAGCGCGCTGTGCTTATGAAGAATAGCCTTCGGGAAGCCTGTTGTGCCCGATGAGAAATAGATAGCGGCTAAATCTTCTTCGTCAAGCTGAACGGGAGGGACATTTGACGAGCAGAAAGAGATGAGCTTCATGAAGTTCTCAGCGTAATCGGGGCAATCAGAGCCGACAAAAAGCTGAAGCTTTACTTTCGGAATATCGCCCTGAATGGGATCCATACGGGTTGTGAACTCAGGACCGAAAACGAGGATTTCAATATCTGCCAGGTCAAGGCAGTATTTGATTTCATCGCTTGAATATCTGAAATTGAGCGGAACGGCGATACAGCCCGATTTGAGCACGCCGAAATAAACCGGCAGCCATTCAATGCAGTTGAGCAGAAGAATGCCGACCTTTGTGCCTCTTTTTACATTGCGGCTGAGCAGGAAGTTTGCGACTCTGTTCGCTCTGCGGTCAAAGTCCTTCCAGGTCATGTCGCGGCGGTAGGGAGCGTTTGAGGGAGAAGCCTCAATCAGGCTTGCCTCGCGCCATGTAATCGCCTTGTCGCGTTCCTCAGAGGGGTTGACCTCGACGAGAGCCGTTTCGTTGCCGTAAAGTCTTGCGTTTCTTTCAAGAAAATCAGTTATAACCATTCCGATTCCTCCATTTGAAAATTAAATCTTTTTAATACTTTAGCACTTTTAAGTGATAAAGTCAATGTGGATTTTAAACAAAGATTATTATAATACAAAAAAATTTTTTTGCAATAGGTATTATATTTTTGTATGTAATTAAATGTAAGGGGGGAAAATTTTTTCTCGGGGCTAAACCCCGGGAAACGGGCGATTCGTGAATCGCCCCTACGACCACAAACGGAAGATTGCAGGATTTTTGAGCAACGGGACGCCGGGGACGTCGTCCCCTACAAGAATGGTGCATTTTGCAGGGGTTGGCATCCCCGACAACCCGTGAGATTACGGCAATTTTCAGATAGAACTGTTTAATATTACTTCTTACTTCAAAAACTGCCCATCCGTCATTGCTTCGCAATGCCACCTCCCCTGACAAGGTGAGGCTGAGGGAGAGATAACGCAAAATTTGATAAACGGATGCCGTTGGAAAAATAATGACAAATCTTCCGCATCGAGCACATAATGATAATAATTCAACCGTGCTATCCCGAATAAAAAATAAAAGTATTGTACTGCAAAAGTTTTTGTGGTAGAATTAGGATTGAGGTGGTGTGAATGACGCACAATGAACTGTTCGGCAAAGCGGAATGGATAACCCCCGCGCAGGATTTATCCTCTGCCGTATTCAGAAAAGAGTTTGATCTGACAAGCCCGAAAGCCGCAATCACAATCTGCGGTCTCGGCTATTTTATATTGTATATCAACGGCAAGCGCGTTTCAAGTGATGAGCTTGTACCTGCGTATTCCGACTACATTCCGAGAGACGGCGAAAAAATGCGGCTCATCTATCCCCTTTCGGACAGGCAGGACAACCGCGTTTACTGCCTGCAATACGACATCAGCGATTATGTTACGCTCGGCAGAAATGTTCTCGGCGTCATGGTCGGCGGCGGATATTTTCATCAGACTGACAGGACAGCCGAGGGAAACATGGATTACGGCAACATCCGTCTGTGCTATAAAATCACCGCCGAGAATGAGGAGATTTTAAGCGACGAAACCACGCTTTACAGGCAGGGATTTATTAAAACAAGCTCGCTTTTTTACGGTGAAAAGCACGATTACAACGGCTTTGATTATAACTGGAACACGCTTTCGGCAGACAGAAACGGCTGGCTTACGCCCGAAATCTGCGGCGGAATGAAAGAAATCCCGATGCACATTCAGAGGTGCAACAAAGATAAAATTACACGCGTGCTTCCCGTTAAAAAAATTAAAGATTTCGGCGATTATTCCGTCTATGACGCGGGCGAAAACATCACGGGTTACGCCGTGGCAAAATGCCCGAAAAAAGGCGAAAAGGTTACGATGACATTCGCCGAGCTTCTGAACGCCGACGGCACGCTTTCGTGCGACTCCGCAGGCTGGGAGCAGGTAGCGTCTGACGAGTTCATCACCGACGGAATCACTAATGAGCTTCACCCGTACCTGCTGTGGCACGGCTTCCGTTATTTTTCGCTGACTAACAACGCAGAAGCTGTTGAGGTCAGAGAAATCCACACGGACATGGAGGTTACTTCAGATTTTGAATGCTCGGACGAGACGCTCAACTGGATTTACAGAACCTACATTCACACTCAGCTTTCAAATATCCACTCCGCCGTGCCGACTGACTGCCCTCACAGGGAGAGACTCGGCTACACGGGCGACGGTCAGCTCTGCGCCCCCGCGGCGATGCTGACGCTTGACTCAAAAGAGCTTTACAGAAAGTGGATTGACGATATAATCGACTGTCAGGACAAAAATACAGGTCATGTTCAGCACACAGCGCCGTTTTCGGGCGGAGGCGGCGGCCCTGCGGGCTGGGGCGGCGCGATTATCACCGTGATTTATCACTATACAAAATATTTCGGCGACCTTTCACCTTTGAAAAAATATTACAAAAACATTCTCCTTTTCATTGACTATATGGAGTCGCGATGCAAAAACGGGCTTATAGAAAAAGAGGAGGAAAAGGGCTGGTGCCTCGGCGACTGGTGCACGCCCGAAAAGATTGAAATTCCCGAGGATTTCGTCAACACCTGCATGTATGTAAATGAGCTTAAAATGGCGTCGTACTGCGGCAAGCTTCTCGGCGAAAACACAGACAAAATCAACGGGCTGATTGAAAATCATTGTCAGAGCGTTCTCAAAAAATACGCTCCCGACGAAAACAGCAGCTTCCTCGGCGGATTGCAGGGCGCGGATTTCTTCGCCCGAATATGCGGCATAGCGGACGATAAAACGGCTGAAACAATCAAAGAAAAATACTCGCGTCTTAAATGCTTCGACACGGGAATTTTCGGAACATATTACGCGTGCAAAACGCTGTTTGAGTTGGGCGCGGCTGACATTGCGATTTCGATGCTAAAAAGCCACGAAGAAAACCATTCCTTCGGCTTTATGAAGGACAGCGGCGCGACAACGCTTTGGGAGAACTGGAACGGCGAAGCGTCCAACAATCATCCGATGTTCGGCGCGTGCGTGAGCACATTCTTTGAGAATATTCTCGGCATAAGGCAGGCTGAAAGCTCCTGCGGCTTTGATAAAATTATTATCGCTCCCGCGGAGAATACTATACTCAGCTTCGCTAAGGGATATATCACAACCGAAAAAGGCAAAACAGCGGTTGAATACCGCAAAAACGAAGATAAAACAGAATTTATTATAGACCTATACGGCGGAGCGGACGGTGAGCTGATTTACGGCGGCAGAAGCTATCCGCTTCACGAGGGCAGAAACAGCATTGAGGCTTAAAACGGAGGGTAAATTATGAAAAAAATGTCATTTATCGGCACGGGCGTCATGGGCGGTGCTATCGCGAAAGCCGCCTGTCTGGGCAACAATCCCGAAGACATAGTCGTTACCGATTACGACAAGGAAAAGGCAAAAGCATTCGCCGAGGAAACAGGCGCGTGCTTCGCCGAAACCAACGAAGAAGCGGTCAGAGCGAGCAAATATATTTTAATCGCCGTCAAGCCGCAGGTCGGTCAGAGCGTGCTCTCTGAAATCGGTCCTGTTGTGAAAGACTGCATCGAAAAAGGCGAGGAAAAAATCATCGTTTCAATAATGGTCAGCGTGAGCATTGACACAATCAAAGAGTGGCTCGGCGTTGATGTTCCCGTTATCAGAACTCTGCCGAATGTTGCGGCGGCTGTCGGCAAGTGCATAACAATCTGCACGCTCAGCGACACGGTTACAGATGAAATGTTCGCGGAATACAAAGAAATTCTCAGCCGCACAGGCACATTTGAGGTGCTCCCCGAAAAGAAAATGTACGCAGGCAGCGTTATAACAGGCTGCGGCCCCGCGTTTGTGTGCATGTTCATTGAGGCTCTCGCCGACGGCGGAGTCATGACAGGACTTACCCGTCAGCAGGCGCAGAAGTTTGCCATAGACACGATAATCGGCACGGCGACGCTCGTTGAGGAAAGCGGCAAGCACCCCGAAAAGCTCAAGGACGAGGTTTGCTCCCCCGGCGGCTCGACGATTGCGGGCGTTGTCAGCCTTGAGAAAAACGGATTCAGAAACGCCGCCGTTCAGTGCGTGCTCGACACATTCAAGCGCGTGCTTGACATGGGCGGTCTCAGCGAAAAAGACGTTGTGTGAGGTAAGATTATGAGATGTGAAAATTGCGGCAGGCTCAGCCCCGACACCGTGAATGTCTGCAAATACTGCGGCTCGGTTTTTGACGAGAGCAAGCCTGCGGAAAAAGTTACGCCGAACAATCAGATTGCCTACGAAATCGACAACAGCGGCGAAAACGCAAAACCGCCGAAATATTTTAAAAGCGGCTGGCTCGTTGCGCTTGCCATAGTTGCGGTTATTGCATTGATTATTATTAAAATCATTTAACTTCTTTCGTCAATTTCCATAAAAACAGGCGGTTGAATTCTACCGTTAAAGCTATTGTCGGAGCTTTAAAAATCGTTTGATTTGTGATAAAATGTTGGTTGGCAAATCTCTTATTACATCTTTATAGGAGGATTTTTATGAAAAATATCAAAAAGAAAATTATTGCGCTTGTTCTTACTGTAGTCATGGTTTTCGGCATGGCTGCTCCCGCAAGCGCGGCAGGCTTATCGGCAGAACAGGAGCTTACAATGTTCCATGTTTTCGACAAGCTGATTGACATTCTGTTTGACACGCTCATCTGCGTAGCTGAAAACGCTCTTTTCAGCGCGGACACTCTCGGCATGAACGCTTTCCCCACCGTTGACGAGTACAATGCTCAGCCCAAAGAGTATTTCTATGAAGGCTCTGACGGCAAGGTTACGGGCAGTGCATGGAAGCTCGGCTATGCTTCCGAAAGCATTATCCCCACATCGTGGCGCACAAACGCTGACGGCAAGGCTGACGAAAACGGCATGAACTTCAAAGGTCTTCACTGGTTCGGCGGTTACTTCACCTCAACAGTAGATAAGATTTACGACGACGAGAGAATTTACATTTCGATTCTTTCCGCAGGCAACGATGCCAACAAAAACGGCGTTGAAGATGTTATTATTCTCGGCGCGGTTGACAACATCGGCATCGGCAACGGCAACATAAGAGACGTCAGAAAAGCTGTAAGCGAAGCTCTTTGCAAAAAAGGACTTGCTCCCGACGATATTGTTGCGTTTGAGCTTAACTGCACACACGCTCACTCAGTTGCGGAAGCTCTCGGCATGAGCCTTGACTCCGTATTCCTTGTAGCTCTTTACAACCACATCTTCCTCAGAAAAGAGAGAAGCATTGACCCCGCAATGTTCAAGAGCCTGTGCGAAAACGCCGCAAAGGCGGCAACCACCGCTTATGACAACATGGAAAGCGGCACACTCTGCTACGGCGAGACAGAAAACATTGACGACTACATGAAAGAATACGCCTGCAACGAGGTAAACGAAGTTTTCAGAGACAAGCTTGAATGCGGCGCGGACTGCATGAAGAACTTTGCGTTCTGGTACTTTGAGGGCGAAAGCGGAGCTAAAACCGTTATCGCAAACGCGGGCTTCCACCCCACATTCGCGGGCAGAAATTCAGGCAAGCTCTGCGGCGACGTTCCTCACTACATCTGGGAAGCCATGAAAGAGGCAGGCTATCAGTTCATGTTCCTCCAGGGCTCACAGGCGGCTATCGGCTTAAGCTCGGCATACACCGAGGAAGGCAAGGCATGGGCAGAGAAAAACACTCTCACCTATGAGGACTGGGTTGCAAGATACGGCAAGAAATACGCCGACAAGCGTTACCTTGAAAACGACAAGGACGGCGGCGAGGCTGCGTATTTCAGCATGAAAGCAACAGGCTACTCATTCGCTCACTTCATCATTGATTCTCTCGGCGAAGCAAAAGAGGTTGCTCCCGTATATGACATCAAGATGATGGAAACAATCATTCCGCTTGATTACACAGTTATGTATGTTGCCGCTGAGTCAGCTCTTTTCGGCTACAACACGGTTAAATATCCCGACTCCGAAACAGGCTACGCAATCATCACCGAAATCGGCTATGTTCAGCTCGGCGAAGATGTTGTAATGCTCACTCTCCCCGGTGAGGTTTCACCTGCAATCACATTCGGCACCTCCGACAAAGAGGAGTTATGGCAGGGCGCAGGCTCATGGACAGGCGAGGACTGGAAATACGACTCGCTCGAAGACTACGCCAAAGCGAAGCTCGGCAGCGACAAGCGCATTATCGCCATGGGTATCTGCAACGATGAAATCGGCTATGTAATGCCTGACACCGACTGCGCGCAGAACTTCCTGTCAAAGACACTGTTCGCGTCCAAAGACGGCGTCTATGGCCGTGCCGACAACGAGGAGCTTATGGAAACAAGCCGCAACGCAGGCTCGGCACTCACCGCAGGCTTCATTGAGCTTTTCAAATAAACAAATAAATCCCATTTGATTTCCTTTATACAGAAAAAGGTTCCGATTTCCTCACGGATTTCGGAATCTTTTTTATATTCGGGGCAGCACGGATGATTTTTTATCATTTTGAGGACGATGCGGGAGTTTTGCGATAATCTTTCTCACGGTATGCGTTCTATCTAAGATTTGTGATAATTTCTGTGTGCTCGATGCGGGAGATTTGTGATAATTCTTTATCTTGGTATGTGTTCTATTTGAAATTTCTACAAAAAAATGTGAAGGTTTTTCAACCCCTTCATGTAGGGGAGCGCATTGCGCTCCCGCGATTCTTGAATAATCTGTTATCCTCGGTCGGTATGTGTTCTATCGGGGATTTCTCGTAAATCCACGGGTTGTCGGGGACGCCAACCCCTACAAACGAAGACGATAAATTGTGCTGAATAAAGCAGAGATTCAATGCGCTCCTCTCAGGGATTTATGATAAAAAATTGCAAAAATTCAAAAAATGTGTTGACAAACCGGTCTATTTGTGATAGACTTGCATCGCGGTCGATTGTAAATAGACCAAGGAGGAATGATCATGTTTGAGATTGAACTCGGAGACGTTCAGGCAAAATTCGCCGATATTGTGTGGGAAAACGAGCCTGTTTTCTCAGGCGAGCTTGTGAAAATCTGCGCCGAGCGGCTTCAATGGAAAAAATCAACCACCTACACCGTGCTCAAAAAGCTGTGCGAAAAAGGGATTTTCAAAAACATAAACGGTGTTGTCAGCTCGGTTGTATCAAAAAATGAGTTTTTTTCGGCAAAAAGCAGAAAGTTTGTCGAGGACGAGTTTCACGGCTCTCTGCCCGCGTTCATTTCCGCTTTTGCGTCGGACAGAGCACTTTCTTCTGAGGAAATCAGTGAGATACAGAAAATGATTGACAGCTACAGGCAGGAGGGCTGACCATGGGCGATATTTTTCTCAGTCTTCTCAACATCAGCATCACGGCGGGGTGGCTGATTCTCGCGGTTATTCTGCTGAGATTTCTTTTTAAAAAAGCTCCGAAAACGCTGAATTTCATTCTGTGGGCGTTGGTGGCGTTGAGGCTGATTTTTCCGTTTTCAATTGAAAGTGCGCTGAGCCTTATCCCGAGCGCGGAGCCCGTGCACGAAAGCTCCTACAGCGCCGATATTTCGCTTGACTCGGGCATAAGCGCGGTTGACGCGCCTGTGAACAGCCTTATTAACAGCGGCTACAACGCCGTACAGACCGAAAAAGGGATAGATATTGCCGAAATCTGCGGAATTATATGGGCTGTCGGGCTTGCTGCGATGCTCACATATTTTGCGGTGTCATACCTCCGCGTGAAAAAGCAGACGGCGGCAAAAATAAACCTGCGCGACAATATTTTTGTCTGCGACGATGTAAATTCGCCGTTCATTCTCGGCGTGTTCAGACCGAAAATCATACTGCCCTCAGGCTTGAGCGACGAGCAGGCGGAGTATGTCATAAGGCACGAAAAAGCACACCTCAAACACCGCGACAATCTGTGGAAGCCGCTCGGCTACGCGCTTCTTGCGGTTTATTGGTTCAATCCGCTTGTGTGGGCGGCGTATCTGCTGCTGTGCAGAGATATTGAGCTTGCCTGCGATGAAAGAGTTATAAAAAACATGGATAAGGACAGCGTGGCAGGCTATTCACAGGCTCTGCTCGACTGCGTATCAAACAAAAGAACTGTCCTCGCCTGCCCTGTGGCGTTCGGTGAGGTAGCAACAAAAGAAAGGGTGAAAAACGTGCTGAATTATAAAAAACCTGCATTCTGGATAATCATTATCGCCGTTATCGCAAGCATTATTGCGGCGGTGTGCTTCATGACTAATCCGATTAAAACGAAGCTGACATTTATTGACACTCCGGACAAGGATTGTGAGAAAATTCTCAGCTATTTTGACGCGGAGAACGCCACTGAGGAAATTCTCAACGATTTGAAAAAAATCGACCTCTATTATGAGCGTCCCGATTTTGACAGCCTGAATCTGACCGTAAAAACTGAAACAGATGAAAGCTCCTCGACGCAGAAAATAAAATATTACGACGGCGACAAGCTCGTTTATGTTGTGTATAAGGGCTACGGCGAAACGATGTTTGACTACTGCACCGAAACCGCCTCGAAAAAGGATGTAACCGTTTCGTATGTTGAAAATGACGGCAAAAGATATTCCGTTACCGTCAAGGGCGACGACTACAGCGTAAGCTATGACAGACTCAATAAAAAAGCTCCTTTCGGCGCAGACGATATTTCTCTGCTTTTCACAAAAGAGCGTAAAAATGACCTTGATGAGAGCTTGAATATTAATGTCTTCGACAAAAAATATTATGTCGCCTGTGCAAATTACTATAAAAACGGGGATTATATAAATTATAACGCTTACACATACAACAACAAAATCATTGACTCAGCACACACTTTTATCAGATGCCGCGCCGAGGATGAAAAAAATCTGAATCTTGACATAATCGATGACATAAACGAAAATAAAGACAAGCTGAGCATTCAGACGGTTTTCGGCAGGCATCAGTATTCCTACACCGATAACGGGCTGAAAAAGGACTGGTACATCACCGCTGACCTGCGCATACAGTTTGCCGATAAAGAAAAGGCAAAGGCATTTAAAGAAAGTATGGTAAAAAAGGCAGAGGTCAATGACTATATTGAAGAAAACAACGGAAGATTTTTCGTTACCGTCAAGAGCGTTACTTTCCCTGTCGCGGAGAATGCAGATTTCTACGGCAAAGATGTCTATGAGCAGATAATCGAAGAAATTGACGACCCGACATACAGAGCATTAGCGTTCAACGCCGAAAACCAGCTCACGGGATTTGATACAGGCGCGGAAGTACCCGATTTTTATTGAGGTTAAAAAAATGAGAATTAAGAATAACGCCGTTGTGTATATTCACGGAAGCGGCGGCAATGCGGACGAAGCGGAGCATTACAGACCGCTTTTTGAGAGTGCTGATGTTATCGGCTTCGACTACAGGGCGCAGACTCCGTGGGAGGCAAAGGAGGAATTTCCCGAATTCTTTGCCGATTTAATAAAAAAATACGATACCGTGTCGGTTATCGGCAACAGTATCGGCGCGTATTTCGCAATGTTTTCGCTGTGGAGCATGGACATCAGAAGGGCGTTTTTCATCTCCCCCGTTGTGGATATGGAGCGGCTCATTCTTGACATGATGAGCGGCGCAGGCGTAACCGAGCAGGAGCTGAGCGAAAGGAAAGAAATCGCCCTGCCATACGGGAATGTGCTTTCGTGGGATTATCTGTGCTATGTGAGGAGAAATCCCGTTATATGGAACATTCCGACGCACATTCTTTACGGCGAAAAAGATAATCTCACATCGTTTGACACGATTTCGGATTTCAGCGCGAGAGTCGGCGCATCGCTCACGGTTATGGAAAACGGCGAGCACTGGTTCCACACAGGGGAACAGATGAAGTTCCTCGACGGGTGGATAAAAAGATTTTTATAAAAAATAATACCCTCCGAAGAAGCATTTTTTTCGGAGGGTAATTTTTATATGGTAAATCGTTTCTGATAAATTATTTATTTCTGATACACGCGAATATAATCAACGGAAAATATCTTCGGATGTACGCCGTTATCGCGGCCTCCGTCCCAGTCGCAGTCCGTATAGACGCCGAGATACATGCACATTTCATAATCGGGTGAATTATCGGTTTTGGCAATCAGCCTGCCGTCAACATAAAATTTCAGATGTTTGGGAGTCCAGTCGAGCGCATAGATATGATAGCTATTAACGAAATCGCCGCCGAGCTTAATATCCTTACCGAATTCTGAAAGATTCTCATCATTCCACGGGTGAACTCTCGGTGAAAAAGTGTTCGGAGTGCTTAACCAGTTTTCGATAATATCAATTTCGCCCGTATGCGCGGAATCCGCCGCATCGGTATCGTCCTGTATTCCCGTAAGCCACCATGCCACATGACCGCCTCCGCCGCAAGCGGGCAGCTTTGCTCTCATTTCAAAATAACCGTATTTGCAGGAAAAGCCGTTAAACGCTTCAACATCTCTCATTTGCCTTGCGCCGGGGTGCAGACCGTTTTTTTCAAATGTCTGAATTGAGCTGACCTTCATTGATGTGTAGCAGGCATAATCCGACGAGTTTTCGTCGATAATCAGATTCAGACAGCCGTCCTTGATTTCATAATTTGCCTTGCATCCCTCAGCCAAATCCGACGCGTGCGGCAGATATTCGCTGAGCCATTTTGAGGAATCAAGCTCGGCTGAGTCAAATTCATCATCAAAAATCAAGGTATAGCCGTTTTTGTTCAGCGGAGCTGACGGAATGTCAATATAACATCCGAAAACAGACATCAGCGCAGAAAACAAAGCTGCAATAAAAGATACAATTCTTGTAAACATACATTCACCTCAAGCAACAATTCTTATGCGTATATCCTGACAAGCAGGGGTTTGCCGTACAAAATCCATTTTCCGAAAGTACCCTGATGCGGCAGTCCTTTTTATTGAAAATTTTCTTTTGTGTATTTATGATGAACCGCCTTTGAAAGAATGACCGTGAAAATATCGGCTATGAGCTGAGACCAGACGATGCCGTACATTCCGACGATTGCATTCATGATAAACAGCATCGGGATATTGAACACCGCCCAGCGTGTTACGCCGAGGAACAGCGCCTTGCCGCCTTTGCCGTAGCTGTTGAAAAGGTGGACGTGATAGAAGCTCATGAACATAAACACCGTGGCAAGACATCGGATTCTCAGAAAATCCGTGCCGAGGGCGACGGTTTCGCTGTCCGCAATAAAAAAGCGCATGATGTACGGCGCGAAAATTTCATAGAGCGTTATGCTCACCACGGCGCAGACAACGCCGAGAATAAGCGAAAAACGCGAAACGGCTTTCATTCGGCTGTAATTTTTTGACGCGAAATTATACGCGACAATCGGCACCATGCCCTGGCAGATGCCTATGCCGATATTCAGCGGAAGCCGCTCGGCCTTGAGGACAATTCCGACGGCGGCGAGGGCAATATCGTTATAAGCCGACATCAGCTTGTCGATAACGATATAATCGACATCGAACAGAAGCGTCGCAATCGCGGTGGGAATTCCGATTGAGAAAATCTGAGAAACACTTGACTTTTCGGGCAGGATTTTCGGTGAAGAAAGCCCGAGAGCCGAGGTTTTGCTCAGCCGCTTCATGACAAAAACGAAATACAGGCAGGAAATGCAGTTGGAAAGGCAGGTCGCTATGCCCGCGCCGAGAATTTCCTTTCCGTCTGGCAGAATAACAAACATGAAAAGCGGGTCGAGGGCGATGTTTATAAGCCCGCCGAGGGTAACGCCGAAGCCTGCTTTTTTCGATTCGCCGACGCTTCTGACGAGATTTGAGAGCACATTCGTCATAATTGTCGGCAGTCCGCCCGCAACGATAACGCACAAAGCGTAGGACTTCGCGAAGCCGTAGGTTTCAGTTCCCGCGCCGAGGAGTTCTAAAAGCGGACGCATGAAAATGAGCGTTAATACTGAGAACAGCACAGCCATCGCCGCGGAAAACCATATACAGAAGCTGCTGACTTTCTTTGCTTCTTCGTTCCTCTGCTCACCTAAAAGGCGTGAAATCATTGAGCCGCCGCCCACGCCCGCGATTGACGCGACGGACAGCGAAATATTGAAAACGGGCAGAATCAGCGACGCGCCCGCAACCATGAACGGGTTGTTCGTGCGCCCGATAAAAAATGTGTCCGCCATGTTGTAAATCAGCACGATAAGCTGACCGATAATTGTGGGAATCGCCATTGTGCGGACGGCTCTCGCCACGGGCATCTCCTCAAAAAGCTCTCTGTTTTTTGCCTGATTCATCTTTTACACTTCCGATTTCAATAATAAACAGCCCGACTATTTTACCACAAAGGGCGTCGAAGTTCAATATAGCTTTACATAAAAAAGCACGGGAGCGGCAACTCCCGTGAATTTTTTTAAATGTTATTCGGATACGGTTTCCTGCATTTTCTCGGCTTTTTCCTTTGACTTTTTATCCGTCCACATTTTCATGAACAATGACGCAAGGAGCGCGAAAACGATAACGGGGATAACATAAAGGAATGTTTTGGGGTCGCTGAAGCTGCCCTTGTTGCCCAAAAGACACCACAGCACGATAATGGGAATTTCGCCGAGGTTTGTGGCGGCAAAGAATTTTTTGAAGTCAATACCCATCGCGCCGAAAATCATACTGCTTACATCGCTCGGGATAAGTCCCGTCGCCTTGACGAGGAACACAACCATGAAGCTGTTGTCGTCGGCGAACTCGTCGAGCTTTTTAATTTTCGGGTACTTGTTTCTGAGCTTTTCAGCCATGCCGCTGCCCGTGAATTTGCCGAGGAAGAACGGCACGGGAATGCTCGTTGCAATACAAATCATGCTGACGAGAATCGCAACCCACAGGTCATCGAAAACGATGCCGCAGATAACGAAAATCAGCGACGGCGTGATTACAAGAGCGAACGATTTGATGAAATTCACAAGGATGATAATTGCCGCAACCTTGATGATATTGCCCTGAAGCATCTCTTTGAACGCGGCGGCGTTCTTGACGGAAATGTCGTATTTTTTCATGAGTATTACGCCCGCGATTACCATGCCGACAATGAACACGATTGACAGAATCTGAAGCGCCTTAATGAGTTTTTCTTTGTTATTCATTTAATTTCTCCGTTTCAAATTAGTGCTTGAATGATACTATATTTTTCCTCCTGTGTCAACCGTTTTCACGCCTTTTCGACAGTTATTTTTTCGCCCTTTGCGGTTCTGAGAATTATCGTCGGATTTTTTGTCAGGAAAACGCCGTCGGCTGTCTCAACTCTGCAAATTTTGAACGGATTTTCTATTTTAAGCTGACCGCCGAGCTCGGAGACGATTTCGGTTTTCTGAACTTCGCCGCCCTTAATTGAGGAGCTGACAAGGAACGCTCCGTCCGCGCGGAGATTATTAAATTCCGCGTCGATTGTTTTATCCCAGCACGGGAAAATTCTGATGATTTTTTCGTATGACTGGAGTGCCATTTCGTTGAGCATGTTCGCCGCGGTGGAGCAGTTTTCCATGCAGCCGCCCGCGAAGCTGTAAAGAAGATTCTGCATGAGCCGCTCTGAGTTGAGCTTTCTGAATTTTCTGAGCGTTTTGTGCGGATTCATGCCGAGCCTTGCCGACATCGGATAAAACGAGCAGAACGCATTGTCGTCATTGTAGCAACGGAACGACTTTAATTTAAAGGTATTGCGAGCGGTTTTGAGCAGTTCCTTATCTGACGAAAGACCGACACAGCCGCAGGGATAAATGTGCTGAAGACCGACATCGTTTGTGTCATTCCACGCCTGCCCCTTTTCGGTGTAGCGGAAAACGCGCAGTCCAAATCGCGTATAAGTCGCAAACGGCGAGAGCTTTTCGAGCATTTCAGCCCATTTTTTCTGCTTGTCGCTGTCAATGCCGAGCGTTTTAGCCATGTCAATCGCCGCAGGAATACACATTTTGAGAAGCCCGAGCGTGAGAGCGTTGTTTTTATCATTGATGACCTTTTTGTATTTCTTCGGATCGAAGTCGTCCTTGTAATACGGCACCTCGTGCACCGCGTCCTGACAAATTGAATACCTGCCGTTTTCAAAGACGGCGTAGTCCTCGAAGAACTCAATGCACGCCTTGATATAGGGGTAAGCGTGCTTTTTGGCGTAGTCCGTGTCCCTCGTCGCGTTCCATCTGAAAACCATGATGTGCGCAGGGTGAATGGCGTTGCTTTTCTGCCCTAAAAACAGGCGCAGAAATGAGTATTTCAAATCGGGCTTCAGCTCTGTGAGAAGTCCTTTGGGCGCAAGACCGACGGGGTACATTATTCCCTTGCTCCCGAACTCCTTTGCAAACTCTTTTCCCTTTTCAAAAAATCCCTCAAGCGGCGCGTGGTAGCCGTCTGTAAGCTCGGGGTGATTCGACGAGCAGGCGGCATAAAACGGAGCCTGATAGTTGTAGTTCAGATGATAGTCGCTGTGCCACGCGGGGCTTTCGATTGTGATAAAGTTGCCGAAAATTCCGGGCGGAAATTTTTTGTTTCCCGCTGTGCAGGCGAGAAAATACTGCGAAGAATACCAGAGATTTTCGAGCTCTTTATCAGAGATTTTGAACGAAGATTTTTTATAAAAATCCTCCCACGCTTTATAATGATTTTCTCTGAGATTTTCAAAGATTTTTTCGTCCGTTTCCGCCGCCTTTTGCACGGCTTTTTCGCGCGGATTTTCCGTGTCGTGATTCGTAAAAACATAGGTGATGAATTTTCCGTCCGCTATTTTTTTCATCGCGGCAAAAGCGTGCGTTTCGTATTTATGCTCGCCGCCCGAAAAGCTTCTGTAAATTCCGCTGATTTCACCGTCGGAAAATTCGCCTTTTTCGCCCGAAACCTGCCCCTCAAAAAAGCCGATAACGGGAGAAGAATTTATACCCGAAAGCTCGAGCATGACGGCGTTTTCCGTCTTGCAGACACGCAGGGTAATCTGACATTCGCCGCCGAAATAACAGCGGATTTCGCCCTTGTCCATATCCTGCTCGACGCGGTAGTCAGAGTAAATTTTTTCGTCAACGGGAATGTCGATACAGCCGAGAGGGCGCAGACCGCCGTCGTCGTATCTCTCAATCCCCTGCCACAAATCGCACTTTGAAAGGTAAACTCTCATTCCGCCGTCAAAATTGCCGAGGATAATGCCGAGGTCGCCGTTGCCGTTGACCGCACCGTCGGGAATGTTCTGCCTGCCGCTTTGCACGGGCTTTTTGTCAATATAAGCTATGTGATTCATAATGCCTCCGTAAGGCAATACCGCACAATTAAGGTGTGCGGATTGCGAAGTAAGATTTTTCGTCAGATTGTTCCAAAATTTTAAAGGAATACTTTCGTATTTCAAGAGATTTTGGGGCAATATGGCGGAACAATATTCAAGCAAGGCGTGCGCCTCTGATTGTGTGGTGTTGCCTTAAACCTTAATCTGACTTAATATCTCCCCTGCTTTGCCGTGAATACAGAGGTCGGCGTATCTGTCCGCAGGGGTTTCGTCGCGGTTGATGAGCACAAGGCTGCTGCCGTTGAAATATCTTATCATTCCCGCCGCGGGATAGACGGTCAGCGAAGTTCCCGAAACGATAAGCACATCGGCAAGGCTTATGGCTCTCTGTGCCGAGGTGAAGGTGTTGTCGTCAAGCGGCTCTTCATAGAGCACAACATCGGGCTTTATCACGCCGCCGCACTCGCATTTCGGCACGCCTGTTGAATTTAAAATGAACTCGGCCGAGAACGCTCTGCCGCATTTCTGACAGTAATTTCTGTGAACCGAGCCGTGAAGCTCATAAACGCGCTTGCTCCCTGCCGCTTGGTGAAGTCCGTCAATATTCTGAGTAATAACGGCACGGAGCTTGCCCGCTTTTTCAAGCTCGGCGAGCTTAAGATGCGCCGCGTTGGGCTTCGCCCACAGAGCAATCATTTTGTCGCGGTAAAAGTCATAGAATTTTTCGGTCTCGTTTATAAAATATGTGTGGCTGAGAATTTCCTCGGGCGGCACATCATATTTCTGATTATAAAGCCCGTCAACGGAGCGAAAATCGGGGATTCCGCTTTCGGTCGAGATACCCGCGCCGCCGAAAAACACAATATTGCTGCTGTTGTCGATAATTTCCTGTAATTTTTTGAGCATAAAATCACCGTCTTTCTTGACATTATCGCCTCAGGTGCTAAAATATACGGGAGGCGGAACTGATGAATAATAAAAGCAAAAAGAAAAATGTAAAATATATAATTGTTCTGATTTCGGCGGCAGTTGTTTTTGCCGCCTGCGTTGCCGTGCTCATTTTTTCGCTGTTTACGGGTAAAGTCAAAGCCTCCGACACGGTTAAACTCAGCAGCCTCACCGACGAAGAAAACATAAATCTTTACGCGCTCGGAGGGCTTTCCTGCCGTGCGCCCGAAAATACTCTGCCTACCTTTGAGCTTGCCGCGAAGAAAGGGCTGGGCTCAGTCGTTTTTCAGATTAAGCTGACAAAGGACGGAGTGTGGGTGCTGAGCTCTGATGACACCGTCAACCGAATGACCGACGGAAGCGGCAAAATCGCCGACAAGACTTATTTTGATTTAGCGGAATTTACCGTCGATAACGGCGCGAATTATAAAAAGTATGACAATCTGAAAATTCTGACGCTCGACAACGCCCTTGACGCCTGCCTTGAAAACGGACTGTCGCCTGTGATTGAGGTAAGCGAAAACAACGGGAAGGCTTTGAAAAAGCTGAGCGAATCCGTAACGAGCCACGGCTTCGGCGGCTCGTGCACGGTGATTTCAAAGGACGCTGAAATTCTGAAAGCAATTCAGAGCGATGAGATAAATGCCGTTTATTTTGCCGAAAAGCTCGATGATGAGCAGATGAGCGTCTGCCTTAACAATCCGTTTGACGGCGTGGCGTTCACAGCGGACAGAAAGCACAATGATTCCGAAAAAATCAAAAAGCTCATTTCAAACGGAGCGCAGGTTTTCTGCTTCGCCGAAGCAGAAAAAAAGGATTTTGAATATTATGTTAAAGCAGGCGTTAGGAATTTTATGAGTGGAGCAATAATAAATGAATGATAATCACTCATAAGGACGGAGGATTATGCGAAAATCGAACACGGCAGGGGCAAGCCCCTGCCCTACGCAAATCTGCGGGCTATGATAATCGCCCCTACAAACGCACCATCAAAATCTGCGGTAAATTGACGGGCGATTCGTGAATCGCCCCTACCGATGAGGACGGAAGATTGTGAATAATTATTATAAAAAAAGTATGGAACGGTACATTCCATACTTTTATTTTTATGCGTTGAGCGGCGTCAATCAGCCCTCAGCGATTGCGTATGCCTTTGCGAATGTGTCGGCAATAACTTGCTGAGACTCGTAACCCATTGAGTTTGTCTCATGGTAATGGTCGCGGTTGAAGCGGTCATAAGCCTTGTTGAGGTACGGCTGTGTGGGATGAAGAACAAAGTCGTTCGGAGGAACAACATAGCCCGTCATATCGTTGGTGATGCCGAAAACAAGGAGGTCGGGGTCGCCCGCGATTTCTGAAATCGGAGTGGGATTGATTTCGGGGCCGCTGCCTGTTGAGGAATTCTCAGCATCGTCATAGCCGCCGTAAACCGTCTGCTGGAACATTTCACCGGGGAACATGGCAATCTTCTTGCCGCCGAGGTTCATGTATGTAAGCTCTGATTTAAGAGCAAGTCCCATTTCGCCCTTGTCGCACGGGAATACATTTGCGTTGAAGGTCTTGCGCATGGCAAGGAGAGTCAGAACATTGTTGCTGATGGGATAATAGAACGGCTGCTGAACGAATTTAACCTCGGGCTTGAGCTCAACTTCGTTGTCGATAGCCATGGCCGCGCTTGCAAAAAGCTCGCCCTGATACTTAATCTGGTCGAATCCCTTGAGGTTTTCATCCTCGGGAGCGTCAACAGCGCCGATTGCGCCGATACCGTAAAGAACATCCGCGCCGCAGTCTGCCTTAACCTTTTCACGAAGATAATAGGGATACTCCGCGCTTAACATTCTGTTTGAGCCGCCGAGAGTGTTGGGATGAGCGGGGAAGTTGAGAATCCATGTCTCGTTGCTGCCGTCCTCGGGAGCAAAGCGGATTCTTGTAATCTTCTTAAAGGGCTTATTCTTGGGAGCGCGTCTGCCCGAAAGAGACTCTGCGATTTCTTTATTGCCTGCGTAGAGCTTGCCTGCTTTTCTGTTGGCATAAGCCTCTTTGGCAACCTTAACCATTGTATCCATGAGCATTGCGATGTACTCGGGGTCTTTACCGTCAGCTGGAACAGACAGGAAAGGCTTGCCCCAGTAACCTACGGTGTCGATGCCCGAATGGCTGTGTGTGCAGCTGATGTTGATGCACTTGCAGCCTGTCTCAGCCGCGAAATCTGCGAGCATTGAGCGAACCTTGTTGACCTCAACGCCTGTGAAGCCGACGATGTCCGCGCCTATCCAGAGAATACCCTCGTCTTTGCCGCAGTCAATCCAGACCGCGCTTGCATAAACAGGAGTCTTTATGCCTTCCATTTTATGACCTGAGCCGTGGCCTGCAATCCAGTAGGTTTTGTCCGTGCTTGTGTCGGGCATGATTTCATCTCTTGAAAAACCTACGCAGAATTTCTCACCGCTGAAAGAAACGAGCTGAGCATCCTCAATAGCGGGAGTGTCATGACCTTTGCCAAACTTTTTGCCGTAATTCTTTGTGATTTTAACGATACCTTTTGAAACTACATTCATAATATCCATGGTTATTACCTCCTTGAACGCCGATAAAAACCGACGAAAATTTCCATTTATATTTTATCATATTATTTTGTTTTTGTAAACAAAAATTTTTAGGGAGGGGGAAAGAGAGATAATCGCCCCGGCGACCGAAGATGGAAAATTGTGTAAAAATAAATTGCGGGAGCGCAATGCGCTCCCCTACACGCAGAATGTGAAAATCATGCACAATTTGTGTAGGGGCGTTCGCCCGCAGATTTACGGCAAATCCTAAACGGGCGATTGATAATCGCCCCTACCGCCGAAAATTCAATCTCGTACATACCGTGATAAAAACAATCGCAAATCCTCCGCATCGTCCTCACGGATTAAAAATTACAGCCAAGTTACCCCGAGTATAAAAAACGGGCGATTCGTGAATCGCCCCTACCGCCGAAAATTCAATCTCGTGCATACCGTGATAAAAACAATCGCAAATCCTCCGCATCGTCCTCACGGATTAAAAATTACAGCCAAGATACCCCGAGTATAAAACCCGAATAAAAAATTCGGCGCACCGAAGTACGCCGAAAATGAATTATTCTATTCCGTCCTGTTCGGGTTCGGGAACTACGGGAGTGTCGCCGCCGCCTGTGCCTTCGCCTGTGCCGGTACCTGTTCCTGTACCTGTACCCTCGCCTGTTCCTGTGCCTTCACCTGTGCCGGTACCCTCGCCGCCGATGTCTGTGCCTTCGCCTTCACCGCCTGAAACGGGCTGAGTGTAGGGCTGAGTATAGTATGACTGAGTATAGGTCGGTCTGTAGCTGTATCCGCTGCCCGAGGACGAACCCGACGAGCTGCCTGTTGTGGAGCTGCCGACATTGTTTGCCTGCATAAATGAAAGCGCGGTGTCGCGGTCGTCATCAAGCTCGATGTTTGATTTGCCGTAAATGGCAAGCTGAAGCTTCTGAGCGCAGGCGGGATAATCGACAATCCATACCCACTGCAAAGCGTACGGTGATGATGTGGGGTGAATCATCGCCGACATCATTTCCGTGCCTTCCTCCGCGGGAAGCGTAATTTCGTTGATTTCAAAGCTCATCCAGTCCTGCGCAACGGCTGTGCCGAGGAGCTTGAGAACATCTGACTGTGAATAGCCTGTTCTGAGGTATTTCGCAACCTTCTTATATGCGTTTACAAGCTGACCTTTTGTTGCGCCCTGTGCGCTCGCGATAAGGGACTTGATAACCTTGCGCTGACGCTCAGTTCTGTTGACGTCGCTGTCGAGCTTTCTGATTCGGCTGTAAATAAGAGCCTGTGTTCCGTTGAGGTGGCATTTTTCGCCCGAGGGGAAGTTTTTCTGCTTCGATGTTCTGCGGATGAAATCGGATTCATTCTTTTCAACATCAACCGTGATGCCGCCCAGAGCGTCGATAATTCCCTTGAATGAGGCAAAGTCAACCATGATATACTGGTCAATCTCAACCTTGAAGTTCTTTTCGATTGTGTCAATAAGTGTTGCAGGGCCGCCCAGAGCGTAAGAAGCGTTGATTTTTTCGTATCTGCCCTTGTAGCCGCCTTCCTTAAGCGGAATGTCCATGTAAATATAGCTGTCGCGGAAGAAAGAGCTGAGGGTAACTGTCTTGTCTTTTTTGTTGACGGAGACGAGAATCATTGAGTCTGATCTGCCCTCGCCGTCGGACGTGTCAACACCGCAGAGAAGAACATTGATTACGTTCTTGCTGTACATCTTTTCGCCCTTGTTGTTTGCCCAGTTATAAAGATAATCGTTGAGCGAAGCGGCGTCCGTAACAGAACCCATGGCCTCGAAGTCAAGGTTTTCGTCCTCAACAACATCAAGCTCAAGGTCGTCCTTGTAGTCGATGCCTTCGTCGTTGAAGTCGCCCGGCTTGCTTATGTGGAAGAAATATGCAATACCCGCGGCCGCGGCAATGAGAATCGCAACAATAACGCAGATAAGTGCAATAACAATCTTTTTGGAAGATGAGGAGCCGCCTTTGCCGCTCTTTTTCTCATTGCTGTTTTTCTTTTCTTTTCTGCCTGCGTATTCTTCGTACGGCTCAACATATTCCGCTGTTTCATACGGTTTGTCGTTCTGTCTGGTTATTTCTTCGCCGTCGTCAAAATCATGAAGATACTTTTCGTAACTTTCGGTTACATAGCTTTCGGCTATATCTCTATTTTCTTCTGAGCTTCTCTTATTGTACTCTTCCTCAGTGCTGAAGAAGTTGTTGTCGTTTTCGTTGCTCAAAGAAATCCCCGCCTTTCATAATAATTCAAATTATTATATCATACATTATTATAAAAAAACAATAGCAAAATGTTAAATAACTGTGAATTCGGCAAGTTTTTTTGTGCCTCGGCAGTAAAAAAACGGTACAGTGTGCCGAAAAAAGGAAAATAAGATAAAAACTCATAAAACGAAAAACAGCCCCGCGTAAGCGAGGCTGTGATTTCACTTATTCGATTAGCCGTTATACTTGAACATGAAGAAGATTGTGATGCCGAGAGTGAGAGCAAAGAAGATACCTGCAAGAATCTTTGTTGATTTCTCGAGCTTTTTCTCAATGCTCTTACCTTTGCCCTTGCCGAAGAATGTGTCGGCACCGCCTGCGATTGCGCCTGAAAGACCTGCTGAGCGGCTCTCCTGCATAAGTACAACTGCAACGATAACTACGCAAAGAATAATAAGAACAAAAGCGAGTACATACTGAATTGCTGTCATTTCAAATTCCTCCGAAAGATTTTTTACTGACATATATTATCACATCGGACAATAAAATGCAATAGATTTTTTGAAAATTTATAATAATATTTATTTTTACGGGCAATATATTTACTGCGGAAACGAAACAGGAGCGTTTGCAGACTTTCCGCAGCCGTTTGAGCGGAAAGTTCTGCTTAAGCGGTTTTTGTTTTTACAGTAATGACATCTGCTCGCCCGCGTCCTCCGCGCTCAGAAGCGCGCCTGTTGAGGGCAGAGTTTTTGTTTTGTATCTGTAAGGCTTCGCAAATTCGCCGTTTACATAATCGCGCACAACGCTGACGGTATGACCTTTTTTGAGGGTAAAGACCGCCACGCCCTGTGTGTCCTTGGTGGTTTTGGGTGAAATCGCGCCCGTGTTGAGCAGGAGTATTCTGCCTGCCGAGGACTGCATTACAAGCTCGCAGTCCGTCTTTATGTGCTTAATCGCGGCTACGGGGTATTTGTCGCAGTACGCCTTTATGAGCTTCTTGCGGTTGGTTTTTGTCTGATACGCTGAAAGGTCAACCTTGGCGACCTTGCCGTTTTCAAAGAAGAACATCACATAGCCCGAGTAGTCCTTTGTAACAACCATGGCGATTGTGTTTTCGCCCTCGTCCATTTCGAGCTTTGTGGGCACATAATCGCCGAGAACGCTCGCCTTGCCCAGCTCAAAATCAGCCGCCTTTGACTTATAGACCTGACACTTGTCGGTGAAGAACAGCAGATCTATATTGTTGGAGGTTTCGACCTCCATAACAATTTCGTCGCCCTCCTTGACCTTCTGCTCGCCGCTTGTGCGCAGAGCCTGCGGAGTAATCTTTTTGAAATAGCCCTCTTTTGTGAAGAACAGATTTACGGGGAAGTCGGGGATTTCGTCCTCAGCGTCCATTTCCGCCTGAACATCGCAGGCAAAGATAATCTCTGTCTTTCTGGGCTGACCGTGTTTCTTTTCGACCTCTTCAAGCTCCTTGACGATAATCTTCTTGATTCTCGCCTTGTGAGCGAGGATATCCTCCATCTCGGCAATATCCTCTTTGAGCTGTTCAATGTCCTTGGTACGCTTTAAGATGTATTCGCGATTGAGGTGGCGCAGCTTGATTTCGGCAACATAATTCGCCTGAATTTCGTCAATACCGAAGCCAATCATGAGGTTGGGAACAACCTCGCTTTCCTCCTCGGTGCTGCGGATAATCTTAATCGCCTTGTCAATGTCAAGCAGGATTTTCGCAAGACCTTCTAAAAGGTGAAGTTTCTCTTTCGCCTTGCTCAAATCAAAATAAACTCTGCGCTGAACGCTCTCCATTCTGAAGGCTATCCACTCGTTAAGAATATCCTTAACGCCGAGTACCTTCGGAACGCCCGCGATAATAACATTAAAGTTGCATGAGAATGTGTCCTCAAGCGGAGTTGAGCGGTAGAGCTTCTGCATGAGCTTGTCGGGGTCGGTGCCTTTCTTTAAATCAATTGTGATTTTAAGTCCCGACTTGTCCGTTTCGTCGCGGACATCATTGATATCCGCTTTGAGCGTGCCTGCCTTGTATTTTTCAATGATTTTGTCGATAACCGCCTCCGCCGTTGTCGTGGGAGGAATTTCGGTTATTTCAAGGCATCTGTTGGCTTTGTCGTAGTTATATTTTGCCCTTACCTTGAAGCCGCCGCGGCCTGTGTCGTAAATCGCCGCCATGGAATCACGGTCATAAAGAAGCTGACCGCCGCCGGGAAAATCGGGAGCTTTGAGTGTGTCCGCAACATCGGCGTCGGGGTCTTTTATGAGAGCTATCGTGGTGTCGCACAGCTCCGTGAGATTGAATGAGCAGATTGAACTTGCCATGCCGACAGCGATACCCGTTGTGGGATTTGAAAGAATCGTCGGGAATTTAACGGGGAGCAGAGTCGGCTCCTTTGTTGTGTTGTCGTAGTTATCGACAAAATCGACCGTGTCCTTGTCAATATCGGCAAAAAGCTCGGCGCAGATTGGAGCCAGCTTTGCCTCTGTATATCTCGGTGCCGCCCACTGCATATCACGGGAATACGCCTTGCCGAAGTTGCCCTTTGAGTCAACAAACGGGTGCAGAAGTGCCTCATAGCCTCTTGAAAGGCGCACCATTGTGTCATAAATCGCCGCGTCGCCATGGGGGTTGAGCTTCATTGTCTGACCGACAATATTCGCGGATTTTGTTCTTGCTCCCGTGAGAAGTCCCATTTTATACATTGTATAAAGCAGCTTTCTGTGGGAGGGCTTGAAGCCGTCGATTTCGGGAATGGCACGGGAGAGGATAACGCTCATGGCGTAGGGCATGAAGTTGGTTTCGAGCATTTCGGTAATGTCCTGCGGCATGACTATGCCCGCGCCGATAATATGAGTGTTGGGGTTCATTCCCTCATCGGTTTTTTCTATTTTCTTTTTCTTCGCCATTCGTCTCACCTCAGCTCAAATCAAGCATATCAATGTAAAGATAACCTTTTTCGGCAATGTGCTCCTTGCGCCCCGTAAGGTCGTCGCCTAAAAGCATGTCGAACACAGCCGCCGTTCTCTCGGCGTCCTCGGGTTTTATCTCAATCAGTCGGCGTGTTTTCGGGTTCATGGTGGTCATCCACATCATGTCAGCCTCGTTTTCACCAAGACCTTTTGAACGCTGAATTGTGTATTTCTGATTGCCGATTTCTTCGATTGCCTGTGTTTTTTCTTTTTCGGTGTAGGCAAACCACACCTGATCTTTTGTGTTGATTTCATAAAGCGGAGTTTCCGCAATAAAGACCTTGCCCGCCTCAATGAGTGTGGGCATGAGCCTGTAAATCATTGTGAGAATCAGCGTTCTTATCTGGAAGCCGTCAACATCGGCATCGGTGCAGATAATAACCTTGCTGTAGCGCAGCATATCGAGGTTGAACTCCGTAAGCCCTTTCATTGACTTTGACTTGACCTCAACGCCGCAGCCGAGAACCTTGACGAGGTCGGTGATAATCTCGCTCTTGAAAATTTTGGCGTAATCGCATTTAAGGCAGTTGAGGATTTTGCCCCTTACGGGCATCAGAGCCTGAAACTCGGAATCTCTTGCCTGCTTACACGCGCCCAGAGCCGAGTCGCCCTCCACGATGAAAAGCTCTCTTTCCGATGCGTCCTTTGCGCGGCAGTCAACAAATTTCTGCACTCTGTTTGCCAGGTCGTTTGAGGTCGTGAGCGATTTTTTGATTGCCTGACGGGTGCTTTCCGCTTTCGTGCGGCTTCTCATGTTAATAAGCACCTGATTCGCTATTTTATCCGCTTCCGCTCTGTTTTCTATGAAATATATCTCAAGCTGATGCTTGAAGAACTCAGTCATGGCCTCCTGTATGAAGCGGTTGGTTATGCTCTTTTTGGTCTGATTTTCGTATGAAGTTTTGGTTGAGAACGAGGACACAACAAGAATGAGGCAGTCCTCAATATCCTCAAACTTAATCTTCGCGTCGCTCTTGACATATTTGCCGCTCGTTTTGAGATATGAGTCTATCTGATAGACAAACGCGTTTCTTACAGCCTTGTCGGGTGCGCCGCCGTGCTCAAGCCAGCTCGAGTTGTGGTAATACTCCTTGAGCTGATTTTTGTTTGAGAAGCACAGAGATGCGTTGATTTTAACTCTGTAATCCTTCTGGTCTTCTCTGTCGCGTCCTGTGCGCTCGGTCTGCCATGTCTGAACGGAAGTCAGAGCGTCCTCGCCCGCAGTTTCCGAAACATAGTCGGTGATGCCGTTGTCGTATCTGTATTCAAAAGTTTCAAAGGTTCTGCCGACCTGATTTTTGAGTATGAATGTAATGCCCGCGTTGACTATGGACTGACGCTTCATTATGCTCTGAAAATACTCAAGCGGAATGTTGATGTCGGTGAAAACCTTTAAGTCGGGACGCCATTTGATGCGCGAGCCCGTGTCGCGGTGGTGATATTCCTCTTTTTCCATTTTGCCCGAGAGCTTGCCTTTCTTGAAATTAAGGGTATATTTATAACCGTCGCGGTGGATTTCAGCTTCCATATATTCAGAAGAATACTGAGTAGCGCAAAGACCGAGACCGTTAAGACCGAGGGAGTATTCATAGCTTCCGCCGTCGTTGGTGTCGTACTTGCCGCCCGCGTAAAGCTCGCAGAAAACAAGCTCCCAGTTATACTTTTTTTCTTTTTCGTTATAGTCAACGGGTATGCCTCTGCCGAAATCCTGAATTTCAACGGAATTGTCGGCGAAGCGCGTAACAATTATTTTATTGCCGTAGCCTTCCCTTGCCTCGTCAATGGAGTTGGAGAGAATCTCAAAAACGGAATGCTGACAGCCCTCAATGTCATCTGAACCGAAAATAACCGCAGGGCGTTTTCTTACTCTGTCCGCGCCCGTTAAAGAGGTTATGGTGTCGTTGCCGTAGCTTGCTTTTTTAGGCATTCATTTTTCCTCCGTAAAGAAATAAATTACATTTTATAATACTATATATATGAGTTTTTGTCAAGGTGGGCAGTATATGATGTGTTTAATAAAGAAGTGATATTTTAAAAAAGGAAAAATTTTTAAATTTTTTAATAAAAAGGCTTGACAAAGCGGTACAAATGGTTTATTATATCGTAGTGCTTGACGCACCGAGACAAGTTTATATGATTCATTAGCTCAGCCGGCAGAGCACTTGACTTTTAATCAAGGTGTCCGGGGTTCGAATCCCCGATGGATCACCAAAACCTTTCAAATCCGAACTTTTCTTCTTTCATGTTGGAAAGTTCGGATTGTTTTTTTGTTCGAGGGGATTCGAAGCCTGAGAGGGTGAGCGGCGTTAAGAAAACAGTTCGGTGAACTGTTTTCAGCCGCGATGCTTTCAGCGGGTACTGCCGCAAGGCGGTCGCTGAAAGTGCAGGATTTGCGAAGCAAAACCGTATCCCCGATGGATCACCAAGAATAACAGATACACTTTTGTGTGTCTGTTATTTTTTTATAATTTCCGAGGGGATTCGAACCCTGAGGAAACGGACGATTGATAATCGCCCCTACCGATGAGGACGGGAGAATATACGAGAATTTTAGCGGCAGGGGCAAGCCCCTGCCCTACAATCGAGAACATAAGATTTTACGGATTTTAAGCATCGGGACGCCGGAGACGTCGTCCCCTACAAGCTCTGTTTGAGCGGAGCGACTGTAGGGGTTGGCGTCCCCGACAACCCGCGTATTTTGGGAAAATTCAGATAGAACACATACCGTTAAAAAGGAAATTGCCAAGCCTCCGCATCGTCCTCACATATTAAAAATTCAACCGTGATACCCCGAATATAAAAAACGGCTGAAATTTCTCTTTCGCGCTCACAGCTATTGAATTTTTGAGGGAAAATGTGCTATGATAATAATACCATTCAAGGGAGGGAAAGCTATGCTTACCAGATTTTTAAGCATTTTATTTGCGATGATTTCATTTATTACATTCAATCCCCTGTCGAATTACGATTATTACGACAAGCTGGGCGATGAAAACTACACGGGGCTCAAGGAATACTATGCCGATTATTTTGACATCGGCGCGGCTGTCGGCGGCTGGCACTGCACAAACAAGGATTACGCCGCGTTCATTCTCAAGAACTACTCGTCAATCACAGCCGAAAACGCTTTCAAACAGCCTGCGATAAATCCGTCCGAGGGCGTGTGGAACTTCGCCGAAGCGGACACAATCGCGAACTTCTGCCGTGAGAACGGGCTGAAGCTGCGCGGACACTGCCTTGTGTGGGGCGGTCTGGGAAGCTGGATGTCAAGAGACAATGACGGCAACCTTGTAAGTAAAGATGTATATTACGCAAGACTTAAGGAATACATAACCGTAATGATGAAAAGATACGCCGATATTGTGAGCGTATGGGATGTTGTCAACGAGCCGTTCGGCTACGACAGAAAGGACGGCGAATTCAAGGACAACGACCTTTATCAGATTTGCGGTGAAGAATACATCACAAAGGCGTTTGAGTTCGCTCACGAGGCTGACCCGTCGGCGAAGCTGTGCCTTAACGAATGCAAAATTGTCAACAACAACATGAAGCAGAAATATCTGTTCAAATATCTCAAAAAGTGGCTCGGCGAGGGCGTGCCGATTGATGTTGTCGGTATTCAGGGACACTGGGACACATTTGAAATAAACGAGTCCCCCAGACGACTTCAGAAGGTTATCGACAAGCTCTATGACCTCGGGCTTGAAATTCAGGTAACCGAGGTTGACATGAAAATCGCCGCAAACAAAACCGATGTTTTTGAGTCCGTGCCGAAATCAATTGAGCTTTGCCAGACGAAAAAATATCAGCAGATGTTTGAGGTGCTCAGAAAGAACGCCGACAAGATAACGAGCGTTACATTCTGGGGCGTGAACGATAACCGCCCGTTCACTGCCGAGGACGGCAACAAATATTACAGATATGAGCTGCTTTTCGACAAGGACAATATGCCCAAGAACGCATTTTATGCTGTATGCGACTTTTAAATCAAAAATAATTATATAAGGAGTAAATATTATGAATTTCAAGAGCAAAACCGATTGTTTTACACTCAGCAACGGGGTTAAAATCCCCTGCATAGGCTACGGCACATGGCAGACGCCCGACGGCGAAATCACCGAAAACTGCGTTAAAGACGCGATTGACGCGGGCTACCGCCACATTGACACGGCTTTTGCCTACGGCAACGAGGCAAGCGTCGGCGCGGGAATAAAGAAATCAGGCATCAGCCGCGACGAGCTTTTTGTTACCACAAAGCACTGGGTAACCGAGCGCGGATATGACAAGACAATCAAGGCGGTGGAGACTTCTCTTTCGCTTCTCGGTCTTGACTATCTCGACCTTTACCTTGTTCACTGGCCGTGCGTTGCAAAATGCTCCGCCGAGTGGGAGGAAATTAACCTTGACACATGGCGCGGCTTTGAGAGAATGTATAAGGACGGCAAAATCCGCGCAATCGGCGTAAGCAACTACGAGCAGAAGCACCTCGAAACACTGTTTAAAAATGCTGAAATCAAGCCCATGGTCAACCAGCTTGAATTTCACCCCGGTTACACTCAGATTGACAATATCCGCTTCGCGCAGGAAAACGGCATGCTCGCAGAAGCATGGTCGCCTCTCGGCAGCGGCGCGGTTCTCGGCGACGAGGGACTTAAGAATATCGCCGCGAAATACGGAAAATCCGTGGCTCAACTGTGCGTAAGATTTGCGCTCCAGTGCGGCGTGCTTCCGCTTCCGAAATCAACAAATGCCGACAGAATGAAAGCTAACGCCGAAGTTTTCGATTTCGAGATTTCAGAGGACGACATGAAAGTTCTCCTCGCCTATCCCCTGCTCGGCTTCAGCGGCTTCAAGCCCGAGAACGCGCCCGCCGACGCGCTTGCGGAAGGTTAAATAATAATAAACCGCGGAGGTAAATCTCTGCGGTTTTTGTTTGTGTGGTACAATGCGCTCCCCTACCGCCGATAACACAGAAATTACGAAATTTTCGCATCGGGACGCCGAGGACGTCGTCCCCTACAAGCTCTCAACCGTGTTACCCCGAATATAAAAACGGGCGATTGATAATCGCCCCTACCAATGAAGACGGAAGATTGTACGGTATTTTCAAACGGGCGATTCGTGAATCGCCCCTACGACCGAAAAGGGAAAATTGCTCAAAATCTGAACAGTTTTTCACCACTGTCAATGAGGGCAGGAAATTCTGCGGTTTTTGTTTACACAGCATTGACAAGCGTGCAATATTGCAGTATTCTGAAATAAAAAATTCTATCTGAAAATCGGAGGTATTTTTATGTGCAAAAGAATATTCTCGGCTGTTTTAGCGTTTTTCATTTCCCTCGGGCAGATGATTTTCACGCCGAATGTGATAAGAATTGATTTTGACAATGTCATTGACGAAATCAGACCTGTTCACAATGTCGGCAGAATGCCCGAATATGAGCTTGACAGCGAAACAAATAAAGTTTTCACCGAAGCGAACATGACGGCGTGCAGAACGCACGATATTACAGAAACTGATATTCACAACATTTTCCCCGATTTTTCGGCGGATGTTAATGACGAAAGCTCCTACAATTTTAAGGGCAGCGATAAAGTGCTTGCGGCTATCGTCGATACAGGCATGAAGCCGTTCTTCCGTCTCGGTATTTCTTACAGCAACGCTCAGAAAGACCACGAGCTTCTTCTGCCGCCGACAGACTACACAAAGTGGGCGCAGATCTGCGAGCACATAATCCGCCACTACAACGAGGGCTGGGCTGACGGATTCAACTATAATATCGAGTACTGGGAAATCTGGAACGAACCCGACGGCGGCAAATACGAAGAAATCTCCGAAACGGAATATAATACGGAAAATGTTTTCTGGCACGGTTCACCCGAGCAGTTCTATCAGCTTTATAATGTTGCGGCAACATATCTTAAAGAGAAATTCCCCGACCTCAAAATCGGCGGCTACGGCTCCTGCGGCTTTTACGCATTGACAAAGACCAATAATGTCAAATCGGGCGCGCCCGCATACAATAAATATTTTATAAATTTCTTCCAGGGATTTCTTGATTACATAAAAGAGAACAGACCGCCGATGGATTTCTTCACATGGCACAGCTATTCGACAAGTGAAGTAAACGCGCGCTGGATAAAATATGTAAACGAAAACCTCGAAAAAGCAGGCTACGGCGATGCTGAAGTAATCTGCGATGAGTGGAATTATAATCCTACCGAGAATGACAAGATTGACCGCAGATACGGCGCAAATCAGACCTCAATGCTGTGTATGTTCCAGAATGAGGGACTTGACTCGGCATACTATTACTGCGGCATTGCCACAGGAGCGCTTCACGGCGGAATGTTCCTCAAAGGCGGCAAGCCGTCATCTGCCTATTACGGCTTCTATGCTTTCGGTCAGCTTTATAAAATGGGCAATCAGGTTGAAATAAAGAACAAGCTGCGCAAGGATATGTACGCCGTCGCGGCAAAGGGTGAAAACGGCGAAGCGGCGATACTCATAGCGAATGTTTCCGAAAAGAGAGACAGAAAGCTCAAGATTGACGCGGGCGAATACACCGTTGATAAAGTAATGACGGTAAACGAAAACTGCGAGTGGGTTGAGTCTGAGCTTCCCGAAAAAATCGAAAGCGGGTCAATGCTTTACATTACATTCAAGAAATAATCAAAACCGCAGAGTGTCAAAGCTCTGCGGTTTTTGCTGTAAACGTTATAATAACCCTGAACTGAGGTTGAGAGTCAAGGGGAAATTAAAAAAATATTGAAAAAACTGATGTTTTATATTAGAATAATTATGATAAATTTCAGGAGGCGCGATATGAATTTTGAATATATGAAAAATTTTATGGACAGGCTCTGCGAATGGAGAATCCCCGGGAACAGCGTCTGCGTATGCCATGACGGCAAAGAGATTTTCCGTTACAGCTCGGGTTATTCCGACCTTGAAAACGGAATAAAAATGAACGGCGGCGAGCTGTTGAACATATACTCCACCTCGAAGGTCTGCACGGTTACGGCGGCGCTTCAGCTTTATGAAAAGGGCTTTTTCCTGCTTGATGACCCCGTTTATGACTTTATTCCCGAATTCCGCACTCTTTTTGTAAAGGATAATTCGGGAGAAATAAAAAAAGCGGAAAAAGTTATGACAATAAGACAGCTTTTCACAATGACGTCGGGTCTTACATATAACACGGGAAGCCCCGCGTTTAAAAAAGCGAAAGAGATTACCGACGGAAAAATGAACACGCTTGAGGTTATAAAATGCCTTTCACAGGACCCGCTGGCGTTTGAGCCGGGTGAAAAATGGAACTACAGCCTCAGCCACGATGTTCTCGCGGCGATTGTTGAGGTCATTTCGGGAATGAAGTTCAGAGATTATGTCAGAAAAAATATCTTTGAGCCGCTTGAGATGAATGATACATTCTATCACAATGAGAATGTCAGAGACAGAATGGCTCAGCAGTATCAGTTCATTAACAGCGAAAATGACGATATCGTCGAAGCGCAGAAAACAGCATCACGACAGGGCGGCACGCTTATAAATGTCGGCAAGAGAAACAGTCTTGTTTTCGGTGATGAATACGACAGCGGCGGAGCGGGAATTGTAACCACCGTTTCGGACTACGCGAAATTTGCGCAGGCTCTCGCGCTGAAAGGCAAAGGAATGAACCGTGAAAGAATACTCAGTGAGGGCACGGTCGAGCTTCTCAGAGCAAATCAGCTTAACGATAATCAGATGAAATATTTTGACTGGGATGTTGCGCGCGGCTACGGCTACGGGCTCGGCGTCAAGACAATGATGAGCAGAGCGCTCAGCGGCTCCACAGGGAGCGTCGGCGCATTCAGCTGGGGCGGCGCGGCAGGCGCGAGCATATTCGTTGACCCTGACGAAAAGCTTTCACTTTTCTATGCTCATCACATGCTGAATCCGCAGGAGGGCTATTATCAGCCGAGACTTCGGAATGTGCTTTATACCTGCTTTAAAGGCTGATATGCTGAAAAAACTGTAATGGAGTGATAATTATTAAAACTATAATTAAAAAACTGATTAAATTCACAGCCTTTGCTGTTATAATTTCAATTCTGGCAACAGGCTTTTCCGCCTGCGGCAGTAAGCGCAAGCCTTCAGCCGAAAATATCAAAGTCGGAGATACTTTCAGCTTTGGTGCGTATGAACAGGACAATGATAAATCAAACGGCACAGAAGATATTGAGTGGCTTGTACTCGCAAAGGAGAATGGCAGGGCACTGCTTATCAGCAAATATGCTCTTGATTGCCGTGCATTTTGCGGCGATGATACAGGAACATCGTGGAAAGACAGCTTCCTTCGTAACTGGCTGAATACGGAATTCATGCAGAATGCGTTTAACGACGCTGAAAAGAACAGCATAATAACAACCGAAATCAGATCAGAGGAAAACAATGAAGAAATAACAAAGGATAAAGTTTTTGTTCTGGACAACAGCGAGGCTGAAAAATATTTTAAAGACGATATTTCCCGCCGCTGTTCTCCGACAGATTATGCAAAACAGCGCGGAGTTAATTGCCCTGAGTATCTTCAGGATGTTGAATTTGACGAGGATATAAAAGACACCTGCTGTTACTGGCTGCGTTCAGCGGGATTTCACGGTGATAAAGTATCTATTGTCGATTATGAAGGTACAATCTATGAGCGCGGAGAATTTATTGATGAAGAAATTGCCGTAAGACCTGTTTTGTGGTTAAATATCGGCAATTTATAAAACAAAAAATAAAAAGGCACGAAACGGGAATCATTACTCCACTTTCGTGCCTTTTGTCTGTTGTACGCTTTCGGATTCTCCGTTCTGCGTGTTACAGGATTTACATCGCCCCAAGTCTTGCGCTTTCGGGCGTTCAGCTCTCTTTGCTTTTTCTTTGAGAGCTTTTCGTAAGGTATAAATTTTTCCATGCTTTTTTCTCCTTTGGCGGTGAATTTACCGTTACTGCTTAATTGTTCAGATTATTTTTTGCGGTGGTGAGGGAGGAAATCAACATCTTTTTAATTTCAATACATTTATCAAGAATAGTTGTATCGTTATAGTAACCGCTTTCAATTAAAAGTTCCAGCCAGTACTCACTTTCTGAACATTCTTTAAGAGCAATCTGAAGTTTAGCAATAAAATCGGCTTTTCCGTGTGCATAAAACGCTTCGCGGATATTTGCACCTATGCTTGTACCTGAACGGACAAGCTGATTGGTTAATATACTCTCCCGTTTTTCTCTTTTTATTTCGTTGCAGATTTTTATAATGTCAAGCGCAAATGCTTTCGACTTTATCATAAGCGGACTGTCAGCCATATTTTTCACCTCTATCATAATCTTCCAAAACTATATATGTTTGATTAGATGTTTTTTGATATTTGCTCTTCAACTTTCACTTCTTCACTTTTCACTATTACTTATTACTTACCAAAAAATTCCCGTTGACGGATTTAGTGAAAAGTGAATAGTGAAGAGTGAATAAGTAAAAATTCCCGCAGACTTCGTCAACGGGAATTTTTTGGAGGTACCACCCAGATTTGAACTGGGGAATCGCGGTTTTGCAGACCGCTGCCTTACCACTTGGCTATGGTACCATATAAAATTTGGAGCGGATGACGGGGCTCGAACCCGCTACCTCCACCTTGGCAAGGTGGCGCTCTACCAGATGAGCTACATCCGCAAACTATGGTGCCTCCGGCCGGAATCGAACCAGCGACACGTGGATTTTCAGTCCACTGCTCTACCAACTGAGCTACAGAGGCAAAAGAAAAGTGGCGACCCGGAACGGGCTCGAACCGTCGACCTCTAGCGTGACAGGCTAGCGTTCTAACCAACTGAACTACCGGGCCACATGGTGGGAACAACAGGGCTCGAACCTGTGACCCTCTGCTTGTAAGGCAGATGCTCTCCCAGCTGAGCTATGCTCCCACGTGCTTTTTCTTTTATCACTGTACGCAACAGCGACTCATATAATATATACTATAACTTCCTGTTTGTCAATACCTTTTTTCAAAAAAAGTAAAAAATTTTTGAAAGCATACCTTTACGGGCGATTGCTAATCGCCCCTACCGCCTGAAATGAAAAAATATGCCGTATTTTATTCCGCGCTGCTGACGAGGTTCTTTATCTCATTACTTGTAAATCTATACGCCTTGTTGCAGAAGTGGCAGGTTACCTCGGTGAACTCGTCCTCCGCCATTTCGAGCAGAGCCTCTCTGCCCGTGGTGATGAGAGCGCGCTTTACTCTTTCGCGCGAACAGTTACATTTATATTCGGGCTTCGACTCGTCGAGAACCTCCAAAGTGAATTCTTTGAGCACGAATTTGCAGATTTCCTCGGGAGTCATGCCGTCGGTGAGCATTTTCGTAACAGACGGAATATCCTGAATACAGCGTTCAACCGCGTCAATCGTGTCGTCAAATGCCGTGGGCAGGAGCTGAATTATAAATCCGCCTGCCGCTTTTATTGTGAGGTCAGGATTCACAAGCACGCCGAGGGCGCAGACTGTCGGCGTCTGCTCGCTGACAGCGTAATAGCTCGTTATGTCCTCGGCAATTTCGCCGCTGACAATCGGAATCTGACCGACATAAGGCTCTTTAAGACCGAGGTCTTTCATAACGGTGAGTGAACCGTCCTTGCCGACCGCGCCCGCAACATCAAGCTTTCCTTTAATATTAAGCGGAATTTCGACTATCGGATTTGAAACATAACCGCGGGTGTTGCCGCTGCTGTCCGACACGGCGATAACCGAGCCGACAGGGCCGCCGCCGTTAAGGCGCAGAGTTATGCTGTCGTCGTCGCCTTTTAACATACTGCCCATAAGGCTCGCGGCGGTGAGAAGCCTGCCCAGAGCCGCAGAAACTACCGCCGAGGGGGAGTGAATTTCCTGCGCTTTTTCAATCATATCGGTGGTGTCCGCCGCCATCATAATAAGTGTGCCGTCGTCTGAAATACATCTTACCAGCTTGTCCATATCAGTTCCTCTTTCCTGTGTATCGTGCGGCGATTACCGCTCTCTGCGAGTCCGCCTTAAGCGGCTCAAAGGTCATATCGTCAAATATATCAATCACTTCAAAATCGGCTTCACTCAGCCATTTTTCAATCGTTTCCAT
>JAZUFU010000134.1:0-51883 GCA_045640865.1 Acutalibacteraceae bacterium | reverse complement strand
ATAAATTTTGCGTATTTTGCGGGCGACCAATGGTCGCCCCGACATAACTTGTGAAATATTTTCACGTTCTGAGTAGGGGAGCGTATTGCGCTCCCGCGATTTTTGCGAAATTTATCGTCTTCGGTTGCAGGGCTTTTATTACCACATATTATCCGAACGCTCTAAGAACGCCGTCATGTCCTTGATTTCGATAACCTCGTCGCCGCATTTAACCGTGCCGCTCCATTTGCCGAATACCTGGTGGCAGAGGTTGCCGACAACAAGGAAGCGGAGCATTGTGTAGTTGTCGAACTCGGGCTTCATTGTCATTTCAAAGCTGCCGTCGTCGCTCGTGATTTTCCACTCAACGCCGTTGTCGTCCCAGCAGGAGTCGAGAGGCTTAACGATTTCTTTTTCATTTTCGAGCTTGAGATAGCCGAGCTTGTATGCCTTGCCGTCAAGGAAAGCTGTGCTCTCTGAAGCCGCTTCTGTGTTGCCGAAGCCCCAGCCGATTTCAAAGCCGAAAACTCTGCCGTCGGGAAGAACGGTGTTGCCGTTGCCCCACCACCATACCTGATGGAACGGCCATACGCCGCGGCCCCAGTCAAGAACAGCAAAGGATTTGTCTTCAAGTCCCTTGAATTCATAGGTCTTGTCGCCATAGACAACCTTGCCTGTGGAAACCATGCCGTTTGTCTTCTGGTTGTAGTAGAAATGTCTGCCGTCCTTTGTGTCAAACGGAACAGCGATGAAGTGGCTCTCATGGTCGGGCATCATGGCAAGCTCTATGTCCATTGTGAAGTCCTTTTTGCCCTTCTTGCCGATGAATTTAATTGTTCTCTTTTCCTCGCCTACAGAAAGCTCAAAGTCAAAGTTCTTCTTTTTGAGCTTGTATGTATGGTCTGTCCAGTCGTCCTCAGCAAGTCCCTTGTGGTCAAGACCGAGGTCAAATTTGCCGAATGTAAAGAGGTTGAGCTTCATCATGCTGCCTCTTTCGCCTGTCTTTCTGTCAAAGTAACCGACAGTAACAGCGCCGCCGAGGGAAATGTCGGCAATAGTAATCTGAACGGTGAAATCGTCGTTGGAAATCTGATAGAAATCCCATTCCTTGATTCTGCTCGGGTCAGTTCTTATCGCGCTGCGGTCGTATTTGTAAAGATTTGTGAAGCAGTAGCCGGGCTGAGTGAGTCTGCCTGTTTCGTCAAGCAGGGGAGTTTCTTCAAAAATCTGAACCTGCTCCTTGACTTCGCCGACAGCCGCATAAACGGGAGTCATTGAAAGAAAAACGAAGCACAGGCAGAGAACTGCCGAAATAATTGAATATAAAACCTTTCTTTTCATTGATATACCTTCCTTTGCGAAAAATGCAAAAATGATTAAAAAATCACTTTGTAATAGCTTACAACAATATGAGCCTGTTGTCAAACAATAATTGACAATTAAGCCGCGATTATCAAAAAAACACCGCAAAGCCGTTAAGGTTTGCGGTGTAATGCTTTAATATCAGCCCTTGCTTTCCTGTATAACCGAATTATCTTCGATATTCTTTATAACAAGCTCGCAGGTGGGCACCTGGTTGGCAAAGGATTTGTATTTGCCTACCCATTCAAAAATCGACTGGTCAATGAAATGGTCAAGCCCGTTGAGGTAGTCCTCTTTTTCAACATAAAGCGTAACTGTTGAAAGGTCGTTGGTGAACTCAACCTTTTTGATTGAAGGATAATCCTTGTCCTCCGCAAGGGAGTTGAGGTCAACGCTCAGATTGTTTTTGAGCTTTGCGAGGAAAACTCTGTAATTTCCCTTCTGAATTCTGTATGTTGCGGAGCCGTCTTTGTTGAGCTTGACGCCCTCAAAGCCCTGCGCTTTCTGCTCAGCCGTGAGTTTAAGACCGTTTGTTGTGTCTTCCTCTATGAATTCAGCGGGGATTGTAATTTCAAGGGGCATCAAATCGTCGCTTGAGACAGATGCTTCAGCGGCTTTTTCGCCTTCCTCAAGTTTTTCAAGCTTGTCGTTGTCGCCCTTGACAAACCACGGCAGGCATTTTGACTCAACAGTTCCGTTATTTTCAACATGACGCTGATATTTATAAAACAGACCTGTGAAGTCTTCGCTTCCGTTGACATATTCCTGCGTTTTGATGCAGAAAAGCGGGTCGCTGTTGCTGCTTACAAGTACATAGTCAATGGCGAAAAGCGCGCCCCAGATTATCAGCGCGATAAGCAGGGAAAGTATAACGGTGAGAATCTTTGACGATGAGCGTTTTTTCTTTCCGCTCATTGTCTTTTTTTCTTTGGAATATTTTGTCTCAGAGCCTGTATAGACAACCTCGGAGAAAATGTTTTTCTCAGCTTCCTCATAGTCTTCTTCTGTGTAATAGTTTTCCTCCGCCGCAGGCTCAGCGTTCACAGGCTCGGGTACGGGCTCGGGAACAGGCTCAGGCACAGGTTCGGACACAGGCTCGGGCGCAGGCTCGGAATACTGCTCTTTGTTTTTGCGTCTCGGCTGTTTTTCGGGCATTTCGTCCTCATACTCAAAAAGGTCTTCGTCCTTTTCAGATGCGTAGGAAGAAAAGTCGTCATCGTCCTCATAATCACTGCCGAAGTCTGAGTATTTCGCTTTGAGCTTTTCAAGATTCGCAAGTACATCGTCGTCAAATGAATTGTATTTTCTGTCGCTCATTTTTCAGTTCCTCCTTATTTGTCGCTTTTCTGTTTTCTCAATGCCTGAAGAATTTTTATTTTAATATCCTTGACCATGGGGATAAGCCTGTCGTACATATTATAGCGCAGTTTGTTGTTAATTAAAACATATTCGCCCACAAATTCATAAAGATTTGCGCCGAGACTTGCCTTGAATGAGTTGATGCCCTCAAAATTCTCAAAGGGTGTCAGCTCGCCGAGGGGCTGTGTCTTGTCCTCGGGAATGTTGAGATTATTTACAAGCACATAGCCTAAATCGTGGTAATCACATTCAGCCTCAAGGCTCTGGCAGAGACGCAGATAATTTACAAAGTGGCTCGGGCGTGTCTCGTTTCTGAGCACATTTATGCTTCCGCCGAAAAGACAGCTCGCAACGCCGCCGTAGCGGATAGTCAGACCGCCTGCGACAACGAACTTGTCCTCACTTGAAAACTCAGCCGCTTTCTCAAGTCTGATTTTGTAGTTGTTCGACTGCTGAATGATTGTCTCGTTTTCGTTTCTCAGCCTGTTCTGAACAGCCTCGCGCGTGGTTTCCTCAATCTTTTTGAGGTTAGCCTCGTACTGCTTCATTCGTTCGTCCTCAAACTTCTTGTCGGCGTTCTTGTCGTAATAAACAAGCGTCAGATCCATGCAGTCAGAGAAAACGGACATCATCTTTTTGATGTAGTCGGGCTTCTTTTCAATGAAGCTGTCGCGCTCCGAGGTTGAGCGCATGACCGTTGCGAAATCGTCAAGGAGCTGGGGCTCTTTCTCAACCTCCGCAATTGAAACACGGCGGCTTACAAGTCCGCGGTTTTCGCCGATTCTTACTGAATATCTTACGCCCTTTTCGCACTTTTTGAGAAGCTCCTTCGCCGTGAACATTGAGCCGTCCTCTTTTTTGAGCGGAATCATGTACTGAATCGGTGATTTGTAGATGTATTTCTCCGTGTCGTGGTTGAGGGTGTAGCCAGCGTCAATGAGCTTTTTGTGAAGCGCAAGACCTTCTTCGGTGTATTCGCCATTGATGCTCAGCGGAATATGCGGGTCGGTTATCAGCGCAGTGATTTTATGTTTTTTGAGCTCTGCCTGTATGAATTTTGTGAATTCCGTGATAATTTCGCCGTCGGAGTAATCCGTAACAGGACCGTCGGGAATGTACCATATCCTGCCGCAGAGTGAAAGGCTCCTTTCAAGCACAAGGCAGGCAAGCACTCTTTCACCGTCGCGGAATCCGCAGAAGAAATACGGCTTCCATACTACCTTGATTTCAGGCCAGCGGGAGCACTGGATAAATGAGCCTTTTTTTTCGTTAATAAATTCATCATATGCTTTTAAATCAGTTTCAACCTTAAATTCAATCATTTGCTTTAAATCTCCCTGTGTATTCTTTTATACATTCAAGCTCTGAAAACGGCTCTTTAACTCCGTTTACGAGCTGATATTCCTCGTGGCCCTTGCCCGCGAGCAGGATTAAATCGCCTTTCTGCGCAATGCTCAGCGCGTAGTGAATGGCTTTTTTTCTGTCGGGCTCTTTGACATACTGACCGCCGACTTCCTCAACAGCCGCGGCGATGTCGTTTATAATGTTCATCGGATCCTCAAAATCGGGATTGTCAGATGTCAGTATGCTCAGTTCGCACATACTTCCCGCAACAAGTCCCATTTCACGCCTGCGGTCCCGCGTTCTGCCGCCGACCGAGCCGAAGACGCAGATGATTCGCCCAGTTTTATAGTCATCAAGCGTATCAATAATGCTTTTAAGGCTCAGACCGTTGTGAGCGTAGTCGATGATAATATCAAAATCCTCGTCAATATCCACCGTTTCGGCTCTGCCGCGTATCTTTATGTTCTTAAGAGCTTCAGCCGCCTTTGATATGTCCGCGCCGACAGCCTCCGCCGCGCCGAGAGCGGCAAGAATGTTGTAGGCGTTGAATGTGCCGGGGATGGGAGCGGTGATTTTCAGCTCCTCGCCGAAGGCTCTGCACCTGAAGCTGATGCCTGTTGTCTTTCTGGTTCTTATAGATTCAACGTCGAAAGCGGAAATATCGTAATCGTCGTCAAGTCCGTAGGATATAACTCTGCACTTGCAGTTTTCTTTCATGATTTTGTACGCCTCGTCGTCATAGTTCATGACGGCGGTGTCGCAGTGCTCAAAGAGCACCGATTTCCAGTAGGCGTACTCCTCAAAAGTGTCGTGCTCAAGAGGACCTATATGGTCGGGCGAGAGGTTGGTGAAAACTCCCGCGGCAAACTGAATTCCGTCAACTCTGCCGTGCTTCACGCCGAGGGACGAAACCTCGAGCGCAACGACCTTACAGCCTTTGTCGAGCATGGCGCGGAAAATCCTCTGAAGCTCAAGCGACTCGGGCGTGGTGTTGGCTGTGGGCAGCTTCATGCCGTCAAACTCCGCGCCGACCGTGCCGATTATGCCTGTAGGAATTCCCGAAGCGTTGAGAATTTTCTGCACAAGGTGAGCCACGGTGGTTTTGCCCTTTGTGCCCGTGATGCCGATGACTTTAATCTCGTTTTCGGGCTTGCGGAAAAGATTGTCGCCTAAGGCTCTCAGCACCGCACGCGAATTATTAACCGTGAAAACCTGCGCGTCAGAGGGGAGCGAAATCTCCTTTTCGACTACAAAGGCTCTCGCGCCGTTGTCATAAGCATTTCTGGCAAAATTATGACCGTCGGCTTTCAGCCCCGCAAGGCAGACGAAAATCACACCGTCTTTCGCCTTTCGCGAGTCATAAACAATATCTTCAATTTCAACGTCCTTTTCAATGCGGCCCGAATAATCAACGCCGCTTAAAATCTGAGACAGCTTCATAAAATTCTCCTAACTGATTATAAAACAAGAAGCAGTGTTCCTGCGGCTATAAGCACGCAGCCCACAGCCGATTTTATATTGAATTCCTCGTGTAAAAATATGAACGAAAGCACGAGCGTGATAACAACGCTCAATTTATCAATCGGCACAACCTTTGAGACTTCGCCAATCTGAATGGCTCTGTAATAGCAAAGCCACGAAAGTCCCGTCGCAACGCCCGAAAGAATCAGAAATATCCAGCTTTTTCTGCTGATTTCACTAAGTCCGCTCTGAGCGTGGGTGATGAAAACCATGCCCCACGAAAGAGCCACGACAACCACCGTGCGTATCGCGGTGGCAAGGTTGGAGTTAACGTCCTCAATGCCGATTTTTGCAAGAATCGACGTCAGCGCGGCAAACACCGCGGAAAGTATCGCAAAAAGAAGCCACATAATTTCTTGCCTCGGTTATATATTATTTTGCGCGTCAGCGCATATCCGGTGCGTCAGAAACACACAATCTCCCGTCTATATTCTTCCGAAAAAATCACCTGTCATTCAACCGATTTCATCAATTATTTCTTTTGCTCTGTATAAAACGGGCAGTTCTCTGTTTGCTATGAGTGTTCCCAATGGTGTATTTTTTCTGTTTTCATATTCCCGAACGGCTTCGTCGAATGAGAGCCTCAATGTGGATAAATGAAAACTGTTCAATTCGTCTTCGGTCAGATTTTTTTCTCCGAATGATTTTACTTTACACAAAAAATAATTGTTGATATTGTGCCTGTGAATCAGATTGTAATAATCGCTTACAACGCCTATTTTGCAGATAACTTCCACGGATACGCCGAGCTCTTCTTTGAGCTCTCTCTGAATAGCGGTCAATAAATCCTCGTCGGGCTCAACACCGCCGCCCGATGTTTCAATCAGCGTTGCTCTCCCGAAATAATCGTCCCGCTCCGCTCTTACAAAATAGAACATTCCGTTTTCATCATATACAATCGCTCTGGCGATATTTCTGTCGTTGTCCGTGTAATCAAACGGCCATTGCGTGTCCTGCAATTCAATATGTAATTCCCTGTTCACCGCATATTCTCCTAAAAATCAGTTTGTTTTTATGTACCGTAGGGTAGGGGCGATTATCAATCGCCCGTTCTGAAAATTACGAAAATCTGACGGGTCATTCGTGAATGACCCCTACATTCACTGCCGTTAATTTAAGATATTGCTTTAATTTACGCACAAATCCCGTAGGGGAGATACACGAATCGCCCGTTTTTTATATTCTGGTTAACACGGTTGTGATTTTTAACCGTGTGGACGATGCGTAAAATTTGAGATAAATTTTACGGGTTGTCGGGGACAACAACCCCCGCAAAATGCTCCGTCGCACCGTGCTTGTAGGGAACGACCTCCGGGCGTTCCGTTGCCCCAAAATTCTGCAATCTTCCGCCTTCGTCAGTAGGGGCGATTATCAATCGCCTGTATTACTGCTTTTTTACAGACCCAACATACTCATTGTTTTGTAATCAGGCTTTCCGTTAAAATATTTATTGAGAACTTCTTTAAAAATTTTTTCTTCCGGGTTTGCCAAAGCAAATAAAGTCATTGAGGACTTTAATTTCATATCATCAGGTGTACCCATTACTGCACTGGCATCATCAGAATCCAATTGCAACAAAGCGGATGTTATTTCAATTAAATGTTGTCCAAGATATTCATTCTGAAAAAAGGCTCTTGCTTCATCAAGATTTTGTATGCCGTAATATTCAGAAGTTGAACTTCGTCCAAGCCCTTTCAGTTGTGGGAAAATATACCATATCCAGTGGCTTGATTTTCTGCCATTTTGAATCTCGGATAAAGCAGTTTCATAGCTTTTCTGATGAGCTTGTATGAATTTTGATAAATCATAGTTTTCCATTTTATTCCCTCAACTTTCACACAATTAAAAATCAGCTTGAATATTAAAATCCCATTAGAAATTTATATCACCGCGTACCAGCTTACACACCGCCTCACAATGCGGTGCCCGGGGGAACATATCGACGGGCGTAACCTCTTTCACTTCATACCCGAACTCGGCGAGGCGTTTGCAGTCCCTCGCGAGCGTCGCGCTGTCGCACGAAACATAAACTATCCTCTCAGGGCGCATCTTTGCCATTGTGCCGATAAGCGCCTCATCACAGCCCTTCCTCGGCGGGTCAACCACAATAACATCGGGGCGCACGCCCTCACTTTCGAGCATTTCAGCCGCCTTTGCCGCGTCGGCGCAGATAAATCTCGCGTTGCCGATTCCATTCAGCTTTGCATTTTCGGCGGCGTTTTCCACCGCCTGCGGAATAATCTCAACGCCGATAAGCTCTTTTACCTTGTCTGCCATCGTCAGACCAATCGTGCCCGTGCCGCAGTAAAGGTCGAGGAGTGTTTCGCTTCCCGTAAGGCAGGCGTACTCAGCCGCCTTTTTGTAAAGCAGCTCAGCCGTGTCGTGATTGACCTGATAAAACGAAAGAGGGGAGATGTTGAATTTCAGTCCGCACAGCTCATCCTGTATGTAATCCCTGCCGTAAAGTGTAACGCATTTTTCGCCGAGAACAACATTCGTGTCTTTTTTATTTATATTTAAAACTATGCTTTTTATCTGAGGAATCGCGTCGGTCAGCTCAAAAACAAGCTCGTCGGCGCAGGGGAGAGAGTTGCCGTTTATGACAGCGCAGACCATAATCTCGCCCGTCGAAACAGCTTTCCTTAAATATATATGCCTGAGAACGCCTTTTCTGCTTCTCTCGTCGTAGGCGGAAATCTTGTGAAGCCTTATCCAGTCTCTGAAAATATCGGTGATTTTTTTGAAATCCTCCGGCTGAAGCAGACAGTCCGCGCAGTCGATTACCCTGTGAGAATGCGGCGCGAAAAACCCGATTTCCGCGAGTCCGAATTTATCCGTACTCACGGGGAATTGCGCCTTGTTTCTGTATCTTTTTTCATTCACCGAGGGGATTATCGGCATCGGCTCAATGTCAATACCGCCGAGCCGCTGAAAATTCTCCTTAATCTGGTCATACTTTATCTGTAATTCATCTTTGTAGTTGAGATGCCCGAAGGCACAGCCGCCGCATTTTTCAAAAATATTGCACTCGGGAGTGATTCTCATTTTTGAGGGATGAATGACCTTGACAACCTTGCCGACGGCGTAATTCGGCTTCGCCTTGATTATGTGGAGCAGCACATGGTCGCCGGGCGCGGTGTTGGCGGCAAAAACGGTCATTCCGTCGTATTTGCCCACTCCGCTGCCCAGAGCCGTGCAGGAATCTATTGTCAATGCTATCTCATCGTTCTTTTTTAGCATAATACTTCCCCATAATCATATATTTTCATTATATTATAACACATTGATTCTGAAAATGAAAGAATTTCCTTGCAAAAACATACGGATTATGTTAAAATTTTTTAAGAGGTGATTTTTGTGGCAAAGAAAAACAAAAACCATTTTTTTGCTATGGTTTCAAGAATGAAATATATAAGCCGCTGGGCGCTTATGAGAAACAACCACTCCGAAAACATCAGCGAGCACAGCCTTGAGGTTGCGGGTGTGGCTCATGCCCTTGCGATTATTCACAACAAACGCTTCGGCGGCAATGTGAACGCCGAAAGAGCGGCGGTCATGGGGGTTTATCACGACACTCCCGAGATTATCACGGGCGATATGCCCACTCCCGTTAAGTATTACAGCGAGCAGGTTCGCGAGGCTTACAGTCAGGTTGAGGACGATGCCTGCGAGGCTCTGCTCAAAATGATTCCCGAGGATCTGCGCGAGGAGTACAAGCCGTTCTTCTTCCAGCAGGAGGAGGACAGACAGCTCTGGAAATTCGTCAAGGCGGCGGATAAAATCTGCGCGCTTACAAAGTGCATTGAAGAAACGCGCGCGGGCAACGCCGACTTTGAAAAAGCGGCTGAAAGCACCCGTCAGGCGATAAAAGAAATGAATATGCCCGAGGCGGAATGTTTCATTGACGAGTTCCTCGAAAGCTACGGCATGACGCTCGACGAAATGACCTCGGACGAAGAATAATTTTTAAAAAGAAGGGCTTAAAATGTTATCTGCTTTTCCGCAGTCAGCGAAAGTATTAAAGAATAGCGAACAGGTGAAAATCACCGAAAGAATCCCTCTGCTTGATAAAAACGGTAAGCTCACAAAGGCGGGCTACTGCTTCACGAATATGTTTGATTATGACAGGAAAGCTATTAAGGCGAACTCTCTGAGAATCAAGGAATGGGATTTCTATCAGATTACCGACGGAAGATATGTCATGCAGATTACCGCTGCGGATATTTCAATGGGAGGCATGGCAAACGCGATTCTTTTTGACACAAAGACGGGCAAAAAATTCTTTTCAAATTCCGATTTCAAGCTCCTTTCGCTCGGCAAAATGGGGCTGTCAAATGACGCCATGACACCGAATGTTTATGAAAGACATAAAAAGAATTTTGACCTGAAAATTGAAAATACCGAGACAAAACGCACTATAAAATTCAGCGGCAAATGCAAAAAAGAGCCGTTCACCGTTGATATTTCAATGGAGCTGTTCGAGAACCACGAATCTCTCATCATGGCAGTGCCGTTTGAGCGCGGAGATGACAGGCAGTTCTACCTCAATCAGAAGGTCAACTGCATGCCCGTAACAGGCACGGCGAAAGTCGGCGACCTCACCGTTGAGTTCAGGCCCGAGACTTCCTTTGCGATTCTCGACTGGGGCAGGGGAGTGTGGCCGTTCCACTGCGTATGGTACTGGGGCAACGGAAGCACGAGGCTTCCGCACGGCGACATTTTCGGCTTTGAAATCGGCTGGGGCTTCGGCGACATGAGCAATGCCAGTGAAAATACGCTTTTCTACAACGGCAAGGCTCACAAGATAGGCGACCTTTACTGCGAAAACGACGAAAAAGACTGGATGAAGGAATGGAAAATTACCTCGTCCGACGGCAGATTTGAAATGACAATGAAGCCGGTTTTCGACAACATCACAAAGGCGAGATTTTTGTGCGTCGGCAATGTATGCCATCAGGTTTTCGGTCTGTGGAGCGGTAAGGCGATACTCGACGACGGCACGGTTGTTGAGATAAAAGACGTATTTGCGTTCTGCGAAAAGTCAGACAATATGTGGTAAGCACCTTGGATTTTGCGTGGATTTGCCTACAAAAAGCATAGCTTAAATCACGCTTGCAGGGGACGACCTCCCGGACGTCCCGATGTAAAAAATTCACACAATTTCCGATTTCGGTTGTAGGGGCGATTATCAATCGCCCGTTTAAAACAAAAAATATTGTCGAATAAAATTCTAAAAAAACAAACACTTTTTCGGAGCGCACCGCGCTCCGTTTTTGCAAGAAAAATTTTTAAATTTTTTCTGAAAAAATCCGATAGAAAATTTTAAAAAAATTCTGAACTTTTCAGACAAAAAAATAAAAAATTTTTTATAAACGGGGATGATTTTACGGACATCAAAAAAACTCTTTTCGATTTATGCAGAGCCTCGTCCGCTTCGGGCGACGAGCAGTTCACCGCGCCCCTTGCGGCAGAACTTCTCTCTGAATTTATGCCTGCAAGAGTTGACGCTCTCGGCAACATAATCGGCGAAAATAACGGCACGGGCAGGAACATTCTGCTTGACGCGCACCTTGACTGCATCGGCATGGTCGTTACCAAAATTGAGGACGGCGGTTTTCTTCGCGTTGACAGATGCGGCGGCGTGGATATCCGTACCCTTGCGGCGCACGATGTGGAAATCCACGGCAAAGAAACTGTCTATGGCGTTGTTACCTCCACCCCTCCGCACCTTGCGAATGACGGCGGAAACGCCGCGGATTTTGACACGCTGATGATTGACACCGGTCTTGGCGAAAAAGCGAAAGAAATTATTTCTCTCGGCGACAGAGTTACATTTAAAACGCCTTACAGGGAGCTTCTCGGCGGCAATGTCAGCGGCGCATATTTTGACGATAAAGCAGGCGTCTGCGCGATTCTCCGCTGCCTCGAAATTCTCAAAGAAAACAAATGCAATAAAAAAGTTTCCGTGCTCTTTTCCGCTCAGGAGGAAACGGGCGGCTCGGGCGCGTCTGCGGCAGGCTTCAACACCGACGCGCAGGAATTTATCAGCGTTGATGTCAGCTTCGCAAAGACAGCCTCCACGCCGAAAAGCGTTACAGCAACCCTCGGCGGCGGAACAATGATAGGCATCGCTCCCGTGCTCAATAACGGAATGTCCTCCGTGCTTCAGATGATAGCAAAACAGCAGAAAATTCCGTATCAGATCGAGGTCATGGGCGGAGGTACAGGAACAAATGCTGACAAAATCGCTGTCAGCCGCGGCGGCAAAAGAGCCGCGCTTCTTTCAATCCCTCTTAAAAATATGCACACGCCCGTTGAGGTCGTAAACCTTGAGGACATCGAGGCAACGGCTCAGCTCATGGCTTACTACATTATGAACAACGGAGGTGTCAGAGCATGACAGAACTTATTAAAAATCTCTGCGCCCTTTGCGGAACTTCTGGCAGAGAGGACGAGGTACGCAACTTTATAATCGACGAAATAAAAGATTACGCCGACAACATGACGGTTGACCCGCTCGGCAATCTCATCGTCTTTAAAAAGGGCAAAAACCGCGCGAAGAAAAAGGTAATGCTCGACGCTCACATGGACGAGGTCGGCTTTATAATCACCTCAATAAATTCCGACGGCACTTTGCTTTTTGATTGCGTGGGCGGCATAAGCACAGCCGTCATGACAGGCATTCCCGTTACCGTCGGCGACAAAAAAATCAGCGGCGTTATCGGCGTTACTCCCGTTCATCTTCTTTCTCAGAATGAAAAGAAAGAGCTTCCCGACAGGGGCTCTCTCGTTATTGACATCGGCGCGCCCTCAAAAGAGGAAGCGGAAAAATTTGTCTGTGTCGGCGACTGCGCTTACTTCGATTCTGAATTTGTTTCTTTCGGCGACGGCTTCGTCAAGTCAAAGGCTCTCGATGACCGCGTAGGCTGTGCGATTCTGATTGAAATGATTAAGCGCGAGCAGCCGTATGACCTGTTTTTCTCTTTCTCAACAGGGGAGGAGACAGGCTCGGGCATGGCAGGCGCGGCGGCTTACACTGTTTCGCCCGATTATGCCATAGTTGTTGAGACCACAACCGCCGCCGACCTTGCGGGCGTAAGCGAGGGCAAACGCGTCTGCGTTCTCGGCATGGGCGGCGCGGTTTCGTTCATGGACAGAAGCACAATCTACAACAAAAATCTTTTCAATTTTGCTCTTGATTTCGCCAAAGAAAAAGGCATAAAATTACAGCCCAAAACAATGGTTGCGGGCGGCAATAATTCGGGGCATATTCACAAGACCGCGGGCGGCATAAAAACTCTCGCGATTTCCGTTCCGTGCCGTTATCTTCACTCGCCCGCGTGCGTTATAAAAGAGGAGGACGTTTATTCCTCACTCGAAATAATTTCTGCTTTGGCAAAGGAGCTTGCAGATGATAAGGCTGATTGAAAACAACTGCCCCGAGCTTGAAAAAATCTGTTCGCGCGATGTTTTCGGCACGCGTATTGCGGCGTATTTTCGCACCTACGGCGCAAAATTCGACTTTCTGAAAGTGTGGATTCAGCTTGACGAAAACGATGCGCCGACGGCGGCGATTTCTCTTATGGAGTCCGACATGACTCTGACCGCCTGTGAAAACGCCGACTTTGAGGAGCTTGAATTTTTCATAAAGGCAACGCCTTTTTCGTCGCTTCAGTGCGAAAGGGGAGCTGTGAAAAAACTGAGCCTTGACGAAACGCTGTGGGGCTATGTGGTTGAGTACAAAAATCCTCAGCCCGTTGACAGCGAAATTGTCAGTTTTTTGGTGGATTTCAAGGCGATGTATTCGCTCATAAGCTCCGCGGGGCTTCTCGGCGTGGGCGATTATCTGCCGTGGCTGTCAGACATAACCTACCGCACGAATCACGGCACGGCACAGCCTGCGGCGATTTGCGAAAACGGATCGCTTTCAGCCTGCGCGGCGGCACTGTTTATTACGGATAACGCCGCACTTCTCGGCGCGGTGGCGACAGAGCCGAGCCGCAGAGGCAACGGATTCGGCGGCGCGCTCGTCAAAACTCTCGGCAATAAAATGCTGGGAGAGGGCAGGCGCACGGAGCTTCTCTGCAAAAACGATTCCATAGTCGAATTTTATAAATCAATCGGCTTCACCGTCAGCAGAGAATGGGCGATTTTTAATCGCACTCTTTAAAAATTCACAATAATTCAACGGGCTGTCGGGGACGCCAGCCCATACAAAACGCGCGGTTCAAATGGAGCTTGTAGGGGACGACATCCCGGGCGTCCCGCTTTCGGACTTCCGATAATTCTGCGGGTCGTTCGTGAATGAACCCTGCAAACGCATATTTAAAAACAAAAACACGCGGAACCGCTATCGGCTCCGCGCGATTTTTTTATTCAGATTTCAAGCTCCGCCGTAACAGGTCGGTGGTCTGAGAGAATAATCTCGGGCACATCGAATTTCAGCGGCTTTATGTCTCTGCTGACGAAAATATAATCGATTCTCTTATAAGGGTCGTGGGCGACAAATGTGAGCTTTTCGTTTCCACATTCAACTGCGGAATCGTTCATTCTCTTTCTGATTTCATCTAAAAGAGGATTGTCGGGCGTTATGTTCAGATCGCCCATGAATACACACTTTTTATCTGTGAAGCTCTCGCAGAATGTCTTTACCGCGTTCTCCACCTCGTCCTTGTGAAGCCCGAAATGGGTGATGAGGAATGTAACCTCGGGCTCGGTCGCCGTAACCATTTTAAGTATGCAGCGCGTTTCGTACCAGCCGTCGTTATCGGCGGGGATTTCGGGGTCGGGAATGGGAATAACCGAAAACTCTTTGACGGGAAGCCTTGTCAGCACGGCGTTGCCGAACGGATTATTGCCGTCGATATCCGCCGCCTTAGCAAAGAAATAATTGTAGCCCGTCAGCTCGCCGAGAATTTTTGCCTGCTCGGTGTAATCCTCCTCTTCGCCCTCGCCGTGAACTTCGTTCAAGCCGATAACATCAGCGTCAAGGCTTTTTATCGTTTCGGCAAACGCGTCGAAATCTATTTTTTCTTTTCTGTAATCCTCACAGTGAAAAATGTTGTATGAGGCAACTTTTATTTTCATATTTCCCCTCCGGAACAAAGCAATGCGTCAGCTTGCGCATCGGGCACACAATCATATAATTATATCCGTGATACCCCGACTATAAAAATTATTCGGCTTTTTTGGAATATTTTGTAACATAAATCATTCTCATTATGTTGCAGTCAACCGCGCTCAGCGGGTCGCCCGAGCCGAAGAATGTTGCGCCGAACTGAGTCTGACATTCTTTTGAAAGAACAAGCTCAACCGCTTCAAGGTCGCTCTTCTTTTTGCCTGTGCAGATTGCACCGAGACCCTTGATAAGTATAACATTCTTGCCCTTTGAGGCAATCGCTATCTGACGCGCGCAGTTCTTTGAGCCGTTCCACGCGATGTTTTTGATTTTAACGCCCGCTATCTGCGCGAAGTCGTCAAGTCTCGGCTTGATGGGCTCGCCGAGAACGCTGTAACCGATAACATTCATTTCCGTGCAGTGCTTAATGCAGGTGATGTCGGAATTTCTGTAAATCTCAGCGTGAACCATTGCCGACCTCGGAAGCTTATTGTCATCGTCAATCGTGTAGTTTCTGATGTCAACAACGAATTCCTTGCCGTTTTTATATTTAATCGTGAATGTGTCGCCGTCTCTTTCGCTTTCGCCGAAGTCGGTAACATATTTCGGAAACTCGCCGATTCCGTTCGCGCGGATAAACGATTCAATCATGCCTTTGCGGGTGTATTTTTCAGCACCGCTGAATATTCTGAATGACTTGTGGATAATATCCTTGCAAAGCTCCTCAAGAGTTTCCGCAACGAGGAAAGCGTCCTCAATGTCGTCGCCGAGGCATACCGCGCCGTGGTGCTCCATGAGAAATGCCTTTGAGTCGGTGAAATTAACATAAACCTGCTCAAGAGCTTTTCTGAGCTTGCCTGTTGAGGGCATGCCGTAATCCGCAACGGGAACATAAGTGCCGAGAACATCGCGGTATTTTTCGGGAACATTTGAGATTGACTTGCCTGCCGCGCCGACAACCGAAGCGCGAACCTGATGAGTGTGAATGATGAAATTAACATTTGCGCGGTGCTTGTATGCGTCCGCGTGAATTCCTTTTTCGCTTGAGGGCTTTATGTCGCCGTCGTAAGAACAGTCGGCGATATTAACGATAACAAGCTCCTCGGGCTTGAGTGTGTCGTAAGGTTTGCCGCTCGGGGTGATAACAAACTGAGTGTCTGATATTCTTGCGCTGACATTTCCCCATGTGCGCGCGATAAGTCCGTTTTCAAGCAGGCGTTTGCCTGCCGCTACAACAAGCTCGCGGGCTTCGTTTTCTGTATATGACATAAAAATCTCTCCTTTGTTATATGTTTAACAAGGCTGATTATAGCACATTGATTAAAAAATTAAAATAGTTTTTTACAAATTAACATATTTATTTTGGAAAAATTATGTGCTATAATTAAAAAAATGCTTTTCGGAGGGTTTATTATGGGAACATATGTTATAGCTTATGATGTAGGCACAACAGGCTTGAAAACCTGCCTTTTTGAAATTGACAAAACAATAAAGCCCGTTACGAATTCCTATGCGTCGTATAACCTTTATATGGTTGAGAACGGCGGCGCGGAGCAGGACGGCGACGAATGGTGGGACGCAATGTGCACCACCACCAAAGAGATTTTCACAAAGACCGACATTACCCCCGAGCAGATTGCCGGTATTTCCTTCTGCTCTCAGATGCAGGCTCTTGTGCTCGTCGATAAGGACGGCAACACAGTCCGCCGCCCTATGAGCTACATGGATCAGCGCGCGAAGGAAGAGCTTAAAAAATACATGGCATACGGAATTCAGATTGCAGGCGCGAACATTATTCCGCTTCTTAAATCAATCGCCGTAACAGGCGCGGTTTCGTGCAGCGTTAAAGACCCCGTATATAAATACAAATGGGTTGAGAATCATGAGCCCGAGAACTTCAAAAAAGCGTATAAATGGCTCGACGTTAAGGATTACCTCATCTGCCGCTGCACGGACGAATTCAAAATGACAAGAGACTCAGCGTTTGCCACACTTCTTTATGACACAAGAAAGGGCAAAGAGGGCTGGAGCAAATCAATCGCCAATATTTTCAAGGTTAATATGGATCATTTGCCCGAAATCATTGAGTCAACCGATGTCGCAGGCGGTGTAACCGCAAAGGCGGCGGCTGAGCTCGGTCTCAAAGAGGGCACACCCGTGTTCGGCGGCGGCGGCGACGCTTCGCTTATCGGCGTAGGCGCAGGCAGCGGCGCGGTCGGCGACACTCACATTTATTCAGGTACTTCGGGCTGGGTAGGCACGGTTGTAGATAAGCAGCTTGTCGATACCTCCGCCATGATAGCCGCTATTGTCGGCGCGGATCCCGACAGCTTCAACTATTTTGCCGAGATGGAAACAGCGGGCAAATGCCTTGAATGGGTAAGAGACCACCTCTGCCTTGACGAAATCGGCATGTTCATCGAGACTAAAAACATCACCGAGGGCACGGAAAGCGAATACACCAGCCTTTACGACTATATGTCCGAGGTTATCGACAAGGTTCCTGCAGGCGCGAACGGCGTTATCTTCACTCCGTGGCTTCACGGCAACCGCTGTCCGTTTGAGGATCCCAACGCGGGCGGAATGTTCTTCAACATAAACATCGACACAGGCAAATCCGAAATGCTCCGCTCCGTTATCGAAGGCGTATGCTTCCACCAGAGATGGATGCTCGAGGCTGAGGCGAAGAAAATCAAGACCTCCGATGTTATCAGATTTGTCGGCGGCGGCGCGCTCTCAAAGGTAACCTGTCAGATCCTTGCTGATGTTACGGGCAGAACGGTCGAAACCGTCAACCGTCCTCAGGATGTCGGCGCGGTAGGCGCGGCGGCGATTATGGGCATCGGTCTCGGTGTTATCGAAAATATCGGCAAGGTTAAGGACTATGTTCCCGCTGTCAAGACCTACAAGCCCAACACGGCAAACAAGGCTGTCTATGACAAAAACTTCGAGGTATTCAAGACGCTCTATAAGAATAACAAAGATGCTTTCAAGGCTCTCAACGGCTGATACATTTTTTTCTCATTTAAAAAATAAAAAACAAGTTTTTATATTCTGCTGAAAAAAGGACAATATGTAGTTAATAACCGACAAAAAACAACTACATATTGTCTTTGATTTTTGTAAAAAAAACAGTGAAAAAATGCTCTTAACTATTGAATTTTTTTTAGAACCGCTGTATAATATATACAACTATAATTAGGCAAATAATATATGGAGGAATGCACAATGAAAAAAACATTGAAGATATTGTCCTGGATTTGCGCAGTAGTGCTCATTTTCGGAACTGTATCTGTCGGAATGACGGCTTACGCTGTTTCCGACGATGTTATAGGCAGCTATGATTTCGAAATTACCAATGTTTATAAAGACATTAACTGGAATAACGTAACAGCCTATAAATCAGAGACACATGTTCACACGGTACGAAGCGATGCCGATACCGAAGTTGACGACATGATTCATAAGTACTATGAATTAGGTTTTGATGCCATGGCTCTTACCGACCATGGTACGGTCAACTACGGCTGGGATCATGATCAGGGTCGAGTTGCAATTTTTGACTATCAGGCATTCGTTCACGGCGGCATTGATAATCTGAGTGAATCAGATTATAAGAACATCATAACCGGTCAGAGAGCAAGAAGCATCAACTCCGGCAAGGGCATGATGGAATTGCCTCTCGGCAACGAGATGAACGGTATGTCCGCCATCAAGTGCCACATTAACGGCTATTATGCTGATGTCAGCCACGGCGAACTGGGTCTGGCAGCGGACTGGCCCACAGACCGTGTTAAAGACAACTACAACGCGGGCGGCTTCTCCCACATCAACCATGTCGGTGAGTGGTCAGAGGGTAATGATGACGCTTCCGTTTACTCTGCGTCATGGCTTTCAAAGTTTGCCAAAATCTATGAGGATTACTGCCCCAACCGTGGTGGCAGGGGCGCGGCAAATCAGGGAACAAAAGGCTGTATCGGTATGGAGCTTGTCAACACAGCGGACAGCCGTACCCACAATGACCGCCGTTTCGTTTATGACGAAATACTCAAAATCCTTGCTCCCAAGGGCATCAATGTTTTCGGCTTCTGCGAGGACGACGCTCATGAGTATTCCGACTGCGACAGAAACGCACAGTATTTCCTTATAAATAATGATAAGGATGTTAAAATCACATCAGCTCTGTTTGACGCTTCAAATAACGAGAGCGGCAAAACATCTGACTACAAGAATAATAATTCCGACCCCATGGATAAGGTTCAGAATTATTACCGCGACGCTATGTTCTACGGTGAGTTCTACTGCTCATCCAAGAACTCCAAGAACTCCTACGAGCTTGGTAACGGCTTCAACGCTGTCGGTTCTTATCCCAGTGTTTCCAACATCAGCGTTAACCAGGATAAGAATCAGATTTCTATTACATTTAAAGACGCAACAAAGGCTCGTATGGTTGCTGACGGTGAAGTTATAGAAACCTACAGAACAAGTGCAAGCGAGCAGACAGTAGTATTTGACCTTAACAGAAACGAAGATAAAATCAACAGCTATGTTCGTATTTATCTCACAGGTAACGGCGGTATCACATACCTTCAGCCGTTCCTTGTTAAGAAGACTGAGAGTGTTAAGCCCACCGTTCAGTTCATTACTCCTACTGAAGATACAGAGGTAGTTGTTAAGTACGCTAACGGCTCAATCGTTGAGGACAACCGTACTTTCACAAACTTCTATTACACTCTTCTTCCCGGCGATTACACCTACACAGCTTCAAGACGCGGCTATCAGACCAAGACAGATATACCATTTACCGTTACTCAGGCTGAGTATGACGCGGGCGAGCATAAGAAGATAAATGTTGAGCTTGAAGAGCTTACAAATGTTTCCTACGCATATTTCTATGCTCCCGAAACAATCTATGTCAGCCCGAGCGACAACAAAACATTTGATAAGTATATCGACAGAGAAAACGCTGTCAACGGTGCGCTTCATGCTGATGCTCAGAGCACAGGTAACATTTACTTCCACCGTGAGAACGCGGAAAACCTTCGCCTTGAGTATAGTATGGTAGAGGGCTTTGCGGCTGAATCAATGACAATCGGCGCAACATCAGCCTCAGGCGATACTCTTTCAACAAGCATCACCGCAGGCAGACTTGCTACGGCTCTTGCCAACAACCAGCATTCTCTTATTAAATGGACTCTGAAGTATGACTACAACGGAGTTCCTTATGAAGCATACGCATATTCTTATGTATATAAGCCTCTTACTGACTCAACATCTGTTGTCGGCGCGGGCGGTTATGCAAAGACAAAGAAAAACATATTAGATTGGGCTCATTCTGAAATGTATATTGCCGCTGCGATTTATGCATCTGGCATTAATAAGCTTGAGGTAGTGGGCACAGACAGTAACCACGGTTATAAATTTGCTCCGTACTCAGGTTATACATTTGCTGAGGATCAGAATACAACAGTAACAGGTGTCGGTTACTGGCAGAAATCCGATGATTCCAGCGGCGGTTCTGTAGATATTGAAATCAACAACACCGATAACGCTTATATCTATGCGGACAGAAGCCGTATCAACGACTGGTCTCAGATTCCCAACTTTACGTTAGGCTTTGACCTTAATAAGGTAACTGAGACTACCGATAAGAATAACGCCAGCAACGCCTGCGCAAGATTCCTCTTTGATACAACTCTTACAGATGCCAAAAACGGCACATTTGATCCGACTCATATCCTCTATGATTTGGAATTCTCGGATCAGAACAACTATACCTTAAAGATTGACTATAATCTTAATGACAGCAGTGTTCAGTCCTCGAACGGTTCAGTAAGCGAAAGCCTTGCGTCATTCCCCGCTCAGAGATTTTATCAGTCAGACAGCAATAATGCTTCAAAGGCTTTTTCTCATCCGCTTCCCGCGGCAACCGCTCAGGAATCAACAGTTCCTGTATCTGCTTATATTGTTGGTGTAAAGGAAGGCCGCCACGACGGCATTGCTCTTGAAATCAACCTTACAGTTGTTAATACTGACAAGAGCTCACTCCGTACAGAGCTTAACGACACAATCAAGAACTGCTTGCAGAAAGAGTGGTTCGCGACTGTTGAAGACTGGGACAACTATCAGAACACTATCCAGCGTGCGTCAGCGGTTCTCGGCAACCCCGCGGCTGAGGTTGAAGAAATCGAAAACGCAAAGCTCGAGCTTCAGGACGCTTTCGACAGCTTCGTCTTCAAGCAGGGCACAATGACCATTAAGCATATCTGGAGATATAACGGTCAGGAAGGCATTATCCAGACAGAAACTCAGTCTTACGATTACGGTTCAGACCTTTCCGCTTCCGCATTGTCAATCACAGGCTATACATACAGTAATGTATATGACTGCTATGCAGAAGGAACAGCGGAAATAAACAGACTCAAGTACAACGCAACAGGCGATTTCGACCTTGAGTTCGGCGACAGAGATTCATACGAGTGGAGATTCTATTACACTCCCAACGAATACAATGTAGTTTATAACAGCGTCGGCGCAAACGCCATCACAAGCTTTGAGGGCAAAGCACGCTACGGCATAGACTACACAGTTGCAACAGAAATTCCTCAGAAGACAGGTTACACCTTCGGCGGCTGGTATCTCGACAACACCATGAGAAACTACTCCGCAGGTGAAACATTCAAGTGGAACTATGCGGGCGACGGCGAGTTTGCGGCTCAGTGGACTGCAAACACTTACAACGTAACTTATATGCTTGATGAGGACGATCCCACATCTGAATATAATGTAAGCACCTCATACAAAACTGCAACATACGGCACATCTTACTCAGTTACAGACAGCATTCCCGTAAAGCCCGGCTATAACTTCTTAGGCTGGAACCTTAACGGCGAAACACAGATTAACGAAGAAACAGGCGAAGAGGAGCTCCGTATCCACTCCGCAGGTACAAGAACCAACTGGACAACACCGGCTGATTCAGTCTTCTACGCTCAGTGGGAAGAGGCTGACCGTACAGTAACATTCAACAAGAATGCCACCGATGCAGTTCTTACAGACAACAACGGCAACCCGCTCAGCGACAGCTATGCAATCACCGTTTACTACGGCGAGCCTTACGGCACGCTTCCCAACGCCACAAGAGCAGGCTACAATGTTGAATGGTATGCAGATCCCAACTTCTCCAACTCAATGAAGGTTACTGCAACAACAAATGTAAGCATTGACGCGGACCATACCCTCTTCGCAAAATGGATTCCCATAAACTACACAATCACTTATAACCTTGACGGCGGCTCGGTCGGCGGCAACAATCCTGCAACCTATAATGTAGAGTCAGGCACAATCACCCTCATCAACCCCGTTAAGACAGGTTATGAATTCGCAGGCTGGTCAGGAAGCAACGGCGCAACTCCTCAGAAGACAGTTACAATTGACGCAGCCAACACAACAGGCAACAAGACCTACAACGCAAACTGGACGCTCGGCGGCTATGACATCACATACAACCTTAACGGCGGTACAAACGATGCCAACAACCCCGCAAGCTACAAGGTAACAGATACTGTAGTTCTTAAAGCTCCCACAAAGCTCGGCTACAGATTCACAGGCTGGACGGGCGACAACGGTTCATCACCTGAAACATCAGTTACAATCCCCGCAGGCACAACAGGCGCGAAGGAATACACAGCAAACTGGGCTCTCGAAACCTACACAATCACTTATGATTATGACGGCGCGGCGGCAATTGCTTCAAATCCCGACTCATACTCTGTTGAAACTGCAACATTCACACTTTCCAATCCCACTAAGACCGGTTACACCTTCAGCCGCTGGATTGCGGACGAAGACCACCAGACTCTTACAGGCAAGAATGTAACAATCACCAAGGGTTCAGTTACAGGCGACATCACCTTCAAGGCTGACTGGACTGAAAACGGCGCACACGATATTGAGTACAGACTCAACGGCGGTAAAGTCGAGGGCTATAACCCCGCAACTTACAAGGACGGCAACACATTCACACTTGTTGATCCTGTAAGAGACGGTTACACATTCGCAGGCTGGACAAAGACAGTCGGCTCAACATCAACATCGTCAAATCAGATTCTTGCAACAGATACAACAGACCTTATCTTCACAGCAAACTGGACTGTTGTTGACTACACAATCACCTATAACCTTAACGACGGCACAGTAAGCACAGCTAACCCCGCAACTTACAATGCAGAGTCAGCAAAGATTACTCTTAACAACCCCTCAAAGACAGGTTACACCTTCGCAGGCTGGACAGGAACAGGCCTCACAACTGCATCACAGGTTGTTGAAATTCCGACAGGCTCAACAGGCAACAGAACCTACACGGCAAACTGGAATCTCGACGGCTACAGAATCATCTACAACCTTGACGGCGGCACAGCGGCAGGCAACCCGACAGCTTACAATGTAGCATCAAACGCAATCACGCTTATCGATCCCGTTAAGCCCGGCTACACATTCCTCGGCTGGACAGGAACAGACATTTCAGAAGCAACAACAGGCTACACAATTCCCGCAGGCTCAACAGGCGACAAGACCTTCAACGCCAACTGGGAACTCACAGGCTACACAATCACCTATAACCTCAACGGCGGCTCATTTGACGGCGGCATCGACCCCAATCCCGCAACATATAACTTCAACAGCGGCGCGATTCTTCTTAAGAATCCCACTAAGGCTGGTTATACATTCACAGGCTGGGAATACAACGGCGTAGTTTCCGCACAGGTAACAATCCCCGCAGGTTCAACAGGCAACAGAACATACACTGCAATCTTCGAGAAGAGTGTTTATACAATCTCTTATGCAGGTATCGAAGGCGCAACAATAACCTCCAATCCCACTTCCTACAGTGTTGACAGCAACGCAATCACACTCAATAACCCCTCAAAGACAGGTTATACATTTGAAGGCTGGGTTGGCTCAGGCCTCAGCGGCGCATCAAAGAGCGTAACAATCGCCAAGGGCTCAACAGGCAACAAGAGCTACACCGCAACATGGACTCCGCTTTCATACACAATTACCTATAACGGAATTGAAGGCGCAACAATCTCAGGAAATAAGACCAACCCCAACGCTTATACCTTTGAAACAGCAACATTCACTCTTAACGCTCCCGCTAAGACAGGTGCTGTGTTCACAGGCTGGACGGGCGACAACGGCTCATCTCCTGAGCAGACAGTTACAATTCCCAAGGGCTCAACAGGCAACAAGACCTACACAGCTAACTGGACATACAACGATTACACAATCACCTATGACCTTGCAGGCGGCACAGAGACAACAAATCCCACAACCTATAAGGTAACAAGTGCGGATATTAACCTCAACGCTCCCGTAAGAACAGGTTACACCTTCGCAGGCTGGACAGGAACAGGTCTTGACAGCGCAACAGCCAATGTCAAGATTCCGACAGGCTCAACAGGTAACAGAAACTACAAGGCAAACTGGCAGGCAATAACCTACACCATCACTTACATCCTTAACGGCGGTCAGGTTGCAAGCAACGCCAACCCCAAGACCTACACAGTTGAGTCATCATCAATCGAGCTCGTAAATCCTGTTAAGACAGGCAGCGTATTCGCAGGCTGGACAGGAACAGAACTCACTGAGCCCACAATGACAGTTACCATCCCCAAGGGTTCAATCTCCAACAGAACTTACACCGCAACATGGACAGATAACAGCTATACAATTACCTATACCAATATTGACGGTGCAACGTTCGCAGGCGAAAACAGAACGACATACAACGAAGTAACAAATGACTTTGCTCTCATCAATCCCACCAAGCGCGGTTATCACTTCGACGGCTGGTCAGGCACAGGCATTTCCGGCTCAGGTATTTCGGATTCTGTTACAATCCCCAAGGGCTCATCGGGCAACCGTTCATATAAGGCAAACTGGACTCTCGAAGAATATACAATCAGCTACACCCTTGACGGCGGTACAGAGGGTATCGGCAATCCCAGAACCTACACAGTTAATGATGCACCGTTCACACTCTACGCTCCCGTAAAGACGGGCTTTGAGTTCGCAGGTTGGAATAGCGACATTTCAGCAGAGACAGAGATGTCAGTAACAATTGATCCCTCTGTTACAACGGGCAACATCAACTTCATTGCTACATGGACATCAGGCAGCTATGTAATCACTCTTGACACTAAGGGCGGTACACTTCCCTCAGGTCAGGCATCAACAATCAATTACACTTACGATTCTGCGACAATTACAATCCAGAATCCCACCAAGACAGGTTATACCTTCGCAGGCTGGACAGGAACAGGTCTTACCTCTGCGACAGCATCTCTTGTAATTCCTCAGCATTCAACAGGCGACAGAAGCTATGTTGCAAACTGGGTATCAAGCAATGAGAACAACATCACTTATAACCTTAACGGCGGTAAGGTTGAGGGCACAAACCCCGAGACTTATGAAACAGACTCAGGTCTTATCACCCTTATCAAACCCACCAAGGACGGCTATAAGTTCAACGGCTGGGCTGTTGATAACGATGCAAACGGCATTGTAACACCTTCAACAGGCGGCAAGTCAGTTGCAATCGACACCACCACAGGCGGTTCTGCAATTCTTTCAGCTACATGGACTCCCTCAAGCTACAAAATTACTTACAACCTTAACGGCGGTACTGCAACCAATCCCCCATCTTACACGATTGAAACAGCTGCATTCACGCTCAGCAATCCTGTAAGAGAAGGTTACACATTCGGCGGCTGGATCGGCACAGACATTGATGCCACAGCTCCCAATTCAAGAGTTACAATCGCGGCTGCGACAGGCAACAGAACCTACACAGCTGTATGGACTGAGAAAAACTACGCAATCACCTACAACTACAACGGCGGTTCAACATCAGAGCCTAACCCGACAAGCTACAGCATTGTAACACCCACATTCACACTCAGCAATCCTGTTAAGACAGGTTACACATTCACAGGCTGGTCAGGCACAGACATCAGCGGCACAGCTAAGGTTGTAACAATCCAGACAGGCTCAACAGGAGCAAGAAGCTACACAGCAAACTTCACCTCAGAGACTTACACAATCACCTACAGCGGAGTAGAGGATACTTCAGCATATCCTGCAACATACACTGTTGACAGCGAGAACATCAGCATCCCGAATCCGACAAAGGACGGTTACGAATTCCTCGGCTGGAAGCATGACGGTTCACTCGATCCCGAAAAGAACCTTGTTATAGCCAAGGGCTCAACAGGCAACAAGAGCTTCGCAGCTCAGTGGGCAGAAGTTGAATACACTATCACCTACAACCTTGACGGCGGCTCAGTTTCAGGCACTAACCCCGAGACTTACAACATTGAGTCAGCTGACATCAAGCTTGTTAATCCCACAAAGGCGGGCTACACCTTCACAGGTTGGACAGGAACAGGAATCACAGGCTCATCATCAAGCGTAACAATTGCCAAGGGTTCAACAGGCGACAGAACCTACACAGCAACATGGGATGTAGCACCCTTCACAATTTCCTACACAGGTATTCCTGCTGACGCGGTTGCTGCTCAAAACCTTCCCACAGGCTACACTGCTGCTGAAGCAAAAGCGATTCCGAACGCTATAATGGCTGGCTACACCTTTGAAGGCTGGACAGGAACAGGCCTCAGCTCAGCGACAAAGAACCTTGTTCTTCCCGCAGGCACAACAGGCAACAAGACCTTCAAGGCAACATGGAAGATTGTTGAGTATTCACTTGAAATCGACTATGACGGCGGTGAGCCGACAGTAACAGTTCCCGATACATTCACAATCGACTCAGAGGATATTATCCTTTCCGCACCCAAGAAGGCAGGTTACACCTTCACAGGCTGGACGGGTTCAGACCTTTCAGCTCTGACTCTTGAGGTTAAAATCCCCAGAGGCTCAACAGGCAACAAAACCTACACAGCTAACTGGACTGAAAGAACAGGAAACACCCACAAGATTTACTTCAGAGGCTACCAGAATGTTCCGCTCTATGTTGACATTACGAAGGACGCAAACGGAGTTGTTACAGAGCATCGCGATTATATTGAGGTTGAAATCGGCAAGCCCATAAGCAATGGTTTCTATAGTAATCCTGAAACGATTGACACAACAGCAGGTTACAAGATTACAGGCTGGAATATTGATGTTAATCAGCCTGAGTATATGAACCTTGACGACGACATTACCGTTTATGCAAAGTGGGAAATCGATCCTGTTGAATACACTGTTCAGGTCAACGGTACCGAAGCTTACACAACAACGGGTACTCAGTTTGAAAAGGTAACAGTAACAACAGCTTATCAGAACGCAAGCGGTCAGCTCTTCAGCCACTGGATTGCAAAAGAAGTTGACGATAACGGCAACGCAATCAGCGAGTCAGAAGTAACGAGCTACTACAGAAATTATTCGTTCTTTGCTCACGCAAATGTTGTTCTCACTGCGGTTTACGGTGAGTCAACAACTGTAAGAGCAACAACGAGAATTACAAAGATTGAAGACTATGACCCGAACTACGACTGGTTCACACCGAACTCAGAAAGAAGCGTTGCAACTGAATTAACCCTTGCTCAGCATGGTATAATATTCACAGCAGATTCTTCAATCGGCTCAAGTGACAGCGGCTTTGTACTTAACAAGTCAGGCGTTTACAACGGTGTTGCTAAGACAAAGGGCCTCACAGGTACATGGGCACTTTCAATTCCGAATCCGTATATGTTCGGAACTGACAATACCATTTATATCCGTTCTTATGTAACCGTTATTGATGAAGACGGTTCTAAGACAACAAAATACAGCGCAATCAGAACATACTTGAACAATCAGGATAAAACTGATGGTTGACGCTAAGGAAGGAGCTTTAAGACAATGATATATGAAAAGCCGAAAATTACTTTTCAAAAATTTCATACAAATGCTTTCCTTGACAACAATGTGTTGAGCGCAAATGATCCTGATGACGACTGGGATCCCTATGGAGGCTTCACACCCGGAGACTTTTCAACAAATGAAGTTTTCAACGGCACCATTTCAATTAATTCTGACGGCGTAGGCGGTTGGCTCAACGGCTGATAAAACTAATGAAAACGGCAGTCTGTTTTCAGGCTGCCGTTACTCATCATTTTAAGGGAGGTATTGTATTTTGGAAGAACAGCTGCGCACCGAAACCCGAAATATGGTCGATATATTTATAGGGTTAATGTTAGTGCGTGTTTATGAATACTTCTTTTACAGGAACCATGATGTACCGACGCTTTCGGCTATATCATATCTGGCAGGTCTGCTGTTTATTTTTCTTTTCAACAGAAAGCATTGCTGGTCACTGAGCGATTACGGAATTCGCGGCTCGATCAACAGTACATGGTATGAAAACGTTTTTCCTGCTTTAATATGGATTGGTTCAGCGGTGCTTGTAATTGCTCCCGAAGCACTGTACTGTAAATTTACCGACGCAGAAGTTCCTTATTTTGACTATGTATCTTTCAATCAGCATGTCAGTTATATTCTCTCAAAGTCAGATACAACAATCATGATTTCATGGGCGATTATCGGCGCGCTTGTCTGCATTGTGAGGGCTCTGTTCCTTGAAATCTATTTCCGAGGGCTTTGCTTTGGCGTTCTGAGAAAGAAAACAGGCTTTTATGTCTGCAACACGATTTCATCACTGCTTTTTGCGATATGGTATCTTGTTGCGCCGATGAGGACGTTCGTTTTTGTAGTCTCTGAATGGAGATGGAAGACTCTTGGCGCGATGGGTGTGTTCTTTGTTGCGCAGTTTCTCTACGCTTTCAGACAGGGCTATGTCAGACTCGTTACAAATACAATCTGGTCGGGCGTAATATCAAGCTTTGCTTATAACTTTTTCACGTTTACATTTATGCTTACAGGAATCGGCGGCAGGGAATATAAATATATTTCAGACTATGTCCGCTGGGCGATAATCAATCTTATCGCGTTCCTTTTCACACTCCTGTACTGCAAAATGATGAAAAAGAAATTCCCGCCACCGAAGCCGTCGCAGGAAATTGAAAACCTGCTCCGTGAGCAGTATGACGATAACTTCGGCGAAAAGTATGAAATTTCAGCAGAAGAAAACAATCAATAAAATCTGAGCTGCTTCGGCAGCTCTTTTTTATTAAAGGTAGTAGGGGCGATTCACGAATCGCCCGTTTTTCAGGGCTAAACGACGAAAAAGCCGCGGAACAAAGTGCTCCGCGGCAATAAGTTTATTTGTATGCAGAAAATCAGATTTCGGGAATAACAACTTCGATTTCCTTGCCAAGCTCTGAGGACTTAACAATGTGGTCGATAATTGCCTGGTTGTAAAGAATCTGCTTTGAGGGAACAGGAGCTTCGCCGCCCTCAGCGATAGCGTCGAGGAATGAGCGGACTTTCTTGTAGAATAAGCCCTTGTCATTCTTGCCGGGTCTGATTTCGGGGATGATTGTTTCAACTCTTTCGCCTGCAACGTCGTGATAAATCTTCATCGGGCCGCCTGTTGAGCCGTTCCAGCACTCAGTTGAGGGGATACGGAGTGCGCCTTCAGTACCGAAGATGATTGTATCACCCGGAGTGTCGGCGTGCATAGCCCATGAAATACGGAAGTCGAGGATGATGCCGCCCTCAAGACGAACGAACGCAGCCGCGAAGTCTTCAACATCAAATCTTGCCGCGTCAGCAGGATTGTTGTATTTGGGGTTGTTGCCGAAGAAAGCTGATGTGTAGCCGCTTACGGTGAGGGGCTTCGGATAGCCGATTGCGTTGAGAACCATGTCGAGTGAGTAGCAGCCGATGTCGCCCATCGCGCCGATACCTGCGGTCTTCTTCTCAATGAATGTGCTGTTGGGCACGCCGCGTCTTCTGCCGCCGCCTGTCTGAATGTAATAAATCTTGCCCAGAACGCCTGATTCAACAATCTTCTTAATCATCTTCATGTTTTCGTCGCCGCGGGGCTGGAAACCGATGGAAAGAATCTTGCCGCTCTCTTTTTCAGCTCTGCAAATCTCAACAGCTTCTTCTGTTGTAACGCACATGGGCTTTTCGAGAAGAACATTAACGCCCTTCTTAAGAGCATAGATTGTGCATTCCGCGTGAGTCATGTTGTATGTGCATACGCTTACAGCGTCGAGCTGCTCGTTGTCGAGCATTTCCTTATGGCTGGGGTAGAAGTTTACGCCTGTAACGCCGTAACGCTCCATGAATTTTTCCGCTTTGCCGGGGATAAGGTCAGCAGCGGCAACGATTTCAACATCGTCCATCTGAAGATAGCTCTCAATGTGAGCTTCCGCAATCCAGCCTGTGCCGATGATGCCGACTCTGAATTTCTTATCGCTTACCTTTTTTTCTTCTTCAACTTCCTGTGTGAACTGGCTGAGAACTGTATCTGACATTTCAAATTCCTCCGATTATTTATTTATAGTTTTAAGGTAATCAATGCTCATCTTGATGCTCTCAAGGGGAGTTTTGCCCATGGAGGGCTGATCCTGCTCAACAACAACCCATTTTGCGTCTGCTTCCTTGCAGGCATCAAGGATTGCGGGCATATCCTGAACGCCGTAGCCGCACGGTCTGAAAGCGAATGCTTCGTTTTCTTCCTCGTCCTGTGCGCCGTCGTCAATGCCGATAAGAGCATAGAGCTTCTGAGGCTTATCTTTTCCGCTCATGACAAAGTCCTTGAGGTGAACAACGGGTGCTCTGCCTGCATATTTTTTAACATATTCAGCAGGATTTTCGCCGCCGACATTAACCCAGCAGGTGTCAAGCTCTGTCTGAAGCTCATCGGGAGTGAGGAGCGTGTAAATAAGGTCAAGACCATAGACGCCGTCAATTTTCTGGAATTCAAAATCGTGGTTGTGATAAAGCATTGTGATGCCGAATTTCTTTGCGATTTTTGAAAATTCGCGGATACCCTCGATTGTTTCGTCAAAGAGGGGAGCACCGGGGCGTCTGTCCTCGGGCGCATAGGGGATAGCGATGTATTTGCAGCCGATTTCAGCGTAGTCGCCGATAACCTTTTCGGGGTCAGCGGCAATTTCGTCAAAGGCGACATGGGCAGAGATGGGATTAAGGCCGTTGCTCTCGCAGATTTCCTTAACTTCTTTGGCGCTCTTGCCGAAAAGACCTGCGAATTCAACGCCGTCATAGCCCATTTCTTTTACTTTTTTGATTGTTCCCTCAAAATCCTCAGCCATGGCGTCGCGCACCGAATAAAGCTGAACAGCAATGGGAAAGCTCATATGAATTACCTCCGTCTGGTAAATTTTTAAACACGGCAAATGTTTAATTTAATAAAGTTTACCACGAAACGCATAAGTTTTCAATACTTTTTCATAAAATCCGCGCGTATTTTAAAATAAATATAGTTGTTTTGTATAAGATTTATGGCGACAGGAAGGCACAGATAAATTATATATTTCCCCTGCCAGTCGGTAGGGGCGATTCACGAATCGCCCGTCTTTATATTCGGGCTGCCACGACAGAAATTAAATAATTTTGAGGACGATACGGAGGTTTTGCATTAAATTTTTATCACGGTATGTGTTCTATCTGAGATTTGTCGTAAATCTCGGGTTGTCAGGGACGCCAACCCCCTACAATTGCTCTGTTCAAACCGTGCTTGTAGGGGACGACCTCACGGGCGTCCCGATATTCTGATTCCGTAAAATCTTCAGTCTCACGAGTAGGGGAGCGCATTGCGCTCCCGCGTTTCATTTCCGCACAATCTTCAAACCTCGTCGGTAGTGGCGATTATCAATCGCCCGTATTCAAAATTGCACAGTCTTTTGTTTTTGTTTGTGTCCGATTTCCGACAAATTCCATATTCTTTTCAATAAAAGTTGTAAAAAATATTATCTTATGATATAATATACTGTATTTACTAAAACAGGATTTAAGGGAGCAGAAATATGTTACCAAGCAGAGTATATGCTGAAATTGATCTGGACGCGATGGAGTCCAACATGAGTCAGATAATGGAAAAGGTGCGCCCCGCAAAGGTTATGGCTGTTATCAAGGCGGACGCTTATGGCCACGGAGCTTTGCAGACCGTCAACGAGCTTAGCAGAATGGGCGTGTATGCCTTCTGCGCCGCCACCGCCGAGGAAGCTCTCACCCTCCGCCGCGAGGGCGTTACAGAGCCGATACTTATTCTCGGCTATGTGTTTGAGGACAGCTTCGATGAGCTGATAATCAACAACATCGACCTCACGCTTTTCGATATGGAAACCGCGCTTCTTCTGCAAAAGCACGCGGAAAGGCTGAGAAGAACCGTGCTTTCACACATCAAGGTTGACACGGGCATGGGCAGACTGGGTTTACAGCCTGTGCAGGAGAGTGTTGAGATAATCAAGCAGATAAACGCTTTGCCGAACATCAAAATCGACGGTATGTTCACTCACTTTGCGTGTGCGGACTCAAAGGACAAGGACTCCGCAAACAGGCAGATTGAGATTTTTACCGAGTTTGTCAATTCCGTCAAGGCTCAGGGCGTTGAAATTCCGCTTGTTCACTGCTGCAATTCGGCAGGCATAATTGAGTTTGACGATAATTTCTTCGATATGGTGCGCTGCGGAATTATCACATACGGTCTTTACCCCTCCGAGGAGGTCAACAAGGATGCCTTGAAGCTGACGCCCGTCATGAGCATAAAGAGCCATGTCTCTTTTGTCAAAAAGGTTGACGCGGGCTTCACTGTCAGCTACGGCTCGACCTTTGTTACCGAGAAAGAGACTGAAATCGCCACCGTTCCCGTCGGCTATGCGGACGGCTATCCGAGGCTTCTTTCCAACAAGGGCAGGGTAATCATCAACGGCAATTACGCGCCGATAATCGGCAGAGTTTGCATGGACCAGTTCATGGTCGATGTTACGGGGCTTAATGTCAAGCGCGGCGACACGGTTATCCTCATGGGCTCGGACGGCGAAAAGACCGTCTCCGCTGAGGAGATAGGCGAGCTGTCGGGCAGATTCAACTACGAGCTTATCTGCGACATAAACAAGCGCGTGCCGAGGGTTTATATCAAGGACGGCAAGGTTGTTTCCATAGTGGAAGCGTATGTATAATGGTTAAGACCGAAAAGTAAAATAATGAAATAAAAAGATGGCTTTGAATTGGTAACTTATCGTTCAAAGCCATCTTTTGTGTTAATAATTGATAATCAATTGTATTTTACTTTTCTAAGCGTTTTTTTTGCCCTCTCGCAGTGTCGCATACAGTTTAATGAACGCGGCAGTCCCTTAATGCTTTAATAAATACTGTTATCAATAAGTATGTAAATGCGCCGTATTAAAAATACGACAAGTTGCAAAGGAATAGAACAATACATAAATAAACTATACGGCAGCACCGAAAGAACCTCGAAAATAAAAGGCAGAACTATTACGGTGTAGGTTTGCTGAACGCCGCTGTCGGCTGCAATTGTTACTGTTGTTTTGCCGACCTTCAGAGCGGTGATTTTCAATGCGTTTCCATTTATAAACTCCGCAGTTATAATTTTCTCATTACCGACTGTAACGGTGAGCTTATCAGAATAAGCCGCACCTGACGGAACAAGGTCAACATATTCGCAGTATTCTTCTGTCCTGAAAATCGTGATTGTGTTTTTACTCAATTTTGAGGTTGGCAAAGAGATTTTCTCCGCGTTAATGTCGCGGTTGTAAGAAACTGTTACAGTGAAAGGCTTGCTTTCGGCATTGCGGTTATTGCACCAAACCACAGCATAATATGATGTGTCTGCTTCAAGCGGAACTGTAAGGTCAAAATTCAAATCACCTTCATAGCCGATATTATCGTTTGAGCCTAATTTCCATAATAATTTATCTGCGGTGTAAATTACAACAGCCGGGTCAACACTGCCTGAATCTGATGACCTGAAATTATACAAGCCGTCTTTTTTTGCCGTAAAACGGAAAAAGCTGAGCGCGCCGTCAACGGTGTTTTTGCCCTCTTTGAGCGAAGCGTCGGGTAAGTAGTTTACGGTGAATGTAATTTCATCTCTGACAGCGATATTTTCCGCACTGTTATCAACATAAACCATGAATTCATCGTTCTTGTGAAGATACAGGGCACTCATTCCATATAAATAGTCATTGCCTGAGCTGATTGAAGAAGCAGAGCTCATATCGCTTGTAAGACGTATCGAAGAGTTTTTGGCAATTTCTGCATCTGCATAGTAAAAGCCGTCTTTATTCGCCGTGAATTTGAATTCTCTCTGTTCATAAGCATTGAGTTTAAAAGAATAAGTCTTGCCGATTTCGCCTGTTTCACCGTCAGCCGCAAACGCAACGGCGGCGAATGAGAACATCATGACTACTGCAAGCAGTACGCTGAGGATTTTCTTTGTCATTTTCATAAAAACATCTCCTGTTTATTTTTTGCGAGCCGCGATTTTTCGTTCATCGGATGCTCAGATTGTAGCACAAAACGATAAAAAAATATGTAGAAGGGAACGAACAGCACAAAAAAGGGAATGAAATATGTTTTAGCCCTGATTATTCATTCTCCGCGGTGCGGGCATGGCGTCTGTCCTTTGCCATGAGGTTGACAAAGCTGATGTTCTCAATCGGAACCGCGCCGCCGAACAGGAACTTGAGCAGCCACAGCACCGTGAACACAACGAGCATGGGAATAACGCAGGTGGTGAGTATCAGAATAGCAACCGCCATGATGAATTTGTTTGAAACTTCCTTGGCGTAGTTTATCGCCTCGTCCGTGCCTGTTTCAAGCTTCGTCTTGAAGCCCGAAATTACCTGAGAAAGCCATGATTTGCCTTCCTCATTGTTTTCTGTCTGCTGACTTCCGCCGATTACGGGCAGCTGAGTGCCGTCGCTGAGCTGAGTAATAGCTTCGTTATTCGCTTCATAAATATAATTGCTTATCTTTATGCTTGCGGGCACAATGTTGACAAGCACGAGCGCAAACACAAAAATCTTAATTGCGAGCACCTTGAACGCAACCTTGCTGTTCAGAACATAAATCAGCAGCAGGCCGCAGGCGATGGGAATCAGCACCTTGAAAGTGATAAATCCGAACGAGGTGAGAAGCACCTTTTCAAGTACGAGCGCGCCGATAACGATAACGAGAATTGACGCGACATCAAGCACCTTTTCCGCAAGGGGAGTGGTGGCGTCCCCGGGGATTGACGCGATTGCGATTGAAGCGGCATCGGCGGCGAGGGTGATTTTGGTTACTGTGTCTTTCTTTTCCTCAAGTGAGGCCGCTATGCTTTCGTATTCCGACTTGTCGGAAGAAATCGGCTCAAGAACGGCTATCGAAATAAACGCGACAGCGACAATGAGGATAATTGTGAGTACCTTTGTGAGTGTCAATCTGCGGAACGGTCTGTTTTCGTTTTCCATAATAATTCTCCTGTTTTAAATATTTTTGAGTTTCCGTGCTCAGTCATTTTCAATCATGAGCTTTATGATTTCATCGTCGGTGGAGCGCATGCCGTCCCTCGCAACGCGGCTGACGGCGCGGATTGTATTTTCCACTCCCTTGACGATTATTCCGTCTCCGCCGTAGAACTGACTTTTGTGGCTGTACATCTGCCAGCCGAGAAGTCCCGCCTCAACGGCCGAGGCTATTTTAGCGGCGCAGCTTGCCTTTGCTCCGTCGCAAATCATACCCGAGTTTATCGCAAGAGCGTTGACCACCGTGTGGGCGATTTCCTCAAATCTGCCGCCGTAAAGGTAGCAGATTCCCGCTCCTGCGCCTGCTCCTGCGCTTGTCGCTCCGCAGTAGGCGGAAAGACAGCCGATGCCCGTCTTGAGGTGGATTGTTACAAGGTTTGACACCGTAAGCGCGCGGTAAAGTGTGTCAGACGAAATATCGTTTTCTCTCGCATATACGATTACGGGAACTGACGCGGTTATGCCCTGATTTCCGCTGCCCGAGTTTATGACAACGGGCATTTCGCAGCCGTTCATTCTCGCGTCGGAGCCTGCCGCCGCCCACGCCTTTGCTCTGTTGTGAATGCTTCCGCCGTAGGAGTTGAGCAGGATTTTGCCTATCTCCGCTCCGTAGCCGCCGTTAAGACCTGCTTTTGCTATGGCGGTGTTGTATTCTATCTGTTTGTCAAGTATTGCTTTCACATCGTCAATTTTAACCTCATCTGCAAATTCGACAATTCGCTCGACCGTGAGGAGATTTCTGTCCTCGTGCTCGTCCTCACCATCCGCTTCGGCGGTTTTCGAGAAATCCGCTTCGCCGTTCTTTTCTATAAGAACAACATTCGTGTGCCTGTGAACAATTCTCACAAATGCACTTTCGCTTCCCTCAGCAACCTTTACGCCGATGTCAAACGGAAAATCCGACTCCGCTTTTTTCACTTCAATGTCGGCTGAGTTTATGTATCCGTCAAGCTCTTTTGTGATGTCCGAGTCAATGCCCGAAATAACCTCAAGCTTTTTGTCCGCTTCGCCGAAAAGAATACCTGCGGCGAGCGCGGTTTTCAGTCCTTTTCTGCCGCCCGTGTGGGGGACGACAACACTTTTGACATTCTTTATTATGTTGCCGCTGACATAAAGCTCTGCTTTTTCGGGCACAGAGCCGAGAGTTTCTCTTGCCAGCGCGCCCGCGTAGGCCACGGCAACAGGCTCGGTGCAGCCCATGGCAGGCACAAGCTCCTCTTTAAGAATGTTCAGAAAGGCGTTATAAAGCTCTTTTTTCATATAAATCATCTCTTTTGAGCGTTTTTAGGAAAAATGTTTTCCCAAAAATATTATACAAATTTTTGTCCGGTTTTGCAAGATATTTTATTGAAACCTGTCGAAATCTCAGCAAAAAATAAACATAATAAATATATTTATTTGCATAATAAAGTAACTTTTGTAAAGTTGAATAAAAATCTATTATATTTATTAAATCTCTTGCGTTTTCAATGGTTTTGGTATATAATTTTTACAACTGTAACTATGGGTAATTTTATATTTTGCTTTGCAGTTTTTACTATAAAAAAAGGAAAAAGGATGGCTGATAAAAATGAGAAATGCTTTCAGGACACACAGCAAAAGGTTTTTATCCGTTCTTCTTGCGGTACTGATGATTCTGCCGACCGCGGCAGGCTCATTCGCTGCGTTTGCGGCGAGCCTTGAGTGGACTCCCGTTCATTTCAAGACCGAGTACGGCTATGAAGATGTTGAGGCAGGCACTTATTATATTGCCGACGGCAACTACGCCTTTTGCTACATCAACTCATCGCTGAGCGCGGTTAACTGCGCCTCTGGTTTTGCGGGCGCGACGAAATGGACATTTGCCAAAAACTCCGACGGTTCATTTTCGTTCACTTCACCCGTTAAGATTACCGCTGACGGCGCAAACAAATTCCTTATTACCCCGATTTCATCTGACTCAGTTTATATTGAGAGCACAAAGGGCAATTATCTTTACTACAACGCCTCCTCGGGCGGATATGCTCTTACGGCTGACCCCACTCCGTTAAAGCTCTATCATACAAGCACTGACGCGGATAATTCCTATGTTTACGAGCTTGATACAGACGGAATCGAAATCGGCGCGAAGTATATCATTACTTCCCGTCTTGTTCCCGACGCGCTGAGCTATAACGGCTCATCTGTCGGCGTGTTTGATTTGACGAATTACCGCTCCAATCCTTCCTCAAGCGGTTCGGACGCGGTTTATCAGACAATCACAATCCCTGCCGAAAAATACGGCAACGGCAACATGAACTGGACATTCGGCGCGACCACAGGCGGCTCAATCAAGTGGGACAACGGCATGGCGTACCTGAGAACGAACAGCTCCAATTTAAGCGCCGTAACCAATCTTGCAAACAGCAAGTTCACGGTAACACAGAGCACCGATTCAATCGGCTCATATTTCTTCAGATTCACCTATAACGGAACTCCCTACTACATGACAATAAGCGACCACGAGTTCGTTTATGAGGAGGATTTACCCTGCATTCTCTGGCTTTACAAGCAGGTAAGCGTTCCCTCGGGCAATGCGGACGGTACTGTTGTAACCTTTGACCGCGACCCCGAAAAGACAATCGAAACACCCGACTTATGGGGCTGGCTTGATGACTGCCTTGTTGAGATTGACTACGGCTCAGACCGTGCCGAGGTTGAGGCGGCAATCAGAGCGTCTGAGGATTTCAAGGTTTATACAAGCGCATCGTCCACCGGCACCGCCGCGGCGATTGCCAACAGAAGCAGCAGCAACATTTCATTTGATTTCACCCGTCTTAACACAGGTGCGGAGGGTACATATTCTGTTCCCGTTAAGTATAACGGCTATCAGATAGGCACGGTTGATGTTTCTGTCAGCAGAGAATATCCCGTCAAGAACGCGATTCTTCTTAAAAACGAAGGCTCTGTTTATGTTTATTCACCCGCAAACGCGGAAACAGGCGCGTCGGCACAGGTTATTTATGAAGACAACTCGAGTAAAATCGTGCCCATAACGCTTGATATGCTCTCGGGCAATTTTGACCTTACAACTCCTGGCAGATACGCAGGTCTTACCGTTAAGATTGACGGCAAAACCCTCACAAGAAACTTCCTGCTCACAGTTCTTGACACTGTAGGCGGCAAGTACGAAAAATATACCCCCGCAAAGAGCGGTCAGTATATTGAAGACGGCAGATATGTTATCTATGTAGGAAGCGGTCCGTTCGTTTTCGCGGGTACTGCGGCGACCAACGGCGGTCTTCAGGGTACAGGCAATTACACCCTTTTGGAAAACGATACCGTCATAACCTGCGACAATCCGTGCGTTGTAACAATTGAAGCGGTTGACACCGTCAACAATCTTTACACAATCCGCACGGCAAACGGCAACTATATCAGACTCGGCTCAAGAGAAGCTCAGACGAGCGCGAGCCTCGGTGCCGGTCAGGAGCTTAAAATTCAGTCAAGCTCAGCTTATCCCGACGCGGTTACAATAAGCGAGTCAACAGGCACATACAGCCTCAGCGACTACGGCACAATCAACCCCGGTACACTCGGTGTATCAACAGGCGGCTTTGACACTGCCACCAACAGACTTGTGCTTTACAGACAGGAGTCTCCCGATTCCTACGCTCTTACAAGCACGGGCTGCGCAATCTACGCGGGCGATAATTTTGACATTCACTCAATCGCGGATTACACAAAGGTAAATGTTGTTTCCACAACAGGCAATATCATTAAAAACACCCTTACTCTTAACAACTCACAGGTATCTGTAAGATGGAAGGACGGCTTTGACAACGACACAGTCGGCTCTTATGACGCTATAATAAGCGTCAACGGCGTTGACATCGGCACTTTCACCGTAACGGTTGTTCAGCCCCGTTCAATCACCGATGTAAGCCTTGTCAATGCGGACGGCTCAGTTTATGTTGAGTCCTCGGTCAATGCTTCAACAGGCGCGTATATTCAGATTGAGTATGAAGACGGCACATCTGAGCTCAAGCCCATAACCGTTTCAATGCTCGACGGCAATTATGACCTTAATACAATTGGAAGCTACAGCGGACTCAAGGTTACATACCTCGGTCATCTTGTAACAAACAATTTCATTCTCCATGTTATCGGCAAGAATGACTATCCCGAGTATCCCGAACCCGGCTCAATCAGAGTAAACAAAACAGCGGAATCCGCGGACTTCGCCAACAACGGCGTTGCGAGAGTTCAGCTTTCCGCAACAGGTGTTCCAATGACACCGGGTATCGACATCGTTTTCGTTATTGATACATCATCGTCAATGACCTTCTCAATGGGTGAGTATCAGGGACGCGATGTATTCTGCGAAGACAGCGGCAGCAGAAGCTGGTACGATATAGACGGCAATCTTATTGAAGGTCTTACGCAGTATCAGGTTTCAAATATCAAGCAGAGAATTGATGTTGTTCACGAGTCGCTTGACAATATTATTGACGACCTTAATTCGCTCGACATCAGCGGCAATCCCCGTGATATTGATGTTGCAATCTGCGACTTCAACAGCTACACACAGATTGACCGTCAGAACGATATAAACCTTACGGGTATTGTCAACTCCGCTACGAGAACAGCCGACCGCTCACAGGTATATACAGGCTCCAAGGACTACACGGCGGATGCTTTCGTTACAGCTCAGTCCCTCAAGGATTTTGACACAACAACAATCACCACCCTTTCGGGTACCAACTACGACCGCGCAATGGAGGAGGCTTACGACCTTCTTGTTGCCAAAAAGACAAGAAACGAAGCGAATAACGAAATCCGCGACCAGTATGTTATTTTCATGTCGGACGGCTCGCCGTGGCAGTATAACCAGATAAGCAGTAGTTCGAGCGACCCCGACTGGAACACTTACCTTCAGGGTAACTACACTAACTTCCCCGGCTATAACAGCCAGTCTCACGCATATTTCTACCCCGGCTACGGCAACAAGCACTGGACAGCGGAAGCTATCAAGGGCGACCCCGACCAGGATTATGTAATCATTGACCGTACCAATATAACAGGCGACGCTGATGTTACGGGCGACGGCGTACCCGACGATTACATGCACACAGTAAAGGGTCTCGGCGCAAAGATGTATTCAATCGGCTACTGCCTTACAAGAGACCATGAGATAGGCAGAAACACCATGCAGTATGTTCTTCAGAACATGGCAAGCGAAGGCTGCTACTTCAACGCCAACTCAGGTGAACAGCTTGATTTCGCCTTTGACGAAATCGTAAACTCCATGAAGCAGGCGGGTACCAACGCTTACTTCGTTGATACAATGGGCTCATGCTACGATTTGATGATGTCAAATCACTACATGAAGAACGGCACAAGCTATACTCTCAACCCTGCTCCCTCAATCGTATTCTCAGAGTATGAGCTTTACACCATAAACGATTACAGACAGGGCATTATTCAGGAATATAATCAGATAGGCACAAGAACAGGCAAATCCACCATAAAAGAGGTTGTAACCTTTAACGCCGACGGCACTGAGGCTTACTCCAACAAGATCAGCGGCAACATTCTCCATGACGGCGTAATCAGAGCAAAGACCTTTACCTACAACCTCAACACCGAGCCTGTTGACGCCGACTCGAACGGCGACGGCATCATGGATATCACCATTGAGCCCGAGACCTTCGTAAGTACAATCGGTATTGTTGCCGAGCTTGAATATGTGCTTTCATACGATGTTTATCTCACAGGCTCAATGGAGGGTACCCGTCCCTCGGGCGTATATCCGACAAACGATTCGGCAGTTCTTTATTACACCAACTATCTCGACCATCCCTGCCATAAGGACACAATTTCACCCAAGCTTGCGTGGGACGAAGCGTGTATCTCTTATGAATTTTACCTTGTAAATGCTGACGGTATGCCCGTAAACACGGCAGGCACGGTTGTTCCCTTTGCAAACAGAGTTCTCGTCGGCAATATTCAGACAAGCGAGGTTCTTCTCAATAACACCATTGAAACCTGCGCTGAAATCAAGGCTGAGGACGTTATCCCCGAGGGCTACATTCTCTACAACCCCGACTCGAAATATGTTCTGAAGATTGACTCTGGCACAACGCCGAGCCGCGCGACGATTTACGACGAAAAGCAGACCGCGGAGGGCAACGGCTCAACCTCAACATTCTTCTATGATTCGGGCACGCTTTACAACAAGGACGGCATTGTTCCGAATGTAAAGGACTACAGAAATACGCACATCGCGTTCGGCGTTCTGCTTGTTCCGTCGGTTATCCCCGATGCGGTTGTTATCGACTACGGTCTGCCCGTTAAGATTTCAGCTCTTGAAAACGATATGAGCATTCCCGACGGCACAACAATCAACGCAATCAGCAAGACTCTTCCCGAGGGCGTTATTCTTAACAACGAGAGCTATGACAGCTCACAGCTCACAAATCCCTCAAAGAATCTTACTTATGACCATGGCACGGTTTCGCTTAACGGCACCAAGGTAACATATACACCCACAGACGCGCAGATGGACAAGGAAGACATAATCTACTACGAGGTTATCCTTGACGGCAAGTATTACTACTCCACAATAACCGTTTATCCCGCGCAGAATATCTACTATGAGGACGATTTCTTCACATTCAGCCCCTCAAGCCAGTGGAAAACATCGGGCACAAGAAAGGCCGATGCCACACAGGCGGAGGACAGACCGGGCACATTCAACCTCTCGGATATCGACTTCAACAACGTATATGGCTACGACTCAATTTATGACGACACAACCGTAACACATTCACTCGGCACGGCGAAATACACAACCGTAACACCCGATACTCCGCAGTCAGGCTCATCACAGCCCAAGGCGCAGTTCACATTCAGAGGAACAGGCTTCGATCTGTTCAGCGTAACCTCGAACGCGACAGGCTACGCGCTCGTTCAGGTCTTTGACGAAAGCGGAAATCTCGCTCAGAACTATTCAGTTCAGACATATTACGGCTACAATTTTGACAGCGGCGAGGGCTTCTCGGCTGATACCGACGCGGTCGGCGCGCTGTATCAGATACCCGTTATCCGTTCAAGAGGGCTTGAATACGGCACATACAATGTTGTTGTTCAGCCGATGTATTCAAAATGGATGGATCCTCAGAACAGAGGCAACTACGACTTCTACATCGACGGCGTAAGAATTTACGACCCCGCAGGCTCAGCACCCAAGGAAAAGATAGCCAAGGTTTATGAGCAGGATTCCGAGGCGGATATCAAGTATATCGAGCTTCGTTCCAACATCATCTCGGCAAACGACTTCTATAAGCTGAGCACAACACCTTCGGGACTTAACAGATACGGCACGATGTATCCGGGCGCTATGTTCATAGACGGTATCAACAAGCTCAGCACAGGCGTTGCGGACGCTTACGACAAGTTCCTCAAAGCAGGTCCCAACAACGAGCTTTACCTTACAAAGGGTCAGGCAATCGCGTTCTATCTCCAGCTTGACGGATGCCACGAAATTCCTGCGTCAATTCAGCTCGGCATGAAGGTTGTTGACGGTGAGGCAAAGGGCAGCGTGCTTGTAATGAACTCAGCTCAGAGCAGCCCCGAAAAGATTACAGTCAAGGGCGGCGCACCGAGATATTACAACATCACAAACGCTTTCTTATGGAATGAGTCAATTCTTTCCACAGTTTCCCATACAGGTCTTAAATCCACCGAAACAACAGGCTTCGGCGCGCAGACAATCAAGGGCGACCATCAGGCGGAGGAATGGACATTCAAAAACACAGGCAGCGGCTGGAACCTCTGCAACGGCTCAGGCGCAGGCGTAACTCTTACAAGAACAGAGGCGTCGGGCATTGTTGCTTCTCTTGCGGCGGCGGGAACAGGCGACTCTTTCAGAATTGAATCAACCAACGGTCTGTTCACCTTCACCGACAGCACAGAGCTTTCATTCGCATATAACGGCGTTGTTGTCGGCTCGGATTACGGCAGCGCATCGTTCTACATCTACAAACCCAACGGAACGGGAACATACACAAGAGTCAACAGCACAGACGAGCTTGAGGACGGCGGCAAGTACATTATCGTTTATGACGGTTCTACCGACATGATAGTAAGCCCCGTTATCACCTCGGCAGACAGCAGCACGGCAACCTACAGAACTCTTTATCCCATCGTTATCATGAATAACTCAGAGGATACCGTATCGCTGACAAACTTCAAGGTAACATTCGACAACTACTCAGACAAGTCAAAGGCTCTTATCAGAATGACAACTGATGAGAATGCGGCGACATTCGGTGAGGACGCCGTTGAGAGATTCATAATCAATATGGACGATTATGTTGACACAAGTGTTGACACCTCGAACATCACGACTCAGTACATCAAGTGCACAGACGACGATAAGGTTGAGGGTACGCTCTATGTCAGAACTCCGTCCGATATAGCCAAGATAGCAATAGGTACCGACACCGTAACCGAGTTCACGGACAACGGCGACGGCACAAGAACATTCTCCTATACATTCTATATCGGCTATAATTACGAAACGGCGACCTACACCATGACCGTAACGGATATTAACGGGAATACAGAGAAAATAATCAAAAAAGGCGACCACAGACTTACAGCTCAGGAGATAAGCGACGGCGTATCCGAAAAGGACGACAGCAGAAAGCCGCTTACCAGAGTGCTCAGAAGTCTTTTCGAGATAGTGATTGACTATTTCAGATCAATAATAAGGTGGTTTACAAGCATATGAAAAAGAAGTACATTAAACCGATAATCGAATTCCACGATGTAAGCTTATCCACAGACTTCTGCGCTGACTGCGAGCTCAAGGCGAGCCACGACGCAAATGTTTGCCCCATTAAGCTCGATGACCTTCCCTATACCCTTATCTACCGCGAGAACTGCGAGTCATACGCACCCGAAATCACCGATATGATTTGCTATCATGTTCCCTTTGCGGACAATAACGTATTCTCATCATAATTAAAAACAGTTCCATGCCCGAAATCTCCCTTCCCGCAAGGGAGATTTTGAGCAGAGCGGAGCTTTTGCATTTTTTGTAAAAACAGGAGAAAAAATGAAAAACATTTTTAAAAGAACGCTCTGTGCGGTTCTTATCCTTTTAATGCTGTTCATTCTTCCGTCCTGCGGCGGTGAGAAAGAGCCGGCGATTGAGATTGAGAGCGAGACGGAAAGCGTCTCCTCCGAGGTTGAGTTTCTTGACTTTTTTGCTTTTGACGGCAAATATGTTGAGGACGGAAGCGACGCCGATGTAAAGGGCGTTGCGGCGATTAAAATTAAAAACAACACCGCCAATGCCTACGAGCTTATGAAAATCGAGGTCGAGGCAGGCGGAAACATCTATAACTTTTTCGTTACGGCTCTTATGCCGGGCATGACGCTTACTGTGCTTGAAAAAGACAAAAAGCCCGTCAGCGGAGACATATCGAAAAAGTCTTTCACAGTCATTGAGTCGTGCGGATACAGAACTGAACCGTCCCTGTATAAGGACAAATTCAGCTTCGAGTGCTTCGACGGCATAATGAATCTCAAAAATATTTCTGACAGAGATTTTGAAAATGATGTCTATGTTTATTATAAAAACAGGGACGCGTCGGGCTGTCTCGGCGGCATAACCTACCGCATAAACTTCGGACCGATGAAAAAAGGCGCGCTGTCTCAGCATCCCTCGGCTCATCTTTCAAAGGACAGCTCGGAAGTTTTATTTATAACTTATGGTGAATAAAAAATACAGCTTCGCGGGTATTTCCTTTCGGGTTGACAGCGAAGCATCAATACAGGACGGGGAGTTCTACCCTCCGTTTTATTCGGATTCTGAAGCCGCCGATTATTATGTAAAAATAAAAAGCGGCGCGCTCCCCAAAGCGGACGGCACGGCTGTCTATGACAAAAAAACAGCCGCTTTGTATCAGAGCGTCGGCAAAACTCAGCTTTTTTCGGCTTATCCGTCGCCGAATGACGGCTATATCCGCTATTCCTGCCTTGAACGGGAAAACGACAGCCGAAATCTTGACCTTACGGTTGAGCCTTTCCACGAGCTGAGAGATTCAACGCTTTTCAAGTCGCTGAATGTTTCATCGCTTCTCCTCCAGAACGGCGTGATTCTGTTTCATTCGTCGTTTGTGATTACCGGGGGCGGCGAGGCGATTATCTTCACGGGGAAGAGCGGAATCGGCAAAACAACGCAGGCTCTTCTGTGGCAGAAATACAGAAACGCCCTTATCGTCAACGGCGACAGAGCCGCGCTGAAAATCAAGGACGGCGTGCTTACGGCGTGCGGCGTGCCCTTCTGCGGCTCGTCGGATATCGCGCTTAACCGCGAAGCGCGGGTGAGGGCGGTTGTTTCCCTTTCGCAGAGCAGAGAGAATAATTGCCGCAGGCTTTCCGCTATCGAGAGCTTTTCGGTGTTCCTCAGCGGCACTTCATACGAGCCGAGAAACCCTCTTGAAAACAGGCTTGCCGTTGATATAAGCGAAAAAGCGGCGGCGTGCGGAGTCAGCTTTGCGCTGAGCTGCCGACCCGATGAGGGCGCGGTATGCGAGCTTGAAAAAATTATTGAAGGATAAATCTATGAGCGATGTTGTAAGAAAAACCCTGCCTTCGGGCGAACCCTTTATTATCAATTATCTTCACAGCAAGGCGCGCGAAATGGGCATACCCGCAAGCGTCAGCTTTGAGATAACCTCACGGTGCAATTTCAACTGCAAAATGTGCTACATTCACTCTGAGGACTGCAACAAACGAGCGTCCGAGGAGCTGACCGCTGAGCAGTGGATTGATATTGCCCGTCAGGCGAGAGACGCGGGTGCGGTGCTTGTGCTGATAACGGGCGGCGAGCCGCTTATGAGAAAGGATTTTCCGCAGATTTTTTCTTCAATGAAAAAAATGGGACTTTTCGTTTCCATAAACACAAACGCTTCGCTCATCACGGGCGAAATGGCGGAGTTCTTCAAAAACGACCCTCCTGCAAGGCTTAATATTTCGCTTTACGGAGCGAGCAACGAAACCTACCGCAGGCTTTGCGGCGGCGATTACTTCGACATTGTGTATAAAAATATAAAAAATATGGTTGATTCGGGGATTCAGGTCAAGCTGAACATGAGCATAACCCCGTATAACTGCGGCGATTTAAAGGATATGTTAAAAATTGCCGCCGATCTGGGCGTTCAGTCCAAGGTTACGACCTATATGTACCCTCCCGTCCGCAGAAACGACGGGCTTATCGGCGAAAATCCCGCACGATTCACGGCGGACGAAGCCGCGTTCTGGCGCGCCGAGTACGATGTTATGCGGTTCGGCAAAGAGGAATTTCTCAAAAGAGCCGGGGAGCTTGAAAAGGGCTGTCTTAACGACTGCGAGAGCTGCTTTGACCCGTCAAGAGCTGACGGCGAGCAGATGCAGTGCAGGGCGGGCTCGTCGGGCTGCTGGGTGAATTACAAGGGCAAAATGAACGCCTGCGGAATGTTCTCTGTCGGCGATTATGATGTGCTTGACGGCGGCTTTCAGACCTGCTGGGAAAAGGTGAAGCGCAGCGCCGAGGCAATCAAAACGCCTGCAGAATGTGTTGAGTGTTCATATAAAAACCTATGCCCGATGTGCGCGGCGGTGTGCAAGAGCGAAACAGGGAAATTCAACAAAACTTCGGATTATGTTTGCGAGTTCAGCAAAGCGAGTAAAAAATACATCCTCGAACTTGCGGAAAGGATAAAAAATGAAGCTTAAAAAGGAACTTTATCTGAGAAAAATATGCGACGAGTACATTCTCGTGCCCACGGGCAAAACGGTGGATATTTTCAACGGACTGTTTTATCTGACCGAAAGCGGAGCGAGAATATTTGAGGGCATCGAGCAGGGGAAGGAGAAGCCCGAAATCATCAGCGGACTCCTTGAGGAGTTCGATGTTGACGAAAAAACAGCCGAGGACGATTATAACGCCTTCATCGCCCAGCTCGAAAAATTTGAAATTATCTGATTATACGGGAGCACTTATGCTTCCGTTTTTTATATTCGGGGCAACTTGTCGATAATTTTTAATTTTGAGGACGATGCGGAGGCTTTGTTTTATTCTTTTTCACGGTATGTGTTCTGTCTGAAATTTGCCGTAAATCTGCGGGCGAACACAGTTCGCCCCTGCAAAAAATGTGAATGATTTTCAAATTCTGCTTGTAGGGGAGCGCATTGCGCTCCCGCGTTTTGTTTTCGCTAAATCTTCCGTCCCGGTCATTCGTGAATGCCCCCTACAACCGCACGGCTCAAATCATGCTTGTAGGGGACGACCTCCCGGGCGTCCCGTTGGTCGATTTTACATAAATTTTCAATCTTCGGCGGTAAACTTTACTTCCATAGTTTACCGCCGCTTTTTTTCTTGATATTTATTGACAATGTTAGACAAGATGTTATAATAATAAACAGCTATGCAGCAAGTGTTCAAAAAAACACAAAATAAGGTTTATTTTCAATTTAAGAAAAATAGCTTAGTTTTGTTTATAAATATACACGGTTATTTGTCGTGCTTAAAAAAATACAAAAACAATGCGAATATGCAAAAGGAGACAGAAAATGAAAAAAACATACGAAAAGCCTGCGGCATTTATTCAGGATATGTCGGTTAACGGGTTCGTCGCGGGCGCGTGCGGCTCCGCAGGCAGCGGAGTGGGCGTTGTCAATTATTCTGAAACAACGTGCTATTATTACGACACGCAGTCGGGGCTTACATTTTTCTCTTATCAGTGCAAGGACGAATCGGGTTTCGGCATTGACATTGTTAATCCGAACTCACACTCTCCCTACGCGCAGATATGCTACCACCGACCGCTCGATGTGCTCAACTTTTTCAGCTCATGATTTACCCGATTCACCAATACGGAAAAATTCACTAAAATAAAACGGAGGAGATAACAATGCAAAGAAAAAAACCAATCAGAAAAATTGTATCACTTTTGCTCTGCACCCTTATGGTGCTCAGCACAGCACCGCTCGGCATTCTGGCATCGGCGGCGGACGGCTGGATTTACGCGGCAGGCACAGGCTACGAGCCTGTTACCGTCTATGAGCGTCAGTCGTCAATGACAAGCGGCAACACATATCTTGTAGATATTGACAATCAGCACTATTACGCGATTTACAGACCTGATAAAGATGACTATATTTTCACCACATCTGAGGTTATCGAAAAAGGAACTGCTGATTTCTCAAACTATGCCGCAGATAAAAACGGCACTTCAATGTCAAACGATTTTATTGTTGACGAAACAGGCGACACATATAAGTATGTTGAGCTTACATGGAACGGCAAGAATCTTCAGAATCCCGCCTCATCAAAGTATATGGTTGTATCTGGCAGTTCAAGCTCATATTATATTACTTTCAGCTCAAGCACGGGCAATTCATGGACTTACAGCAGCAACAGACTTGCCTATAAAGCAAGCACATACGGCAGCAGCTATTACCTGAATTATCAGCACGACACTTCAAACGGCAACAGATACGCAGTGTTAAAGAGCACAACCACCAACGCGACTGTATATCCGTATCTTAAAAAGACCGCGTATAAAAAGGTCAACTCAGTCGGCGGATATTATAAATATAACGGCAAAGAGGATTTTTATGTTGAGAAAGGCTCAACATTCAACGAAAATGATGTTCTGAACGCTGTTTCCGTTCTTTACAGACCGAACGAAAGCACAGCGGCGGTTACACTTTCAATTGATGATTCCGCGTTATCCGTTCAGTGGAACGATACGGTTGATACCTCAAAAGAAGGCAGCTACACCGCAACCGTTTATGCTAACGACACGGCGATTAAAACGCTCACCGTCCATGTCGGCACAGGCGGTAATACAATTCAGCAGGCAAATGCCGACCCCTCGACCTCAGACCTCAGAAGTCAGTTCAAGGGCGTTGCGGGCGATGACGGTAAAATTCTCACCGATAAAACCGTTCGTTACGGCATGGACGAGTTCGGCGTGAATAACAATTATGCAGACGATGAATTTTCCGTTGCTCTTTCAACTCTCGGTCAGTCTTATCAGCTGGTTGAAACCGTTGAAACGGAAGTAATGGAGAAGATTCACCCCGATGTTGTTTTCGTAATCGACGCTTCGGGCTCAATGAGAGCATTTAATGTTGCGGGCGAAGAAATCTGCCGAGGTGAAGCAACAGCAAAAGCTCTTAATGAGGCTATCAAAGAGCTTTACGCGGCCGACTCCGAAACAAGATTCGGTATTGTAACCTATAATGAGGATCTTCACGAAAGCGGCGTTTATCTTCCTGTTGATAAATATACGCTCCCCGAAGGTCAGACGGATTACATCACATGGGACGGCGTAATGGTTGCAAAATCAAGCAGTCAGCCTTCATTAACCTCCCTTGCCACGGCTCTTTGCAGTAACTCGGGCAACAGATATTTCTACCCCGCAAACAAAACAACAAGCACATCGAACACAACCTCAAGGCTGCGTTATTATATCAGCACCGCAGGCGCGGTAACAAGATATAACGCAGGCTCATCCTCAGGCACATCTCTGGGCACGGTTGCGGACGGCAAATATATAACCGATGAAGCCAACGGCTACACAATCTACAGAAAAGGCACAACATATTATGTCTATAAAACTTCTGATTTTGAATCTGCCATGGCTCAGGTTAACGGTTATCAGAGCACTGTAGGAAAGGCCTACACTCTTAAAACAACATCTTCAACAAAAACTCTTTCAGGCATTACCAAAAAGACAAAATGGCCGGGTTACGGTGATGGGACATATTATATTCCGACTGCCGGAGAGATGACAAAAATCACGACAACTCAGGACGGTGTAACATATTACGCCTTTAACTGGTATGATACTGTCATGGTTATTTTTTCATCACAGTATGAGTCTCCTGTTGCGCGTATGTCAGCAGATGATACAAGCAATCTGCCCAATTTCTATTGTGATGAATATATCTCAATCAATTATAACGGCGGAAGCTCCATAACCTATTCCACTAATACCTACTCCGAAACAACAGGCGGCGTAACATTAAGCAAAGAGGAACTGCCTTATGTTATGGCGACAAACTTCCTTATTAACTCAAAGGGTGAAATTGTCAAGCCTTCTCTTTATCAGATAACAGGTAACCACGGTACTTTTACGCAGTCAGGTTTGCAGGAAGCAGAGAATATGTTAAAAGCTGTCAAAAATAAAGAAAACAGAATCCCCGCTGTTGTTCTTATTTCCGACGGTATTCCCACAATCGGTTCAAGCGACATCAACAATCCTCCGCTTAAGCTGTCATACGATAACGGCAAAACTGTAGGCTACGGTATGTCAACCGATGAGGTTTACAAAGGTTCGCTTGCGGATTTCGGATGCTGGACTATCCAGACTGCATTAAAGGTCAAGAAAAATGTTAATGATATGTATTATGACCTTAACGGCAACCGCAACGGATTGTTCTACACAATCGGTCCGGGCGTTGACTACATCATGGGTCAGACGGTTCTTGACCCCTGCGCGGAAAATATCGCGGAAGCCGCAAAGCATACGACAAGCGACGGCGAGGACACCGAGTCAGGCGTAGCTATTCCCTCAGACCTTGCCAAAAAGCTCAATGCTCTTTCAACAGACCCCGACTATTCAGACTACGCCGACTGGTCATGGTCGGGCGATATGGACTCTGAGGAGCTTACACAGGCATTCAGAAATGTTGCAAAAGCTATCACAGGCGTGTCAAGACCTGTTGCGATAACAACAACACACACCACTGACGGTGATATTTTCGCCGCCAACGCCGCCATGATTTTCACCGATAATATCGGCGAGGGCATGGAGCTTCGCGGCACACCGACAATCGTATATAACAAAACAAATTACAAGCCCACATCATCAGCTCCCGTTGTGAATGAGGACGGCTCAAGCGGCATTGTTTACAGCTATAACTACACAGTTACAGAGCCGAGCACGGGCAAGAATTACTCGCTTAACGGTCTTACTGTTGAGGTTATTGCCAACACTGACGGAACTCAGACGGTTAAGTGGTATATCTCTGCCGACCTCGTTCCCGTTATCGTTCACGATCTTGAAAAAGAAACATTTTCTTATGCTGATCCGATTCGTCTTGTTTATAAGGTTGGTATTGCTGACGATTCAAAAGCCGCGACTTATTACACCAACAGCACGGACGATATCGCAACGGCTGAGTTCACACCGACAGTCGGCAACCCGTATTATTATGACAATGTAAAAGACCCGTCAGACGGCAAAATGCACTCTTATCTTAAAGATGATGTGAATAAGCAGACGCCGAAGACAGACAACATCACGGGCACAGCCTCCGATTCTTCAGATGTAATCATTGATAACAACGGCGGCGCAGTCGTTGAACTCGGCAACAACGGTAAGATAGTTGTTAACTATCAGAATATCAAAGTAAGCTACGACCTTTACCTTGTTGATGAAAACGGCAATCCCGTTGATGAAAACGGCAACCGCGTTTCATTCGATAACAGAGTTGTCATGAGTGAATTGCAGGAAGTTTTACAGGATGTCGGCTCAAATGTAGAGATAGACTATGACGAGCTCCAAAAAATTCTCCCTGAGGGATATTACATCTACAGCCCCGACGCGTCATTCACTCAGACTTATACAAGCTCAGATGACGGCGGAATTACCGACAAAATCAGCGACACAACCAAAACCACAAAGGTTTATGACCCCGAGGGCGCGAGCGTTTCATCAAACGGCAC